>NZ_CP104582.1:4200000-4500000 GCF_029814935.1 Pseudomonas sp. GD03919
TTACGAAGTGATCTTCAACGAGGAGGTCAGCGGCCTATCGCAGGGCAGTGCGGTGCAGTACAGCGGCATCAAGGTCGGTGACGTGATCCGCCTCGGCCTCGACCCCGACGATCCACGCACGGTGCGCGCGCGCATCCGTATCGTCGGTGGCACACCGATCAAGCAGGACACCCGTGCCCGCCTGGCTATCACCGGCATCACCGGCCTGGCAGTCATACAGTTGCACGGAGGCAGCCCCGAGAGCCCACCACTGGAGGGCAAGGACGGCCAACCCGGCATCATCATCGCCGACCGATCGCCGTTATCACGGCTGATGGCCAACGGCGAGGACCTGGTCAGCAACATCACCCGCCTGCTCAACCGCGCCAACCGCATGCTCTCGCGCGAAAACGCCGAGCGTGTGTCACGCACCCTGGAAAACCTCGAGCAGGCCACCGCCGGCATCGCCGACCAGCGTGAAGAACTGGGCGAAGCCCTGCGCCAGACCAGCGCCGCCACACGTGAAGCCGCCGCACTGATGAAGAACGCCAATCAGTTGCTCGACAGCCAGGGCAGCCAGGTGCTGGAAAGCGCCGAACGCCTGATGGTCTCGCTGGAACGCAGCAGCCAAACCATCGAGCAACTGCTGGAAAGCAATCGCAGCGCGCTGGACAACGGCATGCAGGGGCTTGGCGAGCTGGGCCCGGCGATTGGCGAACTGCGCGACACCCTCGGTACCCTGCGCAGTTTCTCCCGTCGCCTGGAACAGGACCCCAGTGGCTACCTGCTGCGCAGCGACAGCATCAAGGAGTTCCAACCATGAAGCGTCTTACCCTGTTGCTGGCCGCCGCCCTGCTCGGCGCCTGCTCGATCTTGCCGCAGAGCGAACCGCTGGATATCTACCTGCTACCGGCCACGACGCTGCCGGCACAGACACAGCGTGTCGACTGGTCGCTGCGGGTCAACAGCCCGGTCAGCAACCAGTTGCTAGACGGTACACGTATCGTCGTGCTGCCCGAACCCGGACGAGTAAACACCTATCAAGGCGTGCGCTGGAGCGAGCGCACGCCACAGTTGTTGCGTGCGCGACTGCTCGATGCATTTCAGGATGATGGCCGGATTCAGGCGCTCAGCAACGAGGACCAGCGCCTGCAGGCCGACCTGGAACTGGTCAGCGATCTGCGCAGCTTCCATAGCGAATACCGTGACGGTATCCCGTACGCGCTGATCCGTCTTGAGGTCAACCTGGTGGATACGCGCAGCCAGAAGATCATCGCCAGCCGCCGCTTCAGCGTCAGCCAGGCAGCAGGCGATACCTCGATTACCGCAGTAGTTACTGCGTTCGGCAAGGCTGCCGATCAATTGTCCCGCGAACTGGTGGACTGGACACTGGCCGAAGGCCAACGCGTCGCCCAGTAGGGTGCGCCGTGCGCACCAGGCATTTCACAGGCGATCATCCCTACGATAGCCAGTTGCGCACTTCGGCATAGGGGTAATCCTCAAGCGCGCCGAAGCCGGCCAACTGGCGTGCCTTGAGCTTGGTGAACAATGGCGTGGTCACCCCGCAGAGAAAACGCGTCAGGCACTCGTGGCTCGGGTCGTGCCCGGCGTATTGCCGGTGCTTCTCGACGAAGGCGGCGCATAACGCCTGGGCGTCGCGACCGCTCAAGGGCGGTAATTCCGGCGGCTGCGGCAAGGTCGCGACCTGGCCCCGGCACACCGAACAATGCCTGCAGCGCTCGGGTGCCTGTTCGTCACCAAAGTACAACGCCAGGCGCCGGCTCAGGCATTCGTGGCTCTCGAACAAACCGAGCATGGCCTGGATACGGGCAATCTCGCTGGCCTCGTGGGCACGAAAGTGCGCGTGCAGATCATGGGCCAGGGCATCGACATCGAAGTCGCCATCGAGCACGGCATAGACTTCGGTCATCTGCTTGCTTTCCAGCTCCAGCCACCCCCTTTCCTGGAAGTAATCCAACGCCTTGACCACCCGCGCACGTTCGGCACCGTACTGTTGATACAGGGCGTCGAAATCCAGGGTCGACCAAGTGCGCGCCCGTTTCGAGCAGGCCAGGATGGCCTCGACGAACTGACGCCGCTCGCCTTCGAACTGTGCCAGCAAGGCCTGATCATCAAGCAACAACTTGAAGCGATACTCGGCAAAGTAGGCATAACGTGGCGCGATGATGCCGCGCAGCTCCAGCTGCACCAGCAGGGTCTTGAGCGGCAGCGCACGGATATTGCTCAGCTCGGACAGCTGATTGAGCATCAGCTCCCATTGCCCGCCCGTGCCGACTGCGCGCAGGTCGTCGAGCACCGCACGAATGCCAGAGCGCTCTGGCGTATCGCCATAAACGAAGTTCTCCAGCACGCTGAGACCGTCGCGGCTGGCCAGCACCAGGCAGTCCGAAGCCTGGCCATCGCGTCCGGCGCGGCCGATTTCCTGGCTGTAGTTCTCCACCGACTTGGGCAGGTCGAAGTGCACCACGTTACGGATGTCGCGCTTGTCGATGCCCATGCCGAAGGCGATGGTGGCGACAATGCACTCCAACTCGCCGGCCATGAAGCGGCGCTGGATCGACTCGCGCACCTCATGGGCCATGCCGGCGTGGTAGGCGCTGACTGCCAGACCGTCCCGCGCCAGGCGCTCGGCCACCTGCTCGGCAGTCTTCTGCTGAGTCACGTAGACGATGCTCGCCTGGCCGCGCCGCGGTACCAGCCATTGCTGCAGACGCTGCAATTTGGCGGAGCCTGCCACCGGCTCCACCAGCAGATTGAGATTGGGCCGGTAGAAACCGGTGGTGACCACATCCGCCTCGGCGATGGCGAATTTCTCGCGCATATCGGCGATCACCTTAGGCGTCGCCGTGGCGGTCAGCAGCAGCACCTGCGCGATACCGAACTGGCGCTGATAGTCGGGCAGCTTGAGGTAATCCGGGCGGAAGTTGTGGCCCCACTCGGAAATGCAGTGCGCCTCGTCGACCACCAGCAGGGAGATCGGCACCTGAGCGATGAAATTGCGGAAGCGTTCGTTCTTCAGGCGCTCCACCGAGATCATCAGGATCTTCAGCTCGCCGCTGCGCGCGCGGTTCATCACCTCCATCGTCTGCTCGCGACTCTGCGCCGAATCGATGCTGGCCGCGGCGATACCATGGGCATGCAGGAAGGCCAGCTGATCCTGCATCAGCGCCAGCAGCGGCGAGATCACCAGGGTCAGGTGCGGCAGGTGCAGGGCCGGCAGCTGGTAGCACAGCGATTTGCCCGAGCCGGTGGGAAAGATCGCCGCCGCCGAGCGACCGGCGAGCACGGCACTGATCACCGCCTCCTGACCGGGACGCAGCTGATCGAAACCGAAAACACGTTTGAGGGTGGACATGCGCTGTCACTCCATTGACCGCTGAATGGCCCCTGACCATAACGCGGTTCGCCAGGGTACGCCATGGAACGTAGCCCGTATGAAATCCGGGGGCTGCCTGGCACCGCTCCCGGATTTTATCCGGGCTACGCAGCCATAACACCCATAAATGACAAAGCCGCCCGAAGGCGGCTTGGTCAGAAGCGCGGCTCAGCTTACAGCTGCGGGCCGGCGTTCTTGATCGCTTCGCTGACATCGAACTTGGCGAAGTTGTCGATGAACAGCTTGGCCAGGCCTTTGGCGGCTTCGTCGTAGGCGTTCTTGTCTGCCCAGGTGTTGCGCGGGTTGAGCAGGTTGGTGTCGACGCCCGGAACGGCCTTCGGCACGTCCAGGTTGATGATCGGCAGGTGCTCGGTCTCGGCACCGATCAGCGCACCGCTCTGGATGGCGGCGATCACACCACGGGTGGTGGGGATGTTGAAACGCTTGCCGACGCCGTAGCCACCGCCGGTCCAGCCGGTGTTGACCAGGTAGACCTTGGAGCCGAATGCGTTGATGCGCTTGATCAGCAGCTCGGCGTAAACGCCAGCCGGGCGCGGGAAGAACGGCGCGCCGAAGCAGGTGGAGAAGGTCGACTTGATGCCGCCGCCCGAACCCATTTCGGTGGAACCGACCAGCGCGGTGTAGCCGGACAGGAAGTGGTAGGCCGCCTGCTCGTTGTTGAGGATCGACACCGGAGGCAGTACACCGGTCAGGTCGCAGGTCAGGAAGATCACGGCATTCGGCTCGCCGCCCAGGTTCTTCTCGCTGCGCTTCTCGACATACTCCAGCGGATAGGCCGCGCGGCTGTTCTGGGTCAGGCTGTCGTCGGCGTAGTCCGGCACGCGGTTTTCGTCGAGCACGACGTTTTCCAGCACGGTGCCGAACTGGATGGCTTTCCAGATCACCGGCTCGTTCTTCTCGGACAGGTCGATGCACTTGGCGTAGCAACCGCCTTCGATGTTGAACACCACACCTTCGCCCCAGCCGTGCTCGTCGTCACCGATCAGGTAACGCGACTCGTCAGCGGACAGGGTGGTCTTGCCGGTGCCGGACAGACCGAAGAACAGGGTGACGTCGCCTTCTTCGCCGATGTTGGCGGCGCAGTGCATCGGCAGCACGTCTTTTTCCGGCAGCAGGAAGTTCTGCACGGAGAACATGGCCTTCTTCATTTCACCGGCGTAACGCATGCCGGCCATCAGCACTTTCCTGGCGGCGAAGTTGATGATCACGCAGCCATCGGAGTTGGTGCCGTCACGCTCGGGCACGCACTCGAAATTGGCGACGTTGAGGATCTGCCACTCGGCCTTGGCGGACGGGTTGTAGACGCTCGGGTTGATGAACAGCTGACGGCCGAACAGGTTCTGCCAGGCAGTCGCGGTGGTCATCTTCACCGGCAGATAGTGCTCTTCGGCGGAGCCGACGTGCACATGGGAAACGAAGTGTTCCTGGGCGTTATTGAAGGCGACCACGCGATCCCACAGGGCATCGAACTTGTCAGCCGGGAACGGACGGTTGATGTTGCCCCAGGCGATCTGCGCCTCGGTGCTCGGCTCCTGAACGATGAAGCGGTCTGCCGGCGAGCGGCCAGTGCGATGACCGGTACGAACGACCAGCGCACCGTTGGCGGCCAGTTCTCCTTCACCACGGCGAATGGCTTCTTCGACCAGTTGCGCGGCGCTGATGTCGGTGTACACGGCGTTGTTGGCTTGCGTCATGAGGGTCCCCGTCGGCCGCTGGCCGAGTCTTCCGAACGTTGTGTAGTGCAGGGGCAACCACACTACACGGTAAAAAAGTCGCGGGAGTATGCCAGAAAAGCAAAGTGCTTGGCAGCCTCCGATCTGATAGAGAACGGCTATCGCCCGGAAAATTTCCTCAATGCCGCGTCTGCGAAGGCGCCTCGCTGCCGGCACCGGCGAACAGCTGAGTGATGTCGGCGGCATCGAAGGCATAGCGCTCGTTGCAGAACTGGCAGTCGATTTCCACGCTGCCACCCTGCTCGGCCAGCAACTGTTCGGCATCGGCCTGACCGAGGCTGGCCAGGGCACCGGCCGAGCGCTCGCGCGAGCAACTGCAGCGGAACTGCAGCGGCTGCTCGTCGAACAGGCGCACGTTTTCTTCATGGTAGAGGCGATGCAGCAGAGTCGGGTTATCCAGCCCCAACAGCTCTTCAGCCGTCAGGGTGTCGGCCAGGGTCAACACATGGTTCCAGCTCTCGGCGCGCTCCTGCGGCTCGGTCTGGTGGTGCGGCGGCAGTTGCTGCAGCAGCAGACCGCGGGCACGCTGGCCGTCGGCCTTGAGCCAGAAGCGCGTCGGCAACTGCTCGGAGCTGGCGAAGTAGTTGCTCAGGCACTCGGCCAGGTCGGCACCATCCAGGTCGACGATGCCCTGGTAACGCTGGCCACGGGCCGGGTCGATGGTGATGGCCAGCACGCCATTGGGCATCAGGCTCTGCAGGTCGGCGTCAACGTCGGCGCCGATGTGCTCGGCGTCATAGCGGGCGATGCCGCGCAGTTCACGCGCGCTGGAGCATTCCACCATCAGCAGCGACAGCGGGCCTTCGGCGCGCGCCTGCAGCACCAGCAGGCCATCGAACTTCAGCGTGCCGACCAGCAGCGCTGCAGCGGCCATCATCTCGCCAAGCAGTTGCGCCACCGCCTGCGGGTAGGCGTGCTTGGCCAGCACATGGGCATAGCTCTCTCGCAGCGCGACCATCTCACCGCGCACATCGGTGTCGTCGAACAGGAAACGTTGACTGAAGTCGTTCATAGCGGTCTGCCCAGGGTCTGCAAAAAGGCTGGCGATTTTAGGCACAAACGCCAGCACAACCAAGGCCCGACCGTCATGTGCCAGCGCTGACATACCAGACATCCGCCGCTGAACCCCGCCTGAACGAGCGGGCAACTGAGCTTGTAGCGCTGGCCACGCTGCCTATCATCCGCGCGCTTGGAGCCAGGCCTGTCATTCATCAGCAAAAGGTTTTCCCATGTCGAGCCCTTCGATCAATCATGTCTGGCAGCCACGCGCCATGCTGGCCTGCCATGTCGTGGCCTTCGTGCTGCTTGCCAGTTGGCTGTGGCAACCCAGCCGCGAGTTGTGGGACGCCTTCGATCTGTGGCTGTTCAGGCTGCTCAACGATCCGGTTCATGCTGGCGGTGTGTGGGCGCATATCTGGGCCATCGGCAGCATGCGCCCGGTGGACGCCGGCGTCGGCGTGGTGATGCTGGCGGTGATGCTCAAGGCCGACCTGATCTTCACCGGGCCGCAAGTGCGCCGCGCGCTGTTCGCCTTTCTGGTCGCCCTGGTGGTGATGCTGCTGATGCGCGTGCTGTTCGCCGACCTGGTCGAATACATGGGCTGGCAGCACGCCAGTCCGTCACTGGTGGTAGAAGGCAGCGCGCGCCTGACCGAGCTGTTCCCGACCTGGGAAGAGCGCTGGGACCTGAAGGACAGCGCCCGCCGCAGCTTCCCTGGCGATCATGCCTCGGTGCTGCTGATCTGGGCCTACTTCATGAGTTTCTTCGCCCGCAGCTGGCGCCTGCTGCTGGTCTGGGCGATTGCCGTGACCGGCATGCTGCCGCGCCTGGTGGCCGGCGCCCACTGGGGCGCGGACGCTTTGGTCGGCGGCGTGTTCCTCAGTCTGCTGGCGCTGGCCTGGAGCTGCTACACCCCGCTGGGTTACCGCGCCAGCGAATGGCTGGAGAAGGTCAGCCTGCCGCTCACCTCGCGCCTGGCCAAACTGCCGCTGCTGGGCCGCCTGAGCATCGTCAGCGGGCGCTGAAGCGAGTAGCCCGGATGCAATCCGGGGAGGGTCGAGGTGATTCCCCCGGATTTCATCCGGGCTACACACAACCCGAATCGCGCCTAATTCTCATCCGCCCAGGGGTGGCGCAGGCCTCCTTCCTGCTGCTCGTTGAACTGTTGGATCTGCCGACGCTGCTTCTTGCTCGGCCGGCCATCGGTCTGCATCCCCACCGCGCCAGCCTTGCGCATCGCCGCGGCCTGCTCGCGACGGGCGATGCTCTCTTGCGTCTCGCGGTACAGCAATTGCGCTTCCGGCGCGCCACGGCGCACCGCAGAGAGCGCCAGCACGACCACGGTGCGCTCATCGAAACCGGTGCGCAGTACGTACTCGTCGCCAATCCTGGGCTCCTTGCCTGGCTTGCAACGGTCACCCCGATGATGCACCTTGCCACCTTCTATGGCCGCCTTGGCCAGGGCGCGGGTCTTGTAGAAACGCGCGGCCCAGAGCCATTTGTCCAGGCGCACCTTGTCGTCGTCTTTTTCGCTCATCTCGCTCTCTGATGGATTTCGCATCCGGCACGCAGGCCAGATGCAGTTGTCACAAGGCACAACTAGAATGCGCGCAATCATAGGCCGTGTAGGCCGCAGGGGGCACTCTCACCTTGAAGACTTTTGACCCACTCAGCGTGATCGGCCTGCGTGAATGGATCAATCTACCCGAACTCGGCATCATCGGCCTGCGCGCCAAGATCGACACCGGCGCCAGCACCTCGAGCCTGCACGCCAGCGATATTCAGCCGTTCCAGCGTGACGGCGAGGACTGGGTACGCTTCACCGCCTACCTCGGCACTCAGGTGCAGCGCCGTCATCGCTGCGAGGCGCCGCTGGTTTCGGTCAAACGCATCAAAAGCTCCAATGGCCAGACGCAGAGTCGCTACGTGATTCGTACCGACCTGGCGCTCGGTGATCGTCTATGGCCGGTGGAATTTACTCTGGCCTGTCGCAAGACCATGCGCTATCGCGTGTTGCTCGGTTCCAAGGCACTGATAACCGGCTGCTGGCTGGTCAACCCGGCGCTGAGCTACGTGCAGGAAAAACCCGCCCTCCCCCCATCCCTTCCAGGTGCCCCATGAAGATCGCCGTGCTGTCGCGCAACCCGCGCCTGTATTCCACCCGCCGTCTGGTGGAGGCCGGCCAGCAACGGGGCCATGAGATGCAGGTGATCGACACCCTGCGTGCCTACATGAACATCGCCAGCCACAAGCCGCAGATCCACTACCGTGGCCAGGCGCTGGAAGGTTTCGAGGCGGTCATCCCGCGCATCGGCGCGTCGGTGACCTTCTATGGCTGTGCGGTATTGCGCCAGTTCGAGATGATGGGCGTCTATCCGCTCAACGAATCGGTGGCCATCAGCCGCTCGCGCGACAAGCTGCGCGCCCTGCAACTGCTGTCGCGCAAAGGCATCGGCCTGCCGGTGACCGGCTTCGCCCACTCGCCGGACGACATTCCCGATCTGATCCAGATGGTCGGCGGCGCACCGCTGGTGATCAAGGTGCTGGAAGGCACCCAGGGCATGGGCGTGGTGCTGGCCGAAACGCACAAGGCGGCCGAGTCGGTGATCGAGGCCTTCCTCGGCCTCAAGCAGGACATCATGGTGCAGGAATACATTCAGGAAGCCGGCGGCGCCGACATCCGCTGCTTCGTGGTCGGCGACAAGGTGATCGCAGCCATGAAGCGCCAGGCCAAGGCCGGCGAGTTCCGCTCCAACCTGCACCGTGGCGGCAGCGCCAGCCTGATCAAGATAACCCCGGAAGAACGCATGACCGCCGTGCGCGCGGCCAAGGTCATGGGCCTGAACGTCGCCGGGGTCGACATCCTGCGCTCCAACCACGGCCCGCTGGTGATGGAGGTGAACTCCTCGCCCGGCCTGGAGGGCATCGAGACCACCACCGGCAAGGACGTCGCCGGGATGATCATCGAACACCTGGAAAAGAACGCCGAGCACGGCCAGACCCGCACCAAGGGGCGCGGATGAGTGCGCCGTTCGACGGTAGTCTGGCGCTGATCGCTCCCGCCTCGGCTATCGCCGAGGAGGTGCCGGAAATGACCCTGGCGCAACTCGACGTCTTGGGCATCTGCTATCACCTGGGCCGACACGTACGCGCCCGTCTGTTCGGCGACAGCCTGATCTGGTAATCCGCCGCCCCGCTCTCAAACCGCATCGCGCGGCAACAACAACCCCAGTGGCAAACGCACCCGCGCCTCCAGGCCACCGCCACTGCGATTGCGCAACTCGACGCTGCCGCCATGCAGCGCCGCGATACGCTTGACGATGGCCAAACCGAGGCCGGTGCCGCGCCCGCCACGCGCCCTGTCGCCGCGAATGAAGGGGTTGAAGATGCTGTCGAGCTCGGCCGGATCGATACCATTGCCGCGGTCCAGCACGCTCAACACCACATAGGGCGCGCTGTGATCACCTGCCAGGCTGGCTACCACCTCGACGGCATCGCCACCACCGTGATTGAGGGCGTTCTCCACCAGATTGGTGAGCAGCCGCTTGATCGATACCCGACGCAGCGGAAACGGTGGAATCGCTTCCAGGCACAGGCGCACACGCTCGTTGCCCTGGTTATAGGGTGCCAGGGTTTCACGCACCAGCTCGGGGAAGTCGGCTTCCTCCACCGGCTCGCCGCGACCATCACGGATGAAGGCGAGGAACTGATCGAGAATGGCGTCCATGTCCTCGATATCGCGCACCATGTCATCGGTCAGTTCGGTGTCGTTTTCCATGAACTCCAGGGCCAGACGCAGGCGCGTCAGCGGCGTGCGCAGGTCATGCGAGACGCCAGCCAGCATCAGCTCACGCTCGCGGGCAGCCTGCTCGACATCCTCGGCCATCTGGTTAAAGGCGCGATAGACCTCAGTCATCTCGCTCGGCGTATCACTCACCGGCAGCCTGACGCTGCGTCCCTGGCCAAGCTGGCGGGCAGCGAATACCAGACGCTTGAGCGGCGCATTGAGCTGACGCACGAAGATCCAAGCCGCCGCCGTGGACAGCAGGCCAATGGCGAGGAACCAGCCAAGTACGCTCCAGATGCGCTGGCCACGCAGCGGGTGCGGATACATCGGCACGCGCACCCAGCCATCCCCCAGGCTCGGCGCATGCACCCAGAGCGCCGGCGGCGTCGTGGCGCGCACGCGGGTTTCGGTGTCGGGGCCGAGCTCGGTCTGCATCTGCCGCTGGAAGATTTCGCTGTAGGGCCAGTGCTGTTCGCTGGCCGGCACCTTGTCGCGCGGAATGCGCTTGAGCCCGGCGGCCTGGGCGATGTGGTCGCGGTCATCGGGGTTGGCTGCCCAGTAGGCGCGCAAGGTCAGCGCCGCGCCGTGGCTGTACTGGCGGTCGACCAGTACATCCTCGTTCATCATCAGGTACACCAGGGTCAATGCCTTGGAGAACAGCACGACGACCAGCACCAGCCAGAGGGTGCGGGCAAAGAAGCTTTGCGGAAACCAGGCGGGAGCCTTCACGAGCGGCAAACCCCGGAGGTGCAGCGGCAAGCCTCAGGCTTCAGGCTATAAGTGGCTGTACCGTGCGCATTGGCCTGCAACTTGTGGCTTGCAGCTTGCAGCTTCATTTCTTTCCGTCCGGCACGAACACGTAACCCACACCCCAGACAGTCTGGATATAGCGCGGCTTCGACGGGTCCGGCTCGATCAGGCGGCGCAGGCGGCTGATCTGCACATCGATGGAGCGTTCCAGCGCATCCCACTCGCGGCCACGGGCCAGGTTCATCAGCTTGTCGCGGGTCAGCGGTTCGCGCGCATGCTGCACCAGCGCCTTGAGCACGGCGAACTCACCGGTGGTGAGCATGTGCACCTCATCGCCCTTCTTCAGCTCGCGGGTGGCCAGCGACAGCTCGTACTCACCGAAGGTCACACTTTCGTCTTCGGTGCCCGGCGCGCCCGGTACCACCGGTGCCTGACGGCGCAGTACGGCCTTGATCCGCGCCAGCAGTTCGCGCGGGTTGAAGGGCTTGGCCAGGTAATCGTCGGCGCCCAGCTCCAGCCCCTGGATGCGGCTGCCTTCGTCACCCTTGGCGGTGAGCATGATGATCGGCATTTGATTGCCGGCCTCACGCAGGCGGCGGCAGGCGGACAGGCCGTCTTCACCCGGCAGCATCAGGTCGAGCACCACCAGATTGAACAGCTCGCGGGCCAGCAGACGATCCATCTGCTCGACGTTTTCCACCGCGCGCACGCGATAGCCCTGCTCATCGAAGAAGCGCTCGAGCAAGCGGCGCAAACGGGCGTCGTCATCGACGATGAGAATCTTCTCGCCTTCGGCAACAGGGGCAGCGGACTGGGTCATGGCGTCTCCTTGGACAGCCGTACTGTGGACGGCAAGTGGCGGCATTATCGCTCAGGCGCATGGGTGGGCGCTCTAGCCATTGTTAGCAGATTTTTCCCCAACGGTTCGCAGCGCTCGCGAATGCGGTGTTTATAATGCGCCGCTTTCGTGTCTGGCCAGCATCTTTGCGGCCGCCCTGTCGCTTCAGTGGGTAGCTTTATTTATGGACAGTATCAACAACCGCATCGCCGATGAACTGGGCGTGCGCCCGCAGCAAGTCGCCGCCGCCGTGGCCCTGCTCGACGAAGGCTCCACCGTGCCCTTCATCGCCCGTTACCGTAAAGAGGTGACCGGCAGCCTCGACGACACCCAGTTGCGCCACCTGGAAGAGCGCCTGCGCTACCTGCGCGAGCTGGACGAACGCCGCGTGGCGATCCTCGCCAGCATCGAGGAGCAGGGTAAGCTCACCCCCGAACTCAAGCGAGAGATCGACCTGGCCGACACCAAGACGCGCCTCGAAGACCTCTACCTGCCGTACAAGCAAAAGCGCCGTACCAAGGGCCAGATCGCCCTGGAAGCCGGCCTTGGCGAGCTGGCCGACGCACTGTTCAACGATCCGAGCCTGACGCCCGAGCAGGAAGCCGAGCGCTTCATCGACACCGAGAAGGGCTTCGCCGACGTCAAAGCCGTGCTCGAAGGCGCCAAGTACATCCTCATGGAGCGCTTCGCCGAAGACGCCGCGCTGCTGGACAAGCTGCGCAGCTTCCTCAAGGACAACGCCACCCTCAGCGCCCGCCTGGTGCCGGGTAAGGAAAACGAAGGCGCCAAGTTCAGCGACTACTTCGAGCATGACGAAGCGCTCAAGGGCGTGCCGTCGCACCGCGCGCTGGCGATCTTCCGTGGTCGCAACGAAGGCATTCTCAGCGCCAGCCTCAAGGTCGGCGAAGAGCTGCCCGGCAGCATGCACCCCTGCGAAGTGATGATCGGCGAGCGCTTCGGCATCAGCGCGCAAGGCCGTGCCGCCGACAAATGGCTGGCCGAGGTGGTGCGCTGGACCTGGAAGGTCAAGCTGTACAACCACCTGGAAACCGACCTGCTCGGCGAGCTGCGCGAGAAGGCCGAGGACGAGGCGATCAGCGTATTCGCCCGCAACCTGCACGACCTGCTGCTGGCCGCCCCGGCCGGCCCGCGCGCCACCCTGGCGCTCGACCCGGGCCTGCGCACCGGCTGCAAGGTGGCGGTGGTTGATGCCACCGGCAAGGTGCTGGAAACCGCCACCGTCTACCCGCACGCGCCGCGCAACGACTGGGACGGCACCCTGGCGATCCTCGCCAAGCTGTGCGCCAAGCACGGTGTCGACCTGATCTCCATCGGCAACGGCACCGCCAGCCGCGAGACCGACAAGCTGGCCGCCGAACTGATCAAGAAGGTACCGGGCCTCAAGCTGACCAAGGTGATGGTCTCCGAGGCCGGCGCCTCGGTGTACTCGGCCTCGGAGCTGGCCGCCCGCGAATTCCCCGATCTCGACGTGTCGCTGCGCGGTGCGGTGTCCATCGCCCGCCGCCTGCAAGACCCGCTGGCCGAACTGGTGAAAATCGACCCGAAATCCATCGGCGTCGGCCAGTACCAGCACGATGTGTCGCAGCTCAAGCTGGCGCGCAGCCTGGACGCCGTGGTCGAGGACTGCGTGAACGCCGTCGGCGTGGACGTCAACACCGCCTCCGCCGCCCTGCTGGCGCGCATCTCCGGCCTCAATGCGACCCTGGCGCAAAACATTGTGCAGTACCGCGACGCCAACGGCGCCTTCGCCTCGCGCGCCGAACTGAAGAAGGTGCCGCGTCTGGGCGAGAAGACTTTCGAGCAGGCCGCTGGCTTCCTCCGCGTGATGAACGGTGACAACCCGCTGGACGCCTCGGCGGTGCACCCGGAAACCTACCCGCTGGTCGAGCGCATCGCCCAGGACACCGGCCGCGATATCCGCTCGCTGATCGGCGACTCGGGCTTCCTCAAGCGTCTCGATCCGGCCAAGTTCACCGATGAGCGCTTCGGCCTGGTCACCGTCGGCGACATCCTCAAGGAACTGGACAAACCCGGCCGCGACCCTCGCCCGGAGTTCAAGACCGCCGAGTTCCAGGAAGGCGTGGAAACCCTCAATGACCTCAAGCTGGGCATGGTGCTCGAAGGCGTGGTGACCAACGTCACCAACTTCGGCGCTTTCGTTGACATCGGCGTGCATCAGGACGGCCTGGTGCACATCAGCGCGCTGTCGGAGAAATTCATCAAGGATCCGCACGAGGCGGTCAAGGCCGGCGACGTGGTCAAGGTCAAGGTGATGGAAGTGGATATCCCGCGTAACCGCATCGCCCTGTCTATGCGCATGGGCGACACCCCCGGCGAGAAAGTCGAGGGCGCGCGCGGCGGTCAGCGCGGCAACGGCAACCGTGGCGGCAACACACCGCGCAGCGAACGTCATTCCAGCCAGGACAAACCGGCCCCTGCCACCGGCGGCATGGCCGCCCTGTTCGCCAACGCCAAGCAGTTGAAGAAATGAACATGACCGACAACACCGACAACGTAGGCGCCAGCAGCGCCTTTTCCCGCCTGCTCGGCCTGGAAATCCTCCAGGTCGGCGGCGGCGAGGCGCGCGTGCGCCTGACCCTCACCGACGAGCTGCGCAACCTGCACGGCAAGCTGCACGGTGGCGCGCTGTTCTCGCTGATCGACACCGCCATGGGTCAGGCCAGCCACAGCCTGGGCGATGGCGGCCCGAGCAGCGTGACCCTGGAGTGCAAGATCAACTACATCCGCCCGGTATCCGAGGGCAGCGTGCTGTGCCACGCCAAGGTGCTGCACGCTGGTCGCCGCACCCAGGTGGTGGAAGCCGAAGTGCTGCAGGGCGACAAGCTGGTCGCCAAGGCACAAGGTACCTTCGCCTGCGTGTAATCGGCACCCCGCTCGCTGATCTAATCTGGGTAAGCGTTCGCCCCCTTGCAGAGTGCGGGGGCGATCCCCATATTATGGCGACTGCCCAGTTAGGAATTGCATCTTGAGCGACCTTCTCTCCCGCCGCCTGGCCCAGCTCGGCGAGCCGGCCAACCTGTCCCTGCTGGGCGAGTGTCTGCATGGCATCGAGCGCGAATGCCTGCGCGTCACTCGCGACGGCCAGCTGGCCCTGACTCCGCACCCGCAGGCACTAGGCTCGGCGCTGACCCATGCGCAGATCACCACCGACTATTCCGAGTCGCTGCTGGAGTTCATCACCGGCATCGCCAATGATCCGGCCGCCACCCTCGCCGAACTGGACAGCATCCACCGCTTCGCCTACGACAAGCTCAATGGCGAACTGCTGTGGAGCCCGTCGATGCCCTGCCAGTTGCCGGACGAAGAGACCATTCCCATCGCCCGCTACGGCAGCTCCAATATCGGTCGCCTCAAGTACGTGTACCGCAAGGGCCTGGCGCTGCGATACGGCAAGACCATGCAGTGCATTGCCGGCATCCACTACAACTTCTCCCTGCCGGAAAAGCTCTGGCAACTGCAGCAACAGAGCGAAGGCAGCGAGCAGAGTACGCGTGACTATCAGTCGGCGCGCTATATCGCGCTGATTCGCAACTTCCGTCGCTACAGCTGGCTGCTGATGTACCTGTTCGGCGCCTCGCCGGCGCTGGACAAGGGCTTCATGCGCGGCCGCCCGCACCAGTTGCAGGAGCTGGACGCCAGCACCCTCTACCTGCCCTATGCCACCAGCCTGCGCATGAGCGACCTGGGCTACCAGAGCAATGCGCAGTCTGGCCTGACCCCCTGCTACAACGACCTGGCCAGCTACACCGACAGCCTGCGCCTGGCCGTCGGCACGCCCTATCCCGCCTATGTCGAAGCCGGCACCAAGCGTGGCGACGAGTGGCTGCAACTGAACACCAACATCCTGCAGATCGAGAACGAGTACTACTCGAGTATCCGCCCGAAACGCGTCACTTACAGCGGCGAGCGCCCGATCCAGGCGCTGATGAGCCGTGGCGTGCAGTACGTGGAAGTGCGCTGCCTGGACATCAACCCCTTCCTGCCGCTGGGCATCGATGTGGCGCAGGCGCGCTTCATCGACGCCTTCCTGCTGTTCTGCGCACTGGAAGACAGCCCGCTACTGGAAAACGGCGAGTGCAGCAGCTGCACCAGTAACTTCCTCAAGGTGGTCAAGGAGGGGCGGCGTCCCGGCCTGCACCTGCAGAAAGGTAGCCAGCAGGTAGAACTCAAAGTCTGGGCCAGCGAACTGCTCGAACGCATCCTGCCATTGGCCGAACTGCTTGATCGCAGCCAAGGCAGCAGCGCGCATATCGAGGCGTTGGCGCAGCAGCAAGCCAAGGTCGCGGATGTGGAAATGACGCCATCGGCCCAGGTGCTGGCGATTCTGCGTCAGGGCAAGAGCTTCACCGAGTTCGCTCTGCAGCAGAGCCAGCGCCACGCCGAATACTTCCGCGGACAACCGCTCAGCGCGCAGCAGCAACAAGCCTTCGAACAGGCCGCCCACGACTCGCTGGCCGCGCAGGCAGAGCTTGAAGCGCAGCCCGAGGGTGATTTCGATGCTTTCGTCGCGGCCTACCAGGCGAGCATTCTGGCTTTGGCCGTGTAGGGCGAAGAACCGTCGACTGCGTCACAAAGCCAACCAGCGGAGCAAAAGCCAGGATGGGCGGCCACTCCCACGGCCGCCCTGCAAGCTAGCATTGCCGGGTAAAGGACGATAGATGAGCAGCGCCCATGGCCGAAGAAGCCACGCCGCAATGGAGCCTGGAGAGCCTGACCAAGGCCTACCAACAAGGCTATATGGCCGGCCTCACCGGCCAGCCGAGAACCCGCCAGCCCTACCCTGACGAAATCCCTGCTGCGGCCTGGGAGGCCGGCTGGGACGATGGCCTCGAACAGATGCGCCTACAGCAGCACAGTGCCTGAATCCTGAACGCATCGTGGGAGGGGCGTTAGCCGCGAGCGGTGAACCCGTCGCGGCTAAAGAGAGGTAGCCCGGATGAAATCCGGGGGTATTCTGCCTCACGCTCGCGGATTGCGGTCTCCTGCATCGCTCCAGTGTAGGAGCGACTTCAGCCGCGAAGCTCGCGGATAAATCCGCTCATACAGTTCGCTGCGATTCATACCCCTCGCTTACAACGTCTTCTCGAATACCTTCGAGTTGCGCTGGTAGTTGTACAGCGACGCCCGCGCGGCCGGCATGCGCTCGACACTGCTCGGCTCGAAACCGCGCTCGCGGAACCAGTGCGCGGTACGCGTGGTGAGCACAAACAGGGTCTTGATCCCCTGCGCCCGCGCCCTGGCCTCGATCCGCTTGAGCAATTCGTCGCCGCGACCGCCGTGACGGTATTCGGGATTGACCGCCAGACAGGCCAACTCACCGCAGTCGGAATCGGCGATGGGATAGAGCGCCGCACAGGCGATGATTAGCCCTTCGCGCTCGACGATGCTGAACTGCTCGATCTCGCGCTCCAGCACCTCACGCGAACGACGCACCAGAATGCCCTGCTCTTCCAGCGGGCTGATCAGCTCAATCAGGCCACCAACATCCTCGATGGTCGCCTCGCGCAGGGATTCGAACTGCTCCTGCGCCACCAGCGTACCGTTGCCAGTGCGGGTGAACAGCTCGCTGAGCAGTGCGCCATCGGTGGCGTAGCTGACGATATGGCTGCGTTTGACGCCGCCCCGACAGGCCTCGGCAGCGGCGTCGAGCAGCTCGCCCTGATAGTTGCTGCCCAGCCGTGCCAGGTGCGCGGGCACCTGCTGCGGACGCAGTTCGCGCACCAGCTTGCCGTTTTCGTCGAGCAGACCATCCTCGGCGCCGAACAGCAGCAGCTTGTCCGCCCCCAGGTCGATGGCCGCGCGGGTAGCGACGTCCTCGCAGGCCAGGTTGAAGATCTCCCCGGTGGGCGAATAACCCAGTGGCGACAACAGCACGATGCTGCGCTCGTCGAGCTGACGATTGATGCCCTTGCGGTCGATGCGCCGTACTTCGCCGGTGTGGTGGTAGTCGACGCCATCGACCACACCGATCGGCCGCGCGGTGACGAAGTTGCCGCTGGTCAGGCGCAGGCGTGAGCCCTGCATCGGCGAGGCAGCCATATCCATCGACAGACGCGCTTCGATGGCGATACGCAACTGGCCGACGGCGTCGATCACGCATTCCAGGGTCGGTGCGTCGGTGATGCGCAGGTCGCGATGGTAATGCGGGGTCAGGCCACGGGCAGCCAGGCGCGCCTCGATCTGCGGACGCGAGCCGTGCACCAGCACCAGACGCACGCCGAGGCTGTGCAGCAGCACCAGGTCGTGGACGATATTGGCGAAATTCGGATGGGCAACGCCCTCGCCCGGCAACATGACCACGAAGGTGCAGTCACGATGAGCGTTGATGTAGGGCGAGGCGTGGCGTAGCCAGTTGACGTAGTCGTGCATGAGCAATCCATTAACGTAGAGACTAAGACGGCATGGCCGTCATGTTCGGTTAGAGAGTCGCTCTCATCGTCGCTGCACGTCTTCGCTCCGGGTCAGGCAATAGTGTTGAATCAATTGGCGCAACAGCGCCACGGTAGGTTCGATGCGGGCCAGTTCCAGGTGCTCCCCGGGTTGGTGCGCACAATCGATATCGCCGGGGCCGAGCACCAGCGTCTCGCAGCCAAGCTGCTGAAGATAAGGCGCTTCGGTACCGAATGCCACTGCCTGGGCCGTGTGCCCGGTCAGACGCTCGGCCAGACGCACCAGTTCGGCATCGGCGCGCTGCTCGAAGGGTGGCACTTCCGGGAACAGCGGGCCGTAATCGATACGCACCTGATGCTTGAGCGCCAGCGGCTGCAACTTGCCACGAATGGCTGCGCGCAACTGCTCGGGATCCATGCCCGGTAGCGGGCGCAGGTCGAACTCCAGGGCGCATTGGCCACAGATACGATTGGGGTTGTCGCCACCGTGAATGCAGCCAAGGTTCAGTGTCGGTTGTGGCACGCTGAATTGCGGGTTGTTGAACTCACGCTGCCATTGCGCACGCAGGCCGCGCAGCTCACCCATGACATCCTGCATGGCCTCCAGCGCACTGTGGCCAAGAGCCGGATTGGAGGAATGGCCACTTTGCCCAAGAATATCGATGCGCTCCATCATCACGCCCTTGTGCAGGCGTATGGGCTTGAGGCCTGTCGGCTCGCCAATCACTGCAGCCCGGCCAAGCGGTCGGCCGGCAGCGGCCAAGGCACGGGCGCCGGCCATCGAGCTTTCTTCGTCACAGGTGGCGAGAATCAGCAGCGGCTGTTGGAAGGGCTGATCGAGCAGCGGTCGCACGGCCTCGATGGCCAGGGCGAAGAAGCCCTTCATGTCGCAACTGCCGAGGCCCACCCAGCGGTCGCCCACTTCGCTCAGCTTGAGAGGGTCGGTCTGCCACAGGGCAGCATCGAAGGGCACGGTATCGCTGTGCCCGGCCAGCACCAGACCACCAGGGCCAGAGCCATAACTGGCGAGCAGGTTGAACTTGCCCGGGGCGATCTGCTGGGTTTCGCAGGTAAACCCCAGATCACCCAGCCAGGCAGCGAGCAGCTCGATGACCGGCGCGTTGCTCTGGTCCCAGTTGGGCTGGGTGCAGCTCACCGATGGCGCTGCGATCAGCGCAGCGAACTGCTCTCGAAAGGACGGCAGGGGCATCGGCGTTCTCCTGGGTCGGAGCCCCATCATAGGGGCATCCAACCTCAGGGGAAACCGTCAGGCCGGGATCAAACCCCGCCGAACAGCGAGCGCAGAATGAAGAAGAAGATGATCGACAGGATCGCACCAGCCGGCAGGGTGATGATCCAGGACAGGAAGATCTTGCCGATCATGCCCAGGTTCAGCGCACCGATGCCGCGCGCCAGGCCGACCCCAAGAATGGCGCCGACCAGGGTGTGGGTGGTTGATACCGGCAGGCCGAGACCCGAGGCACTGACCACGGTGGTGGCGGCAGCCAGTTCGGCGGCGAAGCCGCGGCTGGGGGTCAGCTCGGTGATTTCCTTGCCGATGGTGGCGATCACCTTGTAGCCGTAGGTGGCCAGACCGACCACGATACCCAGCGCACCGAGCAGCAGGATCCAGCCCGGCACCAGCGACTTAGCGCCAGCGGCCATCTCGCCACCGCTCTGAATCACGCCGACGATGGCGGCCAGCGGGCCAACGGCATTGGCGACGTCGTTGGAGCCGTGGGCGAAGGCCATGGAGCAGGCGGTGAAGATCATCAGGATGGCGAACACCTTCTCCACGCTGGAGAAGTGGAAGGCCTTGTCGGCTTCGGCGTCGACATGAATGCGGCTGAGCAGCGCGATACCGATCAGCATGACCAGCACGCCGATACCGATCGAGAGCAGGAAGCCTTCGGTGCTGGAGAGATTCAGGCCGACATGCTTGAGACCCTTGGTCATGGTCATCAGCGAAATCATGAAGCCGGTGATGAACATGTACAGCGGCACATAACGCTTGGCGTTCAGGAACGGATTGTCGGTATCGATGATCAGCTTCTGCACGCTGACGAACAGGCAGAAAGAGATGATCCCGGCCAGCATCGGCGTAACCACCCAGCTGGCGACGATGGGGCCGACGCCGCTCCAGTGCACCGCATCCATCGACACGCCGACCGCGGCGAAACCGATCACCGCACCGACGATGGTATGCGTGGTCGAAACCGGCCAGCCGCGGGTCGAGGCGACCATTAGCCAGGTGCCCGCAGCCAGCAATGCCGACATCATGCCCAGCACCATAAGGTTGGGGCTGATCAGATTGGCATCGACGATGCCGTTCTTGATGGTTTCAGTCACTTGACCGCCGGCCAGATAGGCGCCAGCGAATTCGAAGACCATGGCGATGATGATCGCCTGCTTGATGGTCAATGCACGCGAGCCAACGGATGTACCCATAGCATTGGCTACATCGTTGGCTCCAACACCCCAGGCCATGAAAAACCCGAAAAGGCAGGCAAGCACGAGCAGAACGAGCCCGTAGTCCGCAATCAGAGACATAAATTAGTTTCCGTAGATCCCAGAAAGGACACTGGCGCTTAGCGCGCCAGCAGTTGTTCCAGTCGGTTGCCCACTCGTTGGGCACGGTCGGCGACGTCGCCGATCCAGTCGATGATCTGATAGAGGAACATCACATCGACCGGAGGAAGGTCCTTCTCCAGCTTGAACAGGTTGCGGCGGACCTCGATCTGCAGGCGGTCGGTGTCGTTCTCGATCGACCCGAGCTCCTCGATCAGGGTTTCCACCAGCACCGCTTCACGGCCGGCGAAACCGGTCTCGAGCAGCTCGTCCAATTCGTTCATCGCCTTCAGCGCCTGGGCGCTGGCGTCCACGCTGCGCTGTACGTAGGTGCGCACCAGCGGCTGCAACGGCTGCGGAATGGCCATCTGCCGACCGAGCATGAGGCCGGCGATGTCCTTGGCACGGTTGGCGACTTTGTCCTGTACACTGAGCAGCTCAAGCAGGTCCGAACGCGGCACCGGCAGAAACAGGCTCTTGGGCAAGTGCAGGCGCACGCTTTTCTTCAGCTTGTCGGCCTCGTGCTCCAGGCGGGACATCTCCTGTTGTACCTGTTCTACCTTGGCCCAGTCTTCGACCATTACGGCCTCGAAGAAAGGCACCAGGTTCGCCGCGCACTCATGGGCCTTGGCGATATGCTGTTGCATGGGGCCGATGGGTGAGCGGCCGAACAGGCTGACAAAGGGATTGATAGGCATAGGGTAAGCCCCTGTTTTGAGAAGGTCGCAAGTATAGGGATCGGCTTCGTCATTCGCCAGCGCGCGTCATCGGTCTGTCACATTTTCATAATAAGGCTACATAGCTCCCCATCATGGTCAAAGAAACCGAAATCAAACTGCGTGCCAGTCGCGCCACCCTGGCCGCCCTGCGCGAGCACCCGCTGCTGAAGAAACGCAACAAGAGCGGCTGGCAACGCAGCGAGCTGTTCAATCAGTACTACGACACCCCGGACCGCGACCTGGCCCATGCCAAGGTCGCGCTGCGCCTGCGCCGCGACGGCGAGCAGTTCATTCAGACGCTGAAAAGTCGCGGCCAGAGCGTTGCCGGCCTGTCCGAGCGCAACGAGTGGGACTGGTACCTGAGCAAGGCCAAGCTCGACCTGAAAAAGCTCGACGACAGTTGCTGGCCGGCCAGCCTGGCCGAGCTGGACAAGAAAACCCTGCAACCGCTGTTCACCACTGATTTCGTCCGCGAGAAGGCCGAGATCGCCTGGGGTCGCGGCAAGGCCAAGGTGGTCATCGAAGCCGCGCTGGACCTGGGCAAGGTAATCGCCGGCGAAGGTGAAGAAGAGATCTGCGAACTGGAGCTGGAACTGCGCCAGGGCGAACCCGCCGCGCTGCTGGAGCTGGCCTGCGAACTGGCCGCCGAACTGCCGCTGATGCCCTGCGACATCAGCAAGGCCGAACGTGGCTATCGCCTGTTCGATGCCGGCAGTTACAGCCTGAGCCTGCCGCCCCCCGAGCTGAACGCCGAGATGAGCCTGGACGACGCCTTTGCCGCCCTCGCCTGGCATCTGCTCGGCGCCAGCCAGCGCCTGGCCGAGCAATATCGCTGGAACGGCCACTGGAGTCTGTTGCAGCAATGGCTGGAGCAACTGATCGATCTGCGCGCCCTGCTTGCCAGCCTCGGCCAGGCCGCACCGCGCGCCAGCTCACGCGAACTGCGCGAAGCCCTCGACGCCCTGCTCGACGACTGGCGCCCGCGTCTGGCAGCCGGGCAGCACGACGACAGCATGCGCCGTAATGCGCCGGCACTGTTCGCCGCTGAGCTGGATGGCTGCCGTTGGGGCCTGCTGTCGCTGAAGCTGTCGCACTGGTTGCTGCAACGCAGCTGGACGCAAGCACGCAACAGCCGTGGCGATCGCCAGGGCAATGCGGCACTGGGTAACTGGCTGCCAACCCTGCTGGGCGAAGAAGGCACGGCCCTGCAGCTGCGCCGCTATCAGCAGCAGCCAGAGGATCTGGCCGAGCAGATGCCACGCCTGGAGCGCCTGCTGGTCTGGCTGCGCCTGGCGCGCGGCGTGCTGGAAGTGCCGGAGACTGACCGCCTGTATGGCGAGCTGAACAAGCTGTATGGCCTGGCACAGCAAGATCTGGATGACGAGCAACGGCAACTGCGGGCAACTCAGACGCAGATCGTCAACAGCCTCAAGGCCTGGAAGGCACTGGTCAAATAGTGCAGGCGATAGCATGAAAAACGGGCCCTGCGGGTAATGCCGATCAGATAAGCTTGCCAAAGCGGTCTTTCGTAGGAGCCCCGCCCCGGGGCGAAGCTTTTCAATCGCGTATCGCCCTGGTTCGCGGCGGGGCGCCGCTCCTACCCATTGGCAGCGTCGATGCTTAACTGACTGGCATTAGCCCTGCGGGGCCCGTTCTCGTTGCGGCTAATATAGACGCCTTACTTCCAGGAAGGGTTGGTGGTCTCGTCCATGGCCTGCTGCATGGCCTTCTTGCGTTTTTCCTCGGCGCGCTGGGCGAAGTACCAGGCCAGGAAGGTAGCGAACGACACCGCCAGCAGGATCAGGCTGGCCACCGCGTTGATCTCCGGTTTGACCCCCAGGCGTACGGCGGAGAAGATCTCCATCGGCAACGTAGTCGAGCCAGGGCCGGAGACGAAGCTGGCCAGCACCAGGTCATCCAGCGATAGGGCGAAGGACATCATCGCCCCTGCTGCCAGCGACGGCGCGATCATCGGCACGGTGATCAGGAAGAACACCTTCCATGGCCGCGCCCCCAGGTCCATGGCCGCCTCTTCGATGGACATGTCCAGCTCACGCAGGCGCGACGACACCACCACCGCCACATAGGCCGAGCAGAAGGTGGTGTGGGCGATCCAGATGGTGGTCATGCCGCGCTGCATCGGCCAGCCGATCAGCTGCGCCATCAGCACGAACAGCAGCAGCAGCGACAGACCGGTGATCACTTCCGGCATCACCAGCGGCGCGGTGACCAGGCCACCGAACAGCGTGCGCCCCTTGAAGCGGGTGATGCGGGTCAGCACGAAGGCCGCCAGGGTGCCCAGCGCCACCGCCGCGATGGCGGTGTAGCAGGCGATTTCCAGCGAGCGCATCACCGAGTTCATCAGCTGGGTGTTGTCCAACAGGCCGACGTACCACTTCACCGACCAGCCGCCCCACACCGTGACCAGCCGCGAGGCGTTGAACGAGTAGATGACCAGGATAACCATGGGCAGGTAGATGAATGCCAGACCCGCCCAGAGCATGATGCTGGAGAAACTGAAACGCTTCATGGGCGGCCCTCCAGCTCTTTAGCTCCGCTTCTGGTTGGAAAGCCGGTTGAAGAGAATGATGGGCTCACAGTGATTGAACGAATCATGGCCGCCCCTCCAGCTCTTTAGCCTGGTTACGGTTGAAGAGAATGATGGGCACGATCAGGATTGCCAGCATCACCACCGCCAGCGCGGACGCCACCGGCCAGTCGCGGTTGTTGAAGAACTCCTGCCACAGCACCTTGCCGATCATCAGGGTCTCCGGGCCGCCGAGCAGCTCGGGGATGACGAACTCACCGACCACCGGAATGAACACCAGCATGGAGCCGGCGATGATGCCGTTCTTCGACAGCGGCACGGTGATTTTCCAGAAGTTGTTGAAGTTGCTCGAGCCCAGATCGGAGGCGGCTTCCAGCAGGCTCAGATCATGCTTCACCAGGTTGGCGTAAAGCGGCAGGATCATAAACGGCAGGTACGAATACACGACGCCGATATAGACCGCCGTGTTGGTATTGAGGATCTGCAGCGGCGTATCGATCAGACCAATGCCCATCAGCAGGCTGTTGAGCAGGCCGTTGTTGCCGAGAATGCCCATCCAGGCATAGACGCGGATCAGGATCGCGGTCCAGGTCGGCATCATGATCAGCAGCAGCAGGACGGTCTGGCGCTCCCTTGGGGCACGGGCGATGGCATAGGCCATCGGGTAGCCGATCACCAGGCACAGCAGCGTGCTGAAGAACGCCACCTTCAACGAACCCAGATAAGCCGACAGGTACAGCGCATCCTCGGTGAGGAAGATGTAGTTGCCGAAATTCAGCAGCAGAGTCAGCTTGTTGTCCGCCCACTGGTAGATTTCCGTGTAGGGCGGAATGGCCACGTCGGCTTCGGCGAAGCTGATCTTCAGCACGATGACGAACGGCAGCAGGAAGAACAGAAACAGCCAGAGGAAGGGTATGCCGATCACGGCATGCCGCCCACTGGGCAGATAGCGCGAGAGTTTGGCCAGTTTCATGATTGCAGTACCACGCCGCTGTCGTCTTCCCAGTACACCACCACCGGATCGTCCCAGGTCGGACGCTTGCCACGGCGCTCGGCGTTGGCGATGAAGCACTGCACCATCTGACCGGAAGTGAGCTTGACGTAGTACACCGAGTGACCGCCGAGGTAGGCGATGTCATGCACGTGGCCACGGCTCCAGTTGTACTCGGGGTGTTCGTGGTCATCCGGCAAGGCGGTGGCCATCAGCAGCTTTTCCGGGCGCAGCGCGTAGCTGACGGACTTGTTCTCGGCGCGGGTACTGACGCCATGACCGATGTAGATCGGCTTGTCCAGGTGCGGGCAGTCGATGATCGCGTGGTCGGCCTCGTCACTGGTTATCTGCCCGTCGAACAGGTTGACGCTGCCAATGAACTCGCACACCAGGCGGCTGGTCGGCGTTTCGTAGATGTCCACCGGACTGCCAGTCTGGGCGATCCACCCCAGGTGCATGATGGCGATGCGCTGGGCCATGGTCATGGCCTCTTCCTGGTCGTGGGTCACCATCACGCAGGTCACGCCGACGCGCTCGATGATCTCCACCAGCTCCAGCTGCATCTGCGAACGCAGCTTCTTGTCCAGCGCGCCCATCGGCTCGTCGAGCAGCAGCAGCTTGGGGCGTTTGGCCAGCGAGCGGGCCAGGGCCACGCGCTGACGCTGGCCGCCGGAGAGCTGGTGTGGCTTGCGCTTGGCGTACTGGGTCATGTGCACCAGCTTGAGCATCTCGGCCACGCGCTCGTCGATCTCAGCCTTGGGCAGCTTGTCCTGCTGCAGGCCGAAGGCGATGTTCTGCGCCACGGTCATGTGCGGGAACAGCGCATAGGACTGGAACATCATGTTGATCGGCCGCTGGTACGGCGGCATGTCGGTGATGTCGACACCATCGAGGATGATGCGCCCTTCGGTCGGCCGCTCGAAACCGGCGAGCATGCGCAGCAGGGTCGACTTGCCCGAGCCGGAACCACCGAGCAGGGCAAAGATTTCGCCCTTGTTGATGGTCAGCGAGACGTCGTCGACCGCCACCGTCTCGTCGAACTTCTTGGTCACCCGATCGATCTTGACCAGCACCTCTTTGGGTGTCTGATCTCCCTCGAGGGCTTTTTTGTAGGCGCTGGAGGCAACAGCCATTTAGGAAAACTCCCGGAAGATTGTGCCCGGCCCTGCGGCCGGGCAGGAACGATTACTGACCCGACTTGACCTTGGTCCAGGTGCGAGTCATCAGGCGCTGCACACGAACCGGCAGCTCGGCGGAAATGTACAGCCTGTCCAGCACCGCTTGCGGCGGATACACGGACGGGTCGTTGCGTACTTCCTCGTCCATGAACGCGTCCGCCTTGGTATTGGGGTTGGCATAGCCGACGTAGTCACTGACTTCGGCGATTACCTCGGGCTCGAGGAGGAAGTTGATGAAGGCATGCGCTTGTTCGACGTTCGCCGCATCGGCGGGAATGGCCATCATGTCGAACCAGAGGTTGGCGCCTTCCTTGGGAATCACGTAGGCGATGTCGATGCCCTTGCCGGCCTCGTCGGCACGGTCGGCGGCCTGCAGGATGTCGCCGGAGAAACCGGCCGCCACGCAGATGTTGCCGTTGGCCAGGTCGCCGATGTACTTGGAGCTGTGGAAGTAGGTGACGTAGGGACGCACTTCCAGCAGCTTGGCCTCGGCCTTGGCGTAATCGTCTGGGTTGGTGCTGTTGGGGTCCAGGCCGAGGTAGTTGAGCATGGCCGGGATCATTTCATCGCCCGAATCGAGGAAGGCGACGCCGCACTGGCTGAGTTTCTTGATGTTCTCGGCTTCGAACAGCACAGCCCAGGAATCGATCTCTTCGATACCGAGCGCGGCCTTGACCTTCTCGACGTTGTAGCCGATGCCGTTGGTGCCCCACAGGTAGGGCACCGAATACTGGTTACCGGGGTCGTTGGTTTCCAGCTGCTTGAGCAGCGCCGGATCGAGGTTGTCCCAGTTGCTCAGCTTGCTGCGGTCGAGCGGCTGGAAGGCGCCGGCGCGAATCTGCTTGCCGAGAAAATGGTTGGAAGGTACCACCACGTCATAGCCGCTGCGGCCGGCGAGCAGTTTGCCTTCGAGGGTTTCGTTGGAGTCGAAGACGTCGTAGATCGGCTTGATGCCGGTTTTCGCCTCGAACTTGGCCAGCGTCTCTTCGCCGATGTAATCGCTCCAGTTGTAGATGTGCACGACCTGCTGGGCCATTGCGGCTCCACTCAGGGTAGCGGCTGCCAGGGCGATCAGAGTCTTGGGCAGGGTTACTCGCACAGTTTCATCCTCGCTTTGGTGCGCCGCCAAAAAAACGCGGCACTTTATAGGAAAACGCGTTGGGAATCAGCGACTGCCAGATCGAGCTGCAGCATCAACGCTGAAGGCTCTCGGCCCGAACACGCGCACATCAATGGCCATCAGCATGGCCGATCAGGTATTGCTGGATGGCCTGGCGGGCAATACCCGCCAGGACTGTACTGCTGCGATCAGCGACCGGACTTGATCTTGGTCCAGCTGCGGGTCATGTTGCGCTGCACCGCCGGCGCCAGGTCCGGGAAGGTGTAGATCTTCTGCAGCACTTCCGGAGTCGGGTATACGCCCGGGTCGGTGCGCAGCGCCTCATCGACCAGCGGCGTGGCTGCGGCGTTGCCGTTGGGGAACTGCACGTAGTTGGTGATGCTGGCCATCACCGCCGGCTCCATCAGGTAGTTGAGGAAGACGTGTGCAGCTTCGACGTTCTTGGCGTCGGCCGGCACTGCCAGCATGTCGAAGAAGGAACCGGCGCCCTCTTTCGGAATGTTGTAACCGACCTGTACGCCGTTCTTCGCTTCCTCGGCGCGCGCCTTGCTCTGGTAGATGTCGCCCGAGTAGCCGATGGCGACGCAGATGTTGCCGTTGGCCAGGTCGGAGATGTACTTGGAGCTGTGGAAGTAGGCCACCGAAGGACGGATGGAGAGGAACAGTTCCTCGGCCTTCTTCAGCTCGTCAGCCTTGCTGCTGTCCGGGGCATAGCCCAGGTAGTGCAGCGCAGCCGGCAGAATCTCGGTCGGCGAGTCGAGGAAGGACACGCCGCACGACTTCAGCTTCTCCATGTTCTCGGGTTTGAACACCAGGTCCCAGGAATCGACCGGCGCGTCTTCGCCAAGCACGGCCTTGACCTTCTCGACGTTGTAGCCGATGCCGATGGTGCCCCACATGTAGGGGACCGAGTACTGGTTGCCCGGGTCGCTCGGGTCCAGCGCCTTGAGCAGATCCTTGTCCAGGTTCGACCAGTTCGGCAGCTTGGACTTGTCCAGTTTCTGGAACACGCCGGCCTTGATCTGCTTCGCCAGGAAGGGGTTGGAGGGCACGACGACATCGTAACCGGAGCTGCCGGCGAGCAACTTGGCTTCCAGCACTTCGTTGCTGTCGAAGACGTCGTAGACGACCTTGATGCCGGTTTCCTTCTCGAAATTGGCCAGGGTGTCTTCGGCGATGTAATCGCTCCAGTTGTAGACATGCAGCACCTTGCTGTCAGCCTGAGCAGCGCCTGCCACGGCTGCGGTCAGGGACAACGCGAGAAGGGTCTTGCCGAATGTTTTCATGCGTACAGCTCCTGTTGTTGTGTCGGTAGTCCAGAGGTCGCACGAGCCATTGTCATCACAGCGGCTCACGCTCTCTGGCGCAGTCTGGCAAGGTCATGGCATCGCTGACAACTTTCTGTGACTGCGGTTGTTCAGACCGACAGGTCACGCAAGGTCAGATCCAGGCACTTGCGTGCTTTTTCCAGTAGTTCGTCTATCTCTGCCGGGCTGATCACCAGCGGCGGCGCAATGATCATGGTGTCGCCCACGGCGCGCATGATCAGACCGTTATTAAAGCAGTGTCCGCGACAGACCATGCCGGCAGCCACGTCACTCGGGTAACGCTTGCGGCTGGCCTTGTCCTGCACAAGTTCGATGGCGCCGAGCATGCCGATACCGCGTACCTCGCCCACCAGCGGGTGATCCGCCAGCTCACGCAAACGACTAAGCAAATACGGTGCCGTTTGCGCCTTCACCCGTTCGACGATGCCTTCTTCCTTGAGAATGCGCAGGTTCTCCAAACCCACCGCTGCCGCCACCGGGTGACCGGAATAGGTGAAGCCGTGATTGAAGTCGCCGTGCGCCTCGATCACCTCGAACACCTTGTCGCTGACGATCACCCCGCCCATCGGTACATAACCGCTGGTGAGGCCTTTGGCGATGGTCATCAGGTCAGGTTGCAAATCGTAATACTGGCTACCGAACCACTCGCCGGTGCGGCCGAAACCGCAGATCACCTCGTCGGCGACGAAGAGAATGTCGTACTTGGCAAGGATGTCCTTGATGCGCGGCCAGTAGGTGTCCGGCGGGATGATCACACCGCCGGCGCCCTGGATCGGCTCGGCAATGAACGCGGCGACGTTTTCCTCGCCCAGTTCGAGAATCTTCTTCTCCAACTGATCGGCGGCCCAGATGCCGAAGGCGTCCGGGCTCATGTCACCGCCCTCACCGAACCAGTAGGGCTGCGGGATATGCGCGATACCCGGAATCGGCAGGTCGCCCTGCTCGTGCATGAACTTCATGCCACCGAGGCTGGCGCCGGCCACGGTGGAGCCGTGATAGCCGTTGTCGCGACCGATGATGATTTTCTTGTTCGGCTGGCCCTTGCACGCCCAATAGTGGCGTACCAGACGCAGCATGGTGTCATTGCCTTCCGAGCCGGAGCCGGTGAAGAACACATGGTTCATGCCGGCCGGCGCCAGTTGGGAGATGGCATGCGCCAGCTCCAGCACCGGTGGGTGCGCGGTCTGGAAGAAGGTGTTGTAGAACGGCAACTGGCGCATCTGCGTAGCGGCAGCTTCGACCAGCTCCTCGCGGCCATAGCCAACGGCCACGCACCACAGACCGGCCATGCCATCGAGGATCTTGTTGCCTTCGCTGTCCCACAGGTGCACACCCTTGGCTTCAGTGATGATACGCGGGCCCTTTTCGGCCAACTGCCTGTAATCACTGAACGGCGCGAGATGGTGGGCCTGGCTCAGGGCCTGCCACTGCGCGGTCCTGGGGTTATTCGCTTGCTGGTTCATTACCACACCTTATCTGTTGACCCGGCCGGCTCGCGGCACTGTAGGGTGGGCCGGGCGGCGATCCGCTTCAGCGCGCTCAAGTAGGGTGGGCTTCAGCCCACCGAGTCGGCCTGCAATGGTGGGCTAAAGCCCACCCTACAGCTGCGTCGGAACTACACCGACAACAACAGGAACTCGCGCTCCCAGGAACTGATCACCCGCTTGAAGTTCTCGTGCTCGGCACGCTTGACCGCGACATAGCCACGGATGAACTTCTCGCCGAGGAATTTCTCGGCGTCCTTGCAGGCTTCCATGCGCTCAAGGGCGCTCTCGATGGTCACCGGCAGGCGCAGATTGCGGCGCTCATAACCACGCCCCTTGACCGGCGCACCGGGTTTGACCCCGCCGACCATGCCCATGTAGCCGCACAGCAAAGTGGCTGCCAGCACCAGGTAGGGGTTGGCATCCGCGCCAGCCAGGCGGTTTTCCACGCGGCGGTTCTGCGGAGTCGCCTCAGGCACGCGCAGGCCCACAGTACGGTTCTCCTCGCCCCATTCCACGTTCACTGGCGCCGAGGTATCGGGCAGGAAGCGGCGGAACGAGTTGACGTTCGGCGCGAACAGCGGCAGCAGCTCGGGGATGTACTTCTGCAGGCCGCCGATGTGATGGAGGAACAGCTCGCTCATGGTGCCGTCGTCGTTGGAGAAGATGTTCTTGCCGGTCTTCAGATCCACCACGCTCTGGTGAATGTGCATGGCGCTGCCGGGCTCGTCGGTGATCGGCTTGGCCATGAAGGTGGCTGCCACATCATGCTTGAGCGCGGCTTCGCGCATGGTGCGCTTGAACACCAGAATCTGGTCGGCCAGGTGCAAGGCGTCGCCATGACGGAAGTTGATTTCCATCTGCGCCGGGCCTTCCTCGTGGATCAGGGTGTCCAGATCCAGGCCTTGCAGTTCGCACCAGTCGTACATGTCTTCGAACAGCGGGTCGAACTCGTTGGCTGCGTCGATGGAGAAGCTCTGGCGACCGGTTTCCGGCCGACCGGAGCGCCCTACTGGCGCCACCAGGGGGAAGTCCGGGTCACTGTTGCGCTTGGTCAGGTAGAACTCCATCTCCGGTGCGACGATGGGCTTCCAGCCTTTGTCGGCGTACATCTGCAGCACTTTCTTGAGGATGTTGCGCGGCGACAGCTCGATGGGGTTGCCCTGCTTGTCGAAGGTGTCGTGGATCACCATCGCGGTCGGCTCGATGGCCCAGGGCACGACGAAGACCGCGTTGGGGTCGGGGCGGCAGAACATGTCGATATCCGCCTCGTCCAGCAAGTCGTAATAGATGTCGTCCTCGACGTAATCGCCGGTCACGGTCTGCAGCAGCACGCTCTCGGGGAGGCGCATGCCCTTCTCGTCGAGGAACTTGTTGGTCGGCGAGATCTTGCCGCGGGCAATGCCGGTCAGGTCGCTGATCAGGCATTCGACTTCGGTGATTTTGCGTTCTTTCAGCCAGCTCGTGAGCTGGTCTAACTTGGTACTCATAGAGACCTCAGGGTTGTAGAACCTGCTAGCAGGCTGTTGAAAAACTATCTGCGTTGGCAATGCTGCGTTAAAAACGGCCTCAAAATGCTCATTTACAACGCGTAAACTGCGCTTTTTCGGCCGTTTTTGCCTTGCCTTGCCTGCCTCGCCTACGTTTTTCAACGGCCTGCTAGACGTATAGCGGGTTCAGCGTTGCCCCGCCTTCCCCCTGCAAGCCTCACCAAAGGCCTGGAAGAAGACGAGATATTCAGGTGGATGCTACTAGGAGCAGAGCACCTCCGACACCCGAGTTTGCATATCAGGCAAAGAAAACTGCGTCCTCTTCGGCAGTTGCAGCAATGCCTCTGGCACGTGCAATGGCGGGCATTCGGCAGCTTCGGCAGATGCAGCAGGCGTCGCACTGGCCCGCACAAGCGGCCGACAGGGACGCGCCATGGCGTCGTGTGCGCTTTCGTGCAGGTTATCGAACGAAGGGAAAGCCCGATCAGGCAGGCCGAGCGGCGCTGCAAGGGCGAAAAGGCGAGACTGCTGCGTCACACCCTGGCGAGGCGCACTGCTACAGGTAGCTCGCCGCTTGCGCACACTCATTTCGAGGCAGCGCAAGGGATTGGCAAAACCCGTGACACTGGTACAAACGCTGACGCCGGTGGTCGGCAGGCAAAACATGAGGCACCCGTATTATTGCTGTTAGTGGGTTTGAGACGAGCTTAGCTTTGTTCATTTTTTTACACAATAGCCCTGTAAAAAATTGAACACACCCCACTGAGCAGTCCGGCTGCTCAGCCTCTGAGGCGTACTGAAAGGCTCTGAAATGCCCCAAAAACGGCCATGACGCTCCAACGTAGAGCACGACGGGGCCAGCTTGACAGTAAAGAGCGTTTCGGATTGACTCACACCCATGCAGTTGCATGATTGATATATTTAACAAAAAGGTGTTGCATCATGTCGGTACCCCCGCGTGCCGTTCAGCTCAATGAAGCGAACGCATTCCTCAAGGAACATCCCGAGGTCCAGTTCGTCGACCTTCTTATTGCAGATATGAATGGTGTGGTGCGCGGCAAGCGCATCGACCGCAATGCCCTGCACAAGGTGTACGAGAAAGGCATCAACCTGCCGGCCTCGCTCTTTGCCCTGGACATCAACGGCTCCACCGTCGAAAGCACCGGCCTCGGCCTGGACATCGGCGACGCCGACCGTATCTGCTTCCCCATCCCCAATACCCTGTGCAACGAACCCTGGCAGAAGCGCCCGACCGCGCAACTGTTGATGACCATGCACGAGCTGGACGGCACGCCTTTCTTCGCCGACCCGCGCGAGGTATTGCGCCAGGTGGTGCAGAAGTTCGACGAACTGGGCCTGCGTATCTGCGCAGCCTTCGAACTGGAGTTCTACCTGATCGACCAGGAGAACGTGAACGGCCGCCCGCAGCCGCCGCGCTCGCCGATCTCCGGCAAGCGCCCGCACTCCACCCAGGTCTATCTGATCGACGACCTCGACGAGTACGTCGACTGCCTGCAGGACATGCTCGAAGCCGCCAAGGAACAGGGCATCCCGGCCGATGCCATCGTCAAGGAAAGCGCCCCGGCACAGTTCGAGGTCAACCTGCATCACGTCGAAGACGCCATCAAGGCCTGCGACTATGCGCTGCTGCTCAAGCGTCTGATCAAGAACATCGCCTACGACCATGAGATGGATTCCACCTTCATGGCCAAGCCCTACCCGGGCCAGGCGGGCAACGGTCTGCACGTGCACATCTCGCTGCTGGACAAGAAGACCGGCAAGAACATCTTCGCCGCCGACGATCCGCTGCAGAACAGCTCGCTGCGCCATGCCGTGGGCGGCATCCTCGATACCATGGCCGCGTCGATGGCCTTCCTCTGCCCCAACGTCAACTCCTACCGCCGCTTCGGCGCACAGTTCTACGTGCCCAACGCACCGAGCTGGGCACTGGACAACCGCACCGTGGCCGTTCGCATCCCCACCGGCAGTCCGGATGCCGTACGCATCGAACATCGCGTGGCCGGCGCCGATGCCAACCCCTACCTGATGCTGGCGTCGATCCTTGCCGGTATTCACCATGGCCTGACCAACCAGATCGAACCGGGCGAGCCGATCGAGGGCAACGCCTACGAACAGCTCGAGCCTAGCCTGCCGAACAACCTGCGCGATGCCCTGCGCGAGCTGGACGACAGCGAGGTGATGAACAAGTACATCGGCTCGAAGTACATCGACATCTTCGTCGCCTGCAAGGAAGCCGAGCTGCAGGAGTTCGAGACCACCATCTCCGACCTCGAATACAACTGGTACCTGCATACCGTGTAAGCGCAGAAGCCGCCCACACCCGCTCAAGCGTGCCGGGCGGCTCAGCCTGCTTGCCCAAGTGACCGCGCCTGACGTCCAATAGCGCCTCACAACCGAGGAGCTTGTTCATGTCGCGCACTGCCAGCCCGCGCAAACCCCGCGCCAGCAGCCAGGCGAGGATCGCCCAGATCCTCACGGCAGCGCGCGAGCTGTTGGCCGAGCAAGGCATGGCCACCCTGTCGATCTACACGGTGGCTGAACGCGCCGGTATCCCGCCCTCGTCTATCTACCATTTCTTCGCCAGCGTACCGGCCCTGCTCGAAGGGCTGACTGCCGACGTGCATGCAGCCTTTCGCGCCAGCCTGCAGCAGCCGATCGATCACACTGCCCTGCGTAGCTGGCACGACCTCTCGCGCCTGATCGAGCAGCGCATGCTGGCCATCTATGCCGAGGATGCTGCAGCGCGCCAACTGATCCTGGCACAGCACGGCCTGGCCGAAGTGACCCAGGCCGATCAACAGCACGACCTGGAATTGGGCCGATTGATGCACGCACTGTTCGACCGTCACTTCCCCCTGCCGCAATTGCCGACGGATATCGACGTTTTCAACCTGGCGATGTCGCTGGGTGATCGTGTTTATGCGCGTTCCGTGCAGTTGCACGGCCACATCACCCCGCGCCTGGCCGAAGAAGGCATGCGCGTATTCGATGCCTACCTCGGCCTGTACCTGCCGGCCGCGCTGCCGAAAAGGCCTGCACCGCTGACGTAATCCACCGTAGGGTGCGCCGTGCGCACCGATGGCATCTGAGGCCGCGACCATCGTGCTGCCCAACCAAGCCCCCCGCCACCTACAGCCCGAACCAATATAAATCCGATAAAAATCGCATTTATTTCGCGCGGACGACCAAATGCATCTTCTAATACCGATATTTATCGGATATAAATCGGATATCCCGCCCTGGTCGAGGTTCAGCCACGGCACTCTGAATGGGCTGCCGAAGCGGCCTGCGAACGAGCCAAGAGGTGCTTCATGTCCCGTATCGTTACCGTCGCTGCGACCCAGATGGCCTGTTCCTGGGATAGCGCCGCCAATATCGCCAACGCCGAGAAGCTGGTGCGCCAGGCCGCCGCCCAGGGCGCGCAGATCATACTGATCCAGGAGCTGTTCGAGACGCCCTACTTCTGCCAGAAGCCCAACGCCGACTACACCCAGCTGGCGACCACGGTCGACGAGAACCCGGCCATTGCGCACTTCAGCAAGGTCGCGGCGGAACTGAAGGTGGTGTTGCCGATCAGCTTCTTCGAGCGCGCCGGTCGCGCCCGTTTCAACAGCATCGCCATCCTCGATGCCGACGGCACGAACCTCGGGATTTATCGAAAAAGCCATATCCCCGACGGCCCCGGCTATCACGAGAAGTACTACTTCAACCCGGGCGATACCGGCTTCAAGGTCTGGGATACCGCCTATGCACGCATCGGCGTGGGCATCTGCTGGGATCAGTGGTTCCCGGAGTGCGCACGCAGCATGGCGCTGATGGGCGCGGAAATCCTCTTCTACCCCACCGCCATCGGCAGCGAGCCGCACGATGCCAGCATCAATTCACGCGAGCACTGGCAGCGCGTACAGCAGGGCCATGCCGGCGCCAACCTGATGCCGCTGGTGGCCAGCAACCGCATCGGCCGCGAGGAACAGGACGGCTACGCCATCACCTTCTACGGCAGTTCGTTCATCGCCGACCAGTTCGGCGCGAAGGTCGAGGAGCTGAACCAGACCGAGGAAGGCGTGCTGGTGCACAGCTTCGATCTGACCGAGCTGGAGAAAGTGCGTACCGCCTGGGGTGTGTTCCGCGACCGCCGGCCGAACCTATACTGGCCGCTTTCCACGCTCGATGGCGAAAGCCTGTCCGAATGAACGTAGCCCGGATGCAATCCGGGGCTTTTTCTCACAACTCCCCGGATTGCATCCGGGCTACAGGTGAAACATGACCACGCTGAACACCACACCACGCGCCGATGGTTTCCACATGCCTGCCGAATGGGCGCCGCACAGCCAGACCTGGATGGTCTGGCCCGAGCGTCCGGACAACTGGCGCAACGGCGGCAAGCCGGCGCAGGCGGCCTTCACCGCCGTGGCCAAGGCCATCGCCCAGTTCGAGCCGGTGACCGTCTGCGTCAGCGCCGCGCAGTATGAAAATGCCCGCGCCCGCCTGGACGACGACAACATCCGTCTGGTGGAAATCACCACCGACGACGCCTGGGTACGCGATACCGGGCCGACCTTCGTGATCAACGACAGCGGCGACGTGCGCGGCGTGGACTGGGCCTTCAATGCCTGGGGCGGCTTCGACGGCGGCCTGTACTGGCCCTGGTTGCGTGATGATCAGGTGGCGCGCAAGATCCTTGAGATCGAAGGCTGCAAGCGCTACCGCACCGAAGGTTTCGTGCTCGAAGGCGGCTCGATCCATGTCGACGGCGAAGGCACCCTGATCACCACCGAAGAGTGCCTGCTGAACAAGAACCGCAACCCGCACCTGTCGCGTGAAGAGATCGAGGCTGTGCTGCGCGAACACCTGGCCATCGACACGGTGATCTGGCTGCCGGACGGCCTGTACAACGACGAGACCGACGGCCACGTCGACAACTTCTGCTGCTATGTGCGCCCCGGCGAGGTGCTGCTGGCCTGGACTGACGATGCCAACGACCCCAACTACCCGCGCTGCCAGGCCGCCATGCGCGTGCTGGAAAACGCACGCGACGCCAAAGGCCGCCAGCTGACCGTGCACAAGATGCCAATACCGGGCCCACTGCACGCCACTGCCGAAGAGTGCGCCGGCGTCGACATGGTCGAAGGCAGCCAGGAGCGCAGCCCGGACGTGCGCCTGGCCGGCTCCTACGTCAACTTCCTCATCGTCAACGGCGGCATCGTCGCGCCCAGCTTCGATGACCCGAAGGACGAAGAGGCGCGCTCCATCCTGGAGAGCGTGTTCCCCGAGCATCGCGTGGTGATGGTGCCGGGCCGCGAGATCCTGCTCGGCGGCGGCAATATCCATTGCATCACCCAGCAACAGCCCAAAGGCTAGCGCGCCAACTCCGGCGGGAGTCACTCGCCGCCCACGAAACGACAACGCCCGGCATATGCCGGGCGTTGTCGTTAGCGCCAACTCACTCGAACGGCTGCGGCCTTGGCGTATCGTTGTTCGACGGCGGCAGGATCGGCAGGGCAAAACTCGGCTGCTCACCGGTCAGGGTCTTGAGAAAGGCGGTGATCTTGCCAATCTCCTCCTCGCTCAGCTTACGACCCAACTGCAAGCGCGCCATGATGTCTACAGACTCTTCCAGCTTCCAGTAAGCGCCGTCATGGAAATAGGGATAGGTCAGCTCGACGTTGCGCAGGGTCGGCACCTTGAACTTGAAGCGGTCGGCGTCCTTGCCGGTCAGACCAGCCACACCCTCGGCTGGGTTGCTGGTTTCATAGGGTTCGACCAGGCCCATCTTCTGGAACGAGTTGCCGCCCAGCGCCGGACCGTTGTGGCACGCCACGCAGCCGATGGACTTGAACAGCTCGTAGCCCTCCAGTTCGACCTGGGTGATGGCCTGCTGGTCACCCTTGAGCCACAGGTCGAAGCGCGAATTGGGCGTAACCAGAGTCTTTTCGAACTCGGCAATGGCGTCGGTCACTTCATCAAGAGTGATTTCGTCGGTCTTGTACACGGCCTTGAACGACTCGCGGTACTGCGGGATAGAGCGCAGCACGTCGATGGCCAGAATATGGGTGAAGGCCATCTCCATCGGGTTGGCGATAGGGCCGGCAGCCTGCTCCTTGAGGTCGGCGGCGCGGCCATCCCAGAACTGCGCGAGGTTGAGGCTGGAATTGAGTACGGTGGGCGAGTTGATCGGCCCCTGCTGCCAGTTGTGACCGATGGAGCTGGGCAGGTTATCGCTGCCACCCATCGACAGGTTGTGGCAGGAGTTGCAGGAAATAAACCCCGAGCGCGACAGGCGCGGGTCGAAGAACAGCTGCTTGCCCAGCTCCACCTTGGCCGGATCAGTGATCTCGGCCGGTGCGATCGGCTCGACGGGTTCGTTGGCCGGTAGATTGGCCCAGGCGCTGGCGCCCAGGCACAACCCGGCCAGCAGGCTCAGAGTGCGCATGTATGTGTCTCCTCAGGTATTGGCTGTTCTGGTTATGCCTCGACCATGCCCAGCGCAAACCCGGGTCGACTTGATCTAAATCAAACCGCACATGCATGCCACCTCAGTGGATATGTTTCATTTCATTTTGCAGGTGCTGATTCCCAACAACGGATACGCCGGGCAGAAGCGAAAGATGCCAGTCGCCAGCGGCACCACACCGATCCAGCCCCACAGGCCGATGACACCGGCCAGGCTCAGGGCAATGAGGATCAGGCCTGCAGCGATACGCAGACTGCGGTCGAGCGTTCCAACATTGGCTTTCATCGAGGTTCTCCAGGTCAACGTCCGCGCCGGCCTTCCAGCGCAGTAAAGATCAGCATCCCGGCGAGCATCGCCGCGACGAACAGCAACACCTGCCAGTGCCCGGTCAACAGGATGGCCACGGCCGGCCCCGGACAGATGCCGGCAATCCCCCAACCGACGCCGAACAGCAGGCTGCCGCCAATCAGGCGAGCATCGACATCACGACGCGTCGGCAACTGCATGGCGCCGCCCAGCAAGGCTCGGGCACGCCGCTGCGCCAAACTCAACGGCAGCGCGGCGACAGCAATGGCGCCAATCATCACCAGCGCCAGCGACGGATCCCAATGACCGGCCAGATCAAGAAAAGCCAGCACCTTGGCCGGATCGGCCATGCCCGCCAGCAGCAGGCCCAGGCCAAACAGCAGGCCACAGGTGAATGCACTGAGTCTGGCCATGTTCAGCCTCCCAGGAGATGACGCAGGACAAAGACCGTGGCGAAGCCCGTCGCCATGAAACACAGGGTTGCCAGCAGCGAGCGCGGCGATAGCCGGGAAATGCCGCAAACGCCATGACCACTGGTACAGCCCGAGCCATATCGCGTGCCGATACCGACCAGCAGCCCGGCGACGATCAGGCCCAGGCTCTCCGCCTCGAAATCAATGGGCGGCAGTGCCACGAATACACCCCAGAGCAAGGGTGCCAGCAGCAGACCAAGGAGAAATGCGGCCTTTTCCCCACGTCCTTCCGCGCCGCGCTGCAGCAGGCTGCCAAGCAGGCCGCTGATGCCAGCCACGCGGCCATTGAGCAGCGCGAACAGCGAGGCCGCCAGACCGATCAGGGCGCCGCCAGCCAGGGCACTCCAGGGCGTGAAACTGACCCAGTCGATGGTCATTGTCGATCCTCACAGAACAGCCGATACAGCGTCTCGATCACCGCCAGCGCGGCCGGGCTGCTGATGCGGTAGAAGATCTGCTTGCCGTCACGGCGAGTATCCACCAGCCCCTCGCGACGCAGCACGGCGAGCTGTTGCGACAACGTCGGCTGTTGAATGCCGAGCAATGCCTCCAGCTCACTGACATTGCGCTCGCCCTGCGACAGTTGACAGAGCAGCAACAGACGATCCGGATTGGCCAGCGCCTTGAGCAACTGCCCGGCAGCGTCGGCATTGGCACGCAGTTGCTGGATATCGATGGATTCGTCCATGCAACACCTTCACTTAATACAATATGTATTTTTATATACTGTATTTCTTGAAAGTGTTGGCAATACGACGAACGGTCATCCGGGCTATATGGCTGAAAACGACAGCGCGCCATACGCCAGAAATGCGAAAACCCGCCTTGGCGGGTTTTCTCAGTGTTGCGGATGAATCAGGCGTCGGCGTCAGCGGCGGCCTGATAGGCTGCGGCATCGAGCAGCTTGTCCAGCTCGCTGACGGCGCTCGGCTTGAGCTTGAAGAACCAACTGCCGTATGGATCGCTGTTGACGCTCTCCGGGCTGTCCGTCAGGGCTTCGTTGATGGCGATCACTTCGCCGCCAACCGGGGCATAGATGTCGGAAGCGGCCTTGACCGACTCCACCACGCCGGCTTCCTGACCGGCGTTCAGTTGCTTGCCGACTTCCGGCAGCTCGATGAACACCACATCGCCGAGGGCTTCCTGGGCGTGGTCGGAAATGCCCACGGTCACGCTACCGTCAGCCTCCAGACGAGCCCATTCGTGGCTGGCGGCGTAACGCAGATCGGCGGGGATATTGCTCATGTGTCTTTCCTCGTAAGCGATGACGGCAGGTGGGCCGTCAGGACAATTTAGCAGGCCGCGGCAGGAGGGGAAGCCAGCGCCGCGACCAAAAAAATTCAGATAAGGGTTTTGCCGTTACGCACAAAACCTGGCCTAACAACCCGCACCGGGTACCACTTGCCGCGGATTTCCACCTCGGCACGGTCCCCGGTCGCTGCCGGCACACGCGCCAGCGCGATGGATTTGTTCAGCGTAGGCGAGAAGCTGCCGCTGGTGATCTCACCCTCGCCGATGCCATCTACACGCACCACCTGATGTGCGCGCAGCACACCGCGCTCTTCCAGCACCAGGCCAACCAGCTTGCTCGGGCAACCGGCAGCGCGCTGCGCCTCCAGCGCCGGGCGGCCGATGAAGTCGCGCTCGGCTGGCTCCCAGGCGATGGTCCAGGCCATGTTGGCAGCCAGCGGGCTGACCTGCTCGTCCATGTCCTGGCCATACAGGTTCATGCCCGCTTCCAGGCGTAGGGTGTCACGCGCGCCTAGACCAATCGGCGAAATACCGGCACCGACCAGATCGTTGAAAAAAGACACCACCTCTGCGGCCGGCAGCACGATCTCCAGACCATCCTCGCCGGTATAACCCGTACGCGCGATGAACCAGTCACCCTCTGGCAGCCCCTGGAACGGCTTGAGTTCGTGGATCAACGCGGCACGTGCCTGGGTCAGCAGCTCGGCGACACGCGAGCGGGCCTTCGGCCCCTGAATGGCGAGCATGGCGAGGTCGCGTCGTTCGCTCAGCTGCACATCGAAATCGCCCGCCTGCGCGTGCATCCACGCCAGGTCCTTGTCACGCGTACCGGCGTTGACCACCAGACGGTAACTCTGCTCGGAAGAGGAGCCGGTGAGATAGACGATCAAGTCGTCGATCACCCCGCCCTGCTCGTTGAGCATGGCGCTGTACAGCGCCTTGCCAGGCGTCTGCAAGCGCGCCACGTCATTGGCCAGCAGGCGCTGCAGGTAGGCCTGCGCCTGCTCACCGCTGACGTCCACCACACACATGTGCGAGACATCGAATACGCCGCACTCGCGGCGCACCTGATGATGTTCCTCGACTTGCGAACCATAGTGCAGCGGCATGTCCCAGCCGCCGAAATCCACCATCTTGGCCCCCAACGCCACATGCAGGTCATAGAGGGGGGTGCGCTGTCCCATGGGTAAATCTCCTTCCGGGCTTGGCGAAGCGATTCAGCCCCGAGAAACTAGCTGCGTTGCCATTGCTGCGTTGCAGGCAAGCTCGAAATGCTCATGTGCAAAAGCACACTCCGCTTTCTCGCTTGCCCGCGCCTTGCACTGGCGGCCTCGCTTACGTTTCTCAGCAGCCTGCCGGGTTACCTCGGCTCGCGAATGGCGCGCATTGTAGCCGCATGCGTCCGGGGGGTCATCCTGGCTTCAGGTCGTAGGGCGGGTGCAACCCGCCATGCCCCGACACTGGCGGGTTGCACCCGCCCTACATCGTTGTCTTGATCAACCGAAACCGCGAGCCGAACGGCGGATCAGCAGGATCACCGGCAACAGGCCGACCAGCACCAGGGTCAGCGCCGGCAGCGAGGCGCGTGCCCATTCGCCTTCGCTGGTCATTTCAAATACCCGTACCGACAGCGTGTCCCAGCCGAACGGGCGCATCAGCAGGGTAGCCGGCATTTCCTTGAGCACGTCGACGAATACCAGCAGCGCGGCCGACAGGGTGCCTGGCAGCAGCAGCGGCAGATAGACCTTGAAGAACAGCCCGAAGCTGCCAACACCGAGGCTGCGCGACGCCTCCGGCAGCGACGGACGAATCCGCGCCAGGCTGGTTTCCAGCGGCCCGAATGCCACGGCCATGAAGCGGATCAGATAGGCCACCAGCAGCGCCGTGAGGCTACCCATCAGCAGCGGCTTGCCGGCTCCACCCAGTGCCGTGGATAGCGGAATCACCAGTTCACGATCAAGGAAACTGAAGGCCAACATGATCGCCACCGCCAGCACCGAACCGGGCAAGGCATAACCGAGGTTGCCCAACGCCACACCGAAACGCACGCCGCGATTCGGCGCCTGACGCCGGGCAAAGGCCAGCAACATGGCCACGCTCACCGTGATCAGCGCCGCCATACCGCCCAGGTAAAGGGTATGCAGGATCAGCCCGGCGTATCGCTCATCGAGGTCGAAGCGACCGCGCTGCCAGAACCAGGCCAGCAGTTGCAGCAGCGGGATGACGAAGGCGCAGGCGAATACCAGACCGCACCAGGCGCTGGCGGCGAAGGCCTTCCAGCCGTGCAGGTGATACAGCGCCTGGCCACGGGGCCGCTCGCTGGCCGGCCGCGCCGCACCACGCGCACGACGCTCGCCATAAAGCACCAGGGCGACGGCCAGCAGCAGCAGGCTGGCCAATTGCGTGGCGCTGGTCAGGCTGTAGAAGCTGTACCAGGTCTTGTAGATCGCCGTGGTGAAGGTGTCGAAATTGAACACCGACACCGCACCGAAATCGGCCAGGGTTTCCATGATCGCCAACGCCAGACCGGCACCGATGGCTGGCCGCGCCATTGGCAGCGCCACCCGCCAGAACGCCTGCCAGGGGCTTTGCCCGAGCACCCGGGCCGCCTCCATCAAGCCCTTGCCCTGAGCCAGAAACGCGCCACGGGCGAGCAGATAGACGTAGGGGTAGAACACCAGCACCAAAACGATGATCACGCCGCCAGTGGAGCGCACGCGGGGCAAACGAAAGCCGCTGCCGAACCATTCGCGCAGCAGCGTCTGCACCGGGCCGGCGAAATCCAGCAAGCCGACGAAGACGAAGGCCAGCACGTAGGCAGGAATGGCGAAGGGCAGCATCAGCGCCCAATCCAGCCAACGCCGACCGGGAAATTCGCAGAGGCTGGTGAGCCAGGCCAGGCTGACGCCCAACAGCGTCACACCCACACCAACGCCTATCACCAGGGTCAGCGTGTTGCCGATCAGCCGCGTCATCTGCGTTTGCCACAGGTGCGACCAGATCTGCTGGTCGACCTCATGCCAGCTCAGCAGCAATACCGACAACGGCATCAGCACCAGAACGGCGACGGCCAGGACGATGGGGTACCAGCGACGCTGGACAGGATGCGGCACGCGGATTCCTCGATTACACAAATGACGACGCCCCGACCAGGCGGGGCGTCGCAGTATAACGGCAGCGGCGCGGATCACCGAAGGTACGATGATCGTTCCCACGCTCCGCGCGGGAATGCAGCGCTCGACGCTCCAGCGTCAGAGCCAACAGGCGTGACGCGGGCGTCACGGGCGACGCACCCACGCCGGAGCGTGGGCACGATCCCCGTTACTGCCAGCCGGCGCGATCCATCAGCATGGTCGCTTCGGCCTGACGCTTGCCGGCCACTTCGGTAGCAACCGAGTCAGCCTTGAAGGTACCCCAGGCCGCTACTTCCTTGGACGGTGCCACGGCCGGGTTGGCCGGGAATTCCTGGTTGACGCCGGCGAAGATGCTCTGCGCTTCCGGGGTGGTCATCCACTCCAGCAGCTTCCTGGCCTGCTCGGCGTGCGGCGCATGCTTGGTCACGCCGGCACCGGCCAGGTTGACGTGTACGCCACGGTCGTTCTGGTTCGGCCAGAACGGCTTCACTTTCAGATCCGGCTGCTGCTTGTGCAGACGACCGTAGTAATAGGTGTTGGTGATACCCACGTCGCACTGGCCGGCGTCGATGGCCTGCAGCAGCGCGGTGTCATCCGGGAATACGTCGGTGGCCAGGTTGTTGACCCAACCCTTGACGATTTCTTCGGTCTTCTCGGCGCCGTGGGCTTCGATCAGGGTAGCGGTCAGCGACTGGTTGTAGACCTTCTTGCTGGTGCGCAGGCACAGACGGCCTTCCCAGTTCTTGTCGGCCAGGGCTTCGTAGGTGGACAGCTCCTCCGGCTTGACGCGCTCGGTGGAGTAGAAAATCGTCCGTGCGCGCAGCGACAGGCCAGTCCAGCTGTCGGTGCTGGAACGGTACTGAGCGGGGATGTTGGCATCGATCACGGCGGACTTGGTCGGCTGCAGCACGCCTTCCTGCTCGGCCTGCCAGAGGTTGCCAGCGTCGACGGTAATCAGCAGGTCAGCCGGGGTGTTGGCACCTTCGGCCTTGAGACGGGCGATCAGCGGGGCTTCCTTGTCGGTGATGAACTTCACCTTGACCCCGGTCTTCTCGGTATAGAGATCGAATACCGGCTTGATCAGCTCATCGATACGGGCGGAATAGACCACCACTTCATCGGCAGCCTGGACGGCAGTTGCCAGGGTGCTGAGCGTGAATGCAGCGAGAAGCGCGTTGCGAGCCTTCATGGGACCAGCCTCTTGTGGATTACAAAGTGGCTGAATAGTAGTGAATGTTATTTGCCTTCTCAACGTAAACAGCAAGACCACACACAGCAGTTATTACAAGTTGCGTCAGCTCAGACTCGTGCCAGCTCCGGCAAGTCGCCCGTTAGCCCAAGCGCCTGACACACGAACAGCGCCTTGGCCTCGGCCTGGCCATCGACCAGGTCGAGGCCAACGTTGCGCAGCAGGCGCAGCGGCAGTGGATCGGCCTGGAACAGTCGCTGGAAGCCTTCCATCGCCGCCATCATCGCCAGGTTGTGCGGCATGCGCCGGCGCTCGTAGCGGCTCAGCACCCGCTCATCGCTGAGGCGCTCGCCGCGCTCGGCGGCATGCAGCAGCACCTCGGCCAGCACCGCCGCATCGAGGAAGCCCAGATTGACCCCCTGCCCGGCCAGCGGATGGATGCTGTGCGCGGCATCGCCAATCAGCGCCAGCCCAGGCTCGACATAGCGCTTGGCATGGCGCTGACGCAGCGGGATGCACAGACGGCGGTCGGCATGCAGCACCTGGCCCAGGCGATGCTCGAAGGCCTTGCCCAGCTCGACACAGAAGGCGGCATCGTCCAGCGCCATCAAACGCTCGGCCTCAGCCGGTACGGTGGACCAGACGATCGAACACCAGTGCTCGTCAGCCGGCCCCGCCAGCGGCAGGAAGGCCAGCGGGCCGTCATCGGTGAAGCGCTGCCAGGCGGTGGCCTGATGCGGCTGCTCGCAGCGCACACTGGTGACGATGGCGTGGTGCAGGTAATCCCATTCACGCGTGGCGCAACCGGCCAGGCGACGCACTGCCGAGTTGGCACCATCGGCTGCCACCAGTAGCGGCGCACGCAGCTGACGACCATCGGTAAGCGTCAGCAGCCAGTCATCGCCGGAGCGGCGCAATTGCTCCAGACGCGCGCCGGGCAACAGACCGATCTGGCTGTCGTGCAGCCTTTCGAGCAGGGCATCCTGCACCACACGATTCTCGACGATATGGCCCAGCGTCTCGGCATGCACGCTGGCGGCGGCGAAGTGGATGCTGCCAGTGCCGGAACCGTCCCACACACGCATCTCGCCATAGGGGCAGGCACGCCGCGCAGCAATGCCAGGCCAAACGTCCAGGCGTTCAAGAATGCGCTGGCTGGCCATCGACAATGCGCTGACACGCGGCTCGAACGGCGCCTGCGCAGCGAATGGCGCCACGCTCAGCGGGCTGCCGTCGACGATCAGGATGTCCAGGCCGCAGTGCTCCAGCGCCAGGGCCAGGGTGCTGCCGACCATTCCGGCGCCGACGATGATCAGATCCGCTCGCATATTCATTCCTTGGCTGTCAGAGACTTCGCGTACCCATGCCCATGGCCTGCCGGGCGAACCAGCGCTTGGCCGGTGGCAGCAGGTCGAGGCCGAGCAAACCCAGGTTACGCCCGGCGGTCAGCAGCGGCTGCGCATTACTGAACAGACGCGTCACCTGGTCGGAGAAACCGACCGTCATCTGTTGATCGAGTTGCTGCCGTTGCTGGTAACGCTGCAGGGTGACGAAGTCGCCCAGTGCGGCCTCGCTGTCGATCAGCACCTCGGCCAGCGCCAGGGTATCGCGCAGCGACAGGTTGTAGCCCTGGCCGGCGATGGGGTGCAGGCTGTGCGCGGCATTGCCCAGCACCACCAGATGCGCACGCACCTGCTCCTGCGCCTCGACCAGGCTCAGCGGATAGAGATGCCGTGCGCCCACCTGGCGCAAGGCACCCAGGCGATAGCCGAAGGCCTCTTGCAACTCAGCGAGGAAGCTTGCCTCGCTGGCCTGCAGCAGGCGCTCGGCGTCGGCGGCGGCGCGCGTCCAGACCAGCGCGCAGCGGTTATCGGTCAAGGGCAGCATGGCCATCGGGCCGTCATCGGTGAAACGCTCGAAAGCCTGCCCACGATGCGCTTCCAGCGGGCTGACGTTGGCGATCAGCGCACTCTGCCCGTAAGGCTTGCTGCTGACGCCGATGCCGAGCTGCTCGCGCAGGCCGGAACGCCCACCATCGGCAAGAATCGCCAGGTCGCAGTCAAGGCAGGTTTCGTCGTTCAGGGTCAGGCGATAGCCATCGTCGAGGCGCTGCATGCCGACCACTTCGGCCGGGCAGCGCCATTCGATCACACCCACATCCAGCGCCTGCCACAGACAATGGCCGAGCCAGGCGTTCTCAGCTACGTAACCGAGCGCCGGCACGCCTTCCTCGATGGCCTGCAGGCGCGTGGCGCCGAAGCGGCCGCGGTCGGAAACATGAATCTGTTGAATCGGCTCAGCCCGCTGGGCAATGCTCTGCCACAGGCCCAGGCGCTCGTAGATCAACCGGCTGCCATAGGACAGCGCGGTAGAGCGCGCGTCATAGCTGGGCTGGTATTCGCTGCCCGGGGCAAAGGGTTCGATCAGAGCGATGCGCCAGCCACGCTGACGCGCGGTGTCCTGCAGCGCCAGCGCCAGGCTCGCGCCGACCAGACCGCCACCGATGATCGCCAACTGTACGCGTGACATGGGCTCAGGCCGCCTCGCTACGCGCGGCCGCCATCAGCGCCTCGATCTCGGCAACGGTCTTGGGCACACCGTTGGTGAGAATCTCGCAGCCCTTCTTGGTCACGACCACGTCGTCCTCGATGCGCACACCGATGCCGCGCCATTTCTTGGCAACCTTGTCGTTGTCAGGGGCGATATAGATGCCTGGCTCGACGGTCATCGCCATGCCGATCTCCAGCACGCGCCACTGCCCGCCGACCTTGTAATCGCCGACGTCATGCACATCCATGCCCAGCCAGTGGCCGGCGCGGTGCATATAGAAAGGCTTGTAGGCTTCGCTGGCGATCAGCTCGTCAACATCACCCTCGAGCAGACCCAGATCAACCAGGCCGGCAGTGATCACCCGCACGGTGGCCTCATGGGCCTCGTTCCAGTGCCGGCCTGGAGCAATGAACTTGAATGCCTCCTCGTTGGCCTTGAGCACCAGTTCGTAGATGGCCTTCTGCTCGGGCGAGAACTTACCGCTGACCGGGAAGGTTCGGGTGATGTCGCTGGCGTAGCAGTCGATCTCGCAGCCGGCGTCGATCAGTACCAGGTCGCCGTCCTTGAGCGGTGCATTGTTCTCACGGTAGTGCAGGATGCAGGCATTTTTGCCCGCGGCGACGATGCTGCCGTAGGCCGGCATCTTCGCCCCGCCCTTGCGGAACTCGTACTCCAGCTCGGCTTCCAGGTGGTATTCGAACAGACCGGCGCGGCTGGCCCGCATCGCGCGCACGTGCGCACGCGCACTGATCTCGGCCGCCTCCTTCATCACCTTCACCTCGGCAGCCGACTTGTACAGACGCATGTCGTGCAACAGGTGATCGAGGGCGACGAACTCGCTCGGCGGCGTGGCGCCCTGACGGGCCTTGGCGCGGATGTGGTTGACCCACTCCATCAGCCGATGATCGAACTCCTGGTTGCAACCGATGGCGTAGTAGACGCGCTCGCGGCCTTCGATCAGCCCCGGCAGGATGTCGTCGATATCGCCGATGGGGAAAGCGTCATCGGCGCCGAATGTACTGATCGCACCGTCCTGGCCGGCGCGCAGGCCGTCCCACAATTCGCGCTCCGGGTCACGCTCGCGACAGAACAACACATATTCACCGTGCTCGCGCCCGGGAATCAGGGCCATCACCGCCTCCGGCTCGGGGAAACCGGTGAGGTACTGGAAGTCGCTGTCCTGGCGGTAGACATGCTCGACGTCACGATTGCGGATATACACCGGCGCTGCCGGCAGAATGGCGATGCTGTTGGGTTCCATCTGCGCCATCAGCGCCTTGCGCCGACGGGCATATTCGGACTTGGGGATGCTGATCACGGCAGGCTCCGACGAGAATCAGTGCAGGGATGGTTTGGCAGCAGGTGCCGCAGGCTTGGCGCACTCGGTGAACAGCAACAGCGGCGCCACACGCAGGTATTCCATCACCTCCATGTAGTCGCTCTCACCATCTTCGGATTCTTCCAGGGCGCTCTGCACCTGGGCGATGGCGGAGAGATCCTGCAACACTTCCATGGCTTCGGCGCTCAGCGCACCGTCGCGAACGGTCAGGCCAAAACCACCGAGAAAGCCCTGGCACCACTGGCCCAGAGCTGTTGCGCGCTGCGCCAGCGGGGTTTCGTCATCCGGCAACAACAGCACCACGGTGATGTCCTCGCTGCACAGCTCACCCTTGACCATCTCCTGCAGGCCGATCAGCGCCTGGCGCACGTTATCCTGCGGCTCGCTGCCAAGCAGATCGGCAGCGTCGAGCAGCCAGGCATCGGCATCGAAGCCGGCACCCGCGCAGCTGCGACCAAGCAGCAGGCCATGCAGTTCGGCAGGAGAAGCGGAATGCCCGGCACTGTTCAACAGAGCGGCGAAGGCGGCGTAGGGAGAACTTGGAATCGACATAGATAGCTAGGCGCCAGGCGGCGCAATCTCTAGAATGGAGGCCTCGTATCCTAGCACCGGCAGACGCGCCAAGACCATCCGAGGCCGCCGGTGTGATGTCGTCATCTGCATCACATCACTGCCAACCGTGGTTTGACCCAAGAAGGGCGCTTCTAGAAACGTAGGCGAGGCAGTCAGCACAAGGCAAAACGGTCGGAGTCGCGTTCGACTTTACGAGTTGCAATTAACATTTTGAGCTTGTTTTTAACGCAGTGATGACAACGCAGGTAGTTTTTAGAGGTGCCCTGAACGGGACAGGCCTATATAGTCCAGCCATTCCCTCCCATAGCGAGAGCCCATGGAAGACGCCGATTTGCACGCATTGACCGCCAAGCTGGAGCTGCTGATCCAGCGTGTCGAGCAGCTAAAGGCTCACAACCGACTCCTGCTGGCGAATGAACAGGCCTGGCGCGAGGAACGCGCTCATCTGATCGAAAAGAACGAATTGGCCCGGCACAAGGTCGAATCGATGATTTCGCGCCTCAAAGCCCTGGAGCAGGACTCATGACCCAGTCGAACACCGTGACCGTCCACATTCTGGACAAAGAATATTGCATCGCCTGCCCGCAGGACGAACGCGCCAATCTGGAAAGTGCGGCTCGCTACCTGGACGGCAAGATGCGCGAGATCCGTACCAGCGGCAAAGTGATTGGCGCCGACCGTGTCGCCGTGATGGCAGCCTTGAACATCACCCACGACCTGCTGCACAAGCAGCAGCGCCTGGATCAGGACGCCAATTCCACCCGCCAGCAGGTGCGCGATCTGCTCGATCGTGTCGACCATGCACTGGCCGACGATCCGAGTTCCTGAGCACCGCCATGCCTGCCAGTTCGTCGCAGGCCGCCCCGCACACCCTCTGTTCGGGTATACTAAGCCCAACTTCCTGGGGTGTGCGCCAGTCGGTGATGTCCCTGAGCCGATACGCACAACCACGGGGGTTGCAAGTTGGGGCCGGTGTGCATGTCCGCCTGACGGAAAGCCTTAACGCCTCCTGCAACCTCCACCTTGAACTTTCGGGTTCAAGGGCTAAACCGACAGCGGCACGCCGGGAAGTCATCATTTCCTGCAGCGCGTTTCAGCACTGCTATCTGCCTCAGCACAACCTCACCTCATGACCACGTCCAGCACTCCCAGTCGCCCGCAACTGCGCCGCGTACTGCGCCAGCGCCGTCGTGCGCTCAGCCGTAGCCAGCAACGTCTTGCTGCACGCAACCTGTATCGGCAACTGGCACAAAGCCCGCAGTTTCGTCGCGCCCGGCACATCGCCCTGTACCTGCCCAACGATGGCGAAATCGATCCGCGGCCACTGCTCGCCGCTGCGCAGAAACGCGGCAAGCACATCTACCTGCCGGTGCTCAGCGCCTGGCCGCGCACCAAGATGGTCTTCCAGCGCGTCAGCCGGCACGAGAAACTGGCAGGTAATCGTTTTCGCATCCTCGAACCACGCCCGCAGCCAAAGCGCCAACGCAAGGTCTGGGCCCTGGATCTGGTGCTGCTGCCGCTGGTGGGCTTCGATGATCGTGGCGGGCGCCTGGGCATGGGAGGAGGTTTCTACGACCGCAGCCTGGCCTATCTGCACAGACGCAAAAATTGGCACATGCCGACACTACTGGGCCTGGCGCACGAATGTCAGCGCGTGGACGAACTGGCGATGGCCAGTTGGGACGTGCCCTTGCAGGCCACGGTGACGGACAAGGCGTGGTATTGAGGTGAACCCTGCGGCACCGCACTCCCTGCGGTGCTCACGCGGGCAAACGGAGCGTCAGGGCTGCTGCGTGATATTGGCTGGAGCGTCGCCCTGGCGCTCCCAGAGACTCTGGGTGTAACCCGTGGTAACCACGCCCAGGCTGAACAGTACGACGAGAACCCACAAAAGATCTGGCTTGCGTTTCATCTATTGCCTCCCCCTTCAAGGCAATGCGCACGTTGGTCGCGCGTTATTGTTGTTTGCAATAAGGCGGCGCCAGGTGTTTAGCCGGGTATTTTCCGCCAGTCCCGAACGCTGTGCAATTTCCGACGCCAACCGGCCGTCGGAGATATCCCTCAAACGAGCGTCCGCTTACAGACAGACCTGCAGGAGCAAAGTTCATGCTTTATTGGCTGATGAAGTCCGAACCCGATGAATTGTCCATCCACGACCTGCAACGACTGGGCAAAACGCGCTGGGATGGCGTACGCAATTACCAGGCGCGCAACTTCATGCGCGCAATGAAGCCGGGCGATCTGTTCTTCTTCTATCACTCCAGCTGCCCGCAACCCGGTATCGCCGGCATTGCACGCATTGCCGGCGAGATCTACCCGGACCCCACCGCGCTCGATCCGCAAAGCCATTATCACGACCCCAAGGCCAGTACCGAGAAGAACCCCTGGAGCGCTCTGGATGTCGAGTTCGTCGAAGCCTTCGACGAGGTCCTGCCCCTGCAGCAGCTGAAGAACAACCCGCTACTGGCCGAACTGGCGCTGGTACAGCGCGGCAGCCGCCTGTCCGTGATGCCGGTCAGCGATGACCAGTGGGCGGCCATTCTCGCCATGCGTTGAGTCAACTGCGGCACTGTGCTATCACCCTACAGAGCCTCGGGAGTTTTCCATGCCGGCATCCTCCGTCTGGCCGGCGCGCCTTGCGCTGGCGTTCCTGTTAGTGGTGCTGAGCAGCGCCAGCGTTCTACTGTGGCGCCAGATCGATGCCGTGCAACAGCAGCGCATCGACGAGCGTATCGGTTATCAGGCACGCAGCCTGGCGCGTCAGCTGGAGAGCACGCTACACCTGGAGGTGGCCAGCCTCGAGCGTATCGCCCGCTTGTGGAACAGCCTGGGCCGCCTGCCGCAGGCCAGCTGGGGCGAGGAGGTGGAGCGCGTACTGCGAGGCTTTCCCGCCTATCAATCCATCCAGTGGGTCGGCGACGATCTACGCATACGCTGGCTGCTATCGGTGGCCGGCAACGAAGCGGCGCTTAATTTTCGCCTGCACCCGGAGCACCCCAATTACCCATTGGCGATGGAAGCTCGCGAGAGCGGTGAACAGCGCTTCTCCAACAGCTTCGATCTGGTCCAGGGCGGACGCGGTTTTGTTCTCTATACACCGCTGTACCGCGAGCTGAATGGCAGCAAGGTGTTCGACGGTTTCCTGCAGGGCGTATTTCGGGTCGAGCCGCTGATGCTGCAGCTACTCACCCAGATCGACCGCCAAGCCTTCAACCTCGAATTGCTTGAGAACGGCCACAGCCTGTTTCGTCATGGAGCAGCAGATTCCGAGACGCAGCACAGCCTGCAACTGCACCTGAGCCTGCTCAACAACCAGAGCTTCAGCCTGCGCCTGAGCCCCACCGAGCAATTGCTCGACCAGCTCGAATCGCCCCTGCCCGGCGTGGTGCTCGGTGCCAGCCTGGCCATCAGCCTGCTGCTGGTCGCGGCCCTGGCCCTGGCGCTGGAGAACAGTCGCCGCGCCCGAGCCTTGCAACTGGCCAATCGACGTTTCCGCGAGGAAGCCGAACGCCGCGAAGAAACCGAACAGCGTCTGCGCGAGAACCGTGAGCGGCTGCAGTTGGTGCTCGACCTGACCGACTCCAGCCATGACGGACTGTTCATCTTCGACAGCGACAGCCGCGAGCTGCTGCACATGAACCAGGCCACCTACGCCACGCTCGACTACCGCCCTGAACAGTTCGCCGAATTGCTGCGCGATGCCCCGGACAAGCTCATGCCGGGTTTTCATCGCTGGCTGGAGCAGGCGCGCCAGGCGCAGCGCGACAACCTGTCGCGGATCTTCCAGCGCGAACTGATTCGCCGCGACGGCAGCCGGCAACCGGCCGAGATCAACACCCAGCTGGTGCAACTGCATGATCACGAATACCTGATCGCCGTTTCCCGCGACAACAGCGAGCGCCTGCAATTGGAAGCGCAACTGCAGCGCCTGTCACAGCTCGACGGCCTGACCGGCCTGTACAACCGCCGCCACTTCGACCAGCAACTGCTGGCTGAATGGCGCCGCCTGCGCCGCCTCGCAGCACCACTGGCACTGCTGATGCTGGATATCGACTACTTCAAACCCTACAACGATGCCCTCGGCCACCTCGCCGGTGACGACGCCCTGCGCAAAGTCAGTGCTGCCCTGCGCGAAAGCCTGCAGCGCGAAGGCGACACCGCCTGCCGTTACGGCGGCGAGGAGTTCGCCATCATCCTCGCCAACACCCATCAGGAGGGTGCCGAGCAGGTCGCCGCACGCATCCATGCGGCGGTTGCCAGCCTGGATATCAAGCACCCAAGCAGCCCGCTGGGGCGTTTGACCCTGAGTATCGGCATCACCGTAGTGGATCCAGTGATTGACGAACAGCCAGGCGAATTGCTCGCCCAGGGCGATCAGGCGCTGTACCATGCCAAACATGAAGGGCGTAACCGCACCTGCCTGTGGCAGCCGCCCGTGCTTGACCTGCATCAAGCCACCTAATGCGCATTCGACAGACAATCGACAGGTCGTGAAAACCCCGCAACCGGGGTTCAACAGGGAAGCCGAAATGATCAACGTCACATCTCGCCAGGCCGTTCTGCTCGCTGCCGCCGTCGCCGTACTGGCTGCCACAGCCTGGTGGCAGCTGCGCCCGAACGGCCTGGGCGAGGGCTTCGCCAGCGGCAACGGACGCATCGAGGCCACCGAAGTGGATGTGGCCACCAAGCTCGCCGGGCGCGTTGCCAGCATCGAGGTCGATGAAGGTGACTTCGTCGAGCCAGGCCAGGTTCTCGCGCGCATGGACACCCAGGTGCTCGAGGCCCAACTGGCGCAGGCCCGCGCCCAATTGCGCCAGGCCGAGAATGGCCAGACCACCGCCGCCAGCCAGATCAGCCTGCGCCAAAGCGAGAAGCTGGCCGCCGAAGCCGTGGTGCGCCAGCGCCAGGCCGAACTGGATGCCGCGCGCAAACGTCACGCGCGCAGCGCCACCCTGGTCAAGCGCAACGCCCTGCCTCAGCAGACGCTGGATGACGATCTGGCCCGCCTGCAAAGCGCCGAAGCCGCGCTGGCCGCCGCGCGCGCCCAGGTAAGCTCGGCCGAGGCCGGTATCGCCGCCGCGCAATCGCAGGCCATCGAAGCGCAATCGGCGACCGAGGCGGCCCGAGCCAGCGTCGAGCGCCTGCAGGTGGACATCGATGACAGCCTGCTCAAGGCGCCTCGCGCCGGTCGCGTGCAATACCGCGTGAGCCAACCCGGCGAAGTGCTCGGTGCCGGCGGCAAGCTACTCAACCTGGTGGATCTCACCGACGTCTACATGACCTTCTTCCTGCCCGGACGTCAGGCCGGTCGCGTCGCCCTCGGCAGCGAGGTACGCCTGGTGATCGATGCCGTACCGCAGTACGTGATCCCGGCCAGGGTCAGCTATGTCGCCAGCGTCGCCCAGTTCACCCCGAAGAGCGTGGAAACCGCCAACGAGCGCGAGAAACTGATGTTCCGGGTCAAGGCGCGCCTCGATCCCGAGTTGCTGAGCAAGCACCTGCAGCAGGTCAAGACCGGCGTACCGGGCATGGCCTACCTGCGCCTCGACCCTGACGCCGAGTGGCCCGCGCATCTGACGATCAAGGTCCCGCAATGAACGCGCCGGTCGCACGCCTGAGCGGCGTCGGCCTGCGCTACGGCCAGACCCACGCGCTGCAACAGATCGAGCTGGCACTGCCGGCCCGCTGCATGGTCGGCCTGATCGGCCCCGACGGTGTCGGCAAGTCCAGCTTGCTGGCGCTGATCGCCGGGGCACGCAAGATTCAGGACGGCCGCGTCGAGGTGCTCGACGGCGACATGGCCGATGCCCGTCATCGGCGCAATGTCTGCCCGCATATCGCCTACATGCCGCAGGGTCTGGGCAAGAACCTCTACCCGACGCTGTCGGTGTTCGAGAACCTGGATTTCTTTGGCCGCCTGTTCGGTCAGGACGCTGCCGAACGCGAGCGACGCATCGACGACCTGCTGCGCAGCACCGGTATGTCGGCCTTCCGCGAGCGTCCGGCGGGTAAGCTGTCGGGCGGCATGAAGCAGAAGCTGGGGCTGTGCTGCGCGCTGATCCACGACCCCGACCTGCTGATCCTCGACGAGCCAACCACCGGTGTCGACCCGCTGTCACGCAACCAGTTCTGGGAACTGATCGCGCGCATTCGCACGCAGCGCCCACAGATGAGCGTGCTGGTGGCCACAGCCTATATGGAGGAAGCCGAGCGCTTCGACCACCTGGTGGCGATGGATGCCGGCCGCGTGCTGGCCGAAGGCAGTCCCGCCGAATTGCGCACGCGCACCGGCAGCGCCAGCCTGGAGCAGGCCTTCATTGCCCTGCTGCCGGAGGAACGCCGTCGCGGCCATCAGCAGGTGCTCATTCCACCCCTGCAAGACAGCCAAGAGATCGCCATCGAAGCCAAGGGCCTGACCATGCGCTTCGGTGATTTCGTCGCCGTCGACTCGGTGTCGTTTCGCATCCGCCGTGGCGAGATCTTCGGCTTCCTCGGCTCCAACGGCTGCGGCAAGAGCACCACCATGAAGATGCTCACCGGCCTGCTACCGGCCAGCGAGGGCGAGGCGCTGCTGTTCGGCCAGGCGGTCGACCCGCGCGACATGGCCACGCGCAAGAGGGTCGGCTACATGTCCCAGGCGTTCTCCCTGTATGGCGAACTGACGGTGCGGCAGAACCTGGTGCTGCACGCGCAACTCTTTCACGTACCCGCCGAGGAGATCGAGCCACGCGTGGCGCAGATGGCCGCACGCTTCGACCTCGGCGAGGTCATGGACATGCTCCCCGAGCGCCTGCCATTGGGCATCCGCCAGCGCTTGTCGCTGGCCGTGGCGGTGATTCACAAGCCGGAAATCCTCATCCTCGACGAGCCCACCTCAGGCGTCGACCCGGTGGCGCGTGACGGTTTCTGGCAACTGATGCTCGACCTGTCGCGCCAGGACGGCGTGACCATCTTCATCTCCACCCACTTCATGAACGAGGCGCAGCGCTGCGACCGCATCTCGCTGATGCACGCCGGCCGCGTGCTCGACAGCGACACGCCGCAGGGCCTGATGGACAAACGCGGGCTGGACAACCTGGAAGCCACCTTCATCGCTTACCTGCAGGAGGCGGCTGGCGAGCAAGCGGTCAGCGAGGCGCCGCCGCTGGAACAGGCGCCGCCACAACAGCGTCAACGCTTCAGCCTGCGCCGCCTGCTCAGCTATGCCCGCCGCGAAGCGCTGGAGCTGCGCCGCGACCCGATCCGTGGCGGCATGGCGCTGCTCGGCACCGTGCTGCTGCTGTTCATCATCGGCTATGGCATCAGCCTCGACGTCGAAGACCTGACCTTCGCCGTACTCGATCGCGACCAGACCACCACCAGCCAGGAATACCACCTCAACCTGTCCGGCTCGCGCTACTTCCTGGAGAAGGCGCCGCTCTCCGACTACGACGAGCTGGAACGACGCCTGCGCAATGGCGATATCAGCCTGGCGGTGGAGATTCCGCCGCACTTCGGCCGTGATCTCAAGCGCGGCGCCAGCCCACAGATCGGCATGTGGATCGACGGCGCCATGCCGACCCGCGCCGAAACCATCAAGGGCTACGTGACCGGCCTGCACCAGCACTACCTGAGCGAACTGGCGCGGCGTTCGCCACAGCCGCAAGCAGCCAGCGCCGCCGAACTGGAAGTGCGCTACCGCTACAACCCCGACGTGGAAAGCCTCAAGGCCATGGTGCCGGGGGTGATCCCGCTATTGCTGATGCTGATCCCGGCAATGCTCACCGCCCTGGGCGTGGTGCGCGAGAAGGAGCTGGGTTCGATCATCAATCTCTACGTTACCCCGGTCACTCGCCTGGAATTCCTGCTCGGTAAACAGCTGCCCTACATCGCCCTGGGTTTGTTCAACTTCATCCTGCTGATGCTGCTGGCAGTCACGGTGTTCGACGTGCCGCTCAAGGGCAACCCGCTGACTCTGCTGGCCGGCGCCCTGCTCTACCTGGCCTGCGCCACCGGCCTCGGCCTGCTCATGTCGACCTTCACCAACAGCCAGATCGCCGCCGTGTTCGGCACCGCCATCGTCACCCTGTTTCCGGCCATCCAGTTCTCCGGGCTGATCTACCCGGTGGCCTCACTGGAAGGCGCGGGCGCGCTGATCGGCCAGCTCTACCCGACCTCGCAGTTTATGGTAATCAGCCGCGGCATCTTCTCCAAGGCGCTGGAACTGCAGGACCTGACCGGCTACTTCGCCGCTCTGGCCCTGACCATCCCGCTGCTGACGCTGCTCAGCGCCAGCCTGCTGCGCAAACAGGAGGTGTGATGGAACGCCTGGCCAATATCCTCCACCTCGGCATCAAGGAGCTGCGCAGCCTGCAGCATGACCTGGTGCTGGTGCTGCTGATCCTCTGGGCCTTCAGCATGGGCATCTATTCGGCAGCCACCAAGATGCCGGAGAGCCTGCACAACGCCGCCATCGCCGTGGTCGACGAAGACCAGTCGCAACTCTCCGAACGCCTGATCCAGGCCTTTCAGGCGCCCTACTTCCGCACGCCGGCGCGTATCGACCTGAACGAGATGGATCGCGGCATGGATGCCGGGCGCTACACCTTCACCCTGAACATTCCGCCGAACTTCCAGCGCGACGTGCTCGCCGGTCGCAGCCCGGCAATCCAGCTCAACGTCGACGCCACCGAGGTCAGCATGGCCTTCACCGGTGCCGGCTACATCCAGAATATCGGCGCCAGCGAGGTGGCCGAGTTCGTCCGCCGCTACCGGGGCGAGCTGCAGCAGCCGGCCGAACTGGTGGCACGCATAGAGTTCAACCCCAACCTGACGCGCGCCTGGTTCGGCTCGGTGATGGAGGTGATCAACCAGATCACCATGCTGTCGATCATCCTCACCGGCGCGGCGCTGATCCGCGAACGCGAGCACGGCACCGTCGAACACCTGCTGGTGATGCCGGTGACGCCACTGGAAATCATGCTGGCCAAGGTCTGGTCGATGGGGCTGGTGGTGCTCACAGCTGCGGCGCTGTCACTGCTGCTGGTGGTGCAGGGCTGGCTGCAGGTGCCGATCGAGGGTTCGATTGCGCTGTTTCTGGTTGGCGCGGCGCTGCACCTGTTCGCCACCACCTCGATGGGCATTTTCTTCGGCACGGTGACGCGCTCGATGCCGCAATTGGGCCTGCTGATCATCCTGGTACTGTTGCCGCTGCAGATCCTTTCCGGCGGCACCACGCCGCGCGAAAGCATGCCGGAGCTGGTACAGCAGATCATGCTGGCGGCGCCGACCACCCACTTCGTCGCGCTGGCCCAGGCCATTCTCTATCGCGGCGCGGGGTTCGCGATCGTCTGGCCCTACATGCTGGCCATCGCCGGCATCGGCGCGCTGTTCTTCATCGCCGCGCTGACGCGTTTTCGCAAGACCCTGGCACAGATGGCCTAAACAACATGTAGGAGCGGCTTCAGCCGCGAATCGCTTTGACCTTCACCGCTAACACAGCGCCCGAACGCCAAGAGAATTTGCCACTACTGGATGATCAGATTGTTGAACAGCAGATCTTCGACGATGGGCTTGCCCTCCTCGCCGTTGATCGCGTCCTGCACTTTCTTCAACGCTTCCAGACGCAGGTTTTCGCGGCCATCGGGGGCGTTGATGGTCTCGCTGGTCTGTGCCGAGAACAGCATCACCAGTTGGTGGCGGATCAGCGGCTCATGCAGCTTGAGCTTCTTCTCGGCCTCGGTGCCGTTCACCCGCAGCGACACATCGGCCTTGAAGAACTTCAGGCGATTGCCCGGGTCCGCCAGATTGCCGATCAGCGCCGGGAACAGGTTGTGATACAGCGCTGCCGGCACCTCTTCCTTCTTCTCCGAAGAGGCCAGGGCAGGCAGACAGATCGACAGGCTCAGCAGCAGGGCGGTCAACAGTTTCACGTTCGGCACTCCATCGGGGATGTGCCTAGCATAGCCATCCGCGCGCATGTACCCAAGCCCGGCGCTTATGCCGACCTATCAGGCATCGGCATGCTCGTTGACCCTCGGCGGGCGCTTTCTACACTGCAAGGCACCCTGCAAGAGGAATGACCTTGATGAAAGCCCTGCTGTGCAAAGCCTTCGGCCCCGCCGACACCCTGGTACTGGAAGACCTGCCAAGCCCCGAACCGAAAAAAAACGAGGTGCTGATCGAGGTGCAGGCTGCCGGGGTCAACTTCCCCGACACGCTGATCATCGAAGGCAAATACCAGTTCAAGCCGCCCTTCCCCTTCGCCCCGGGTGGCGAGGTAGCCGGCGTGGTCAAGGCCGCCGGCGAGAAAATCAGCCACCTGCGCGCCGGTGATCGGGTCATGGCGTTGACCGGTTGGGGCGGCTTTGCCGAAGAGGTCGCCGTGCCGGCCTACAACGTATTGCCGGTGCCCAAGAGCATGGACCTGACCACCGCTGCTGCATTCGGCATGACCTACGGCACCTCGATGCATGCCCTCAAGCAACGCGCCAACCTGCAACCGGGTGAAACCCTGCTGGTGCTCGGCGCCTCGGGCGGCGTCGGTCTGGCCGCGGTGGAAATCGGCAAGGCCATGGGCGCCAAGGTCATCGCCGCCGCGAGCAGCGCCGAGAAGCTGGAAGTGGCGCGTAACGCCGGCGCGGATGAGCTGATCAACTACAGCGAGCAGAGCCTCAAGGACGAGGTGAAACGCCTCACCGGCGGCCAGGGTGTGGATGTGATCTACGACCCGGTGGGCGGCCCGCTGTTCGAGGAAGCCTTCCGCAGCATCGGCTGGAACGGCCGTTTCCTGGTGGTGGGTTTCGCCGCTGGCGGCGGCATCCCGGCGCTGCCAGCCAACCTGCCACTGCTCAAGGGCGCCTCGCTGGTCGGCGTATTCTGGGGCTCCTTCGCCCAGCGCCAACCGCAGGACAACGCCGCGAACTTCCAGCAACTGTTCGCCTGGCACGCCGAAGGCAAGCTCAAGCCGCTGGTATCGCAGACCTTCCCGCTGGAGCGCGGCGGCGAAGCCATCGCTACCCTCGGCCAGCGCAAGGCAGTGGGCAAGGTGGTAGTAACCGTTCGCTGACGCTGCAGCCAATGCCGATCAGATAAGCTTGCCAAAGCGGTCTTTCGTAGGAGCCCCGGCCCGGGGCGAAGCTTTTCAATCGCGTATCGCCCTGGTTTGCGGCGGGGCGCCGCTCCTACCCATTGGCAGCGTCGACGCTTAACTGACAGACATTAGCTTGTTAATTCAACTTCGCGGCGCGTAGGCGAACACGTCGGCGCGCATCTGGTGGGCATCCATGCCGGCTTCGACCAGTGCGTCGAGCGTGGCGTAGACCATCGCCGGAGAGCCGCTGGCATAGACGTGCAATGCCTTGAGATCCGGGAAATCCTCGCGCACCGCTTCGTGCAGCAGGCCGCAACGACCCTGCCAGCCACACTGGTCGCTGACCACCTGATGCAGGTGCAGATTATCCAGCTGCTGCCACTCGGCCCAATGTGGCAGCTCGTAGAAATCCTCGGGCCGACGCGCGCCCCAGTACAGATGCACTGGGTGAGCGAAACCCGCCGCGCGGCAGTGCTCGATCAGGCTGTGCATCTGGCCCATGCCAGTACCGGCGGCGATCAGCACCAGCGGCCCATCAGGCCGATCGGCGAGGTGAGTGTCGCCATAAGGCATCTGCACGCGAGCCATGCCGGTAGTGCGCAGATGCTCCAGCAGGGCAATGCTGCTCTCCTCGCGGGCAAGGATATGCAGCTCCAGCTCACGCCCGGCGTGCGGTGCGGAAGCCAGGGAGAAGGCCGCCATCTCGCCATCCGGGCGCTGCAACAGCAGGTACTGCCCGGCGTGATAACGCGGCACCCTGCCGGCCGGCGCGCGCAGGCGCACACGGAATACATCGCCGCCCACGTCCTGGCATTCGATCAGCTGACAGCTCAGTTCGCGCACCGGCAGTTCACCCGGCGCCAGCACCCCATCCCAGTGCAGCACACAGTCTTCCAGCGGCTCGGCCAGGCAGGTGAACAGCTCGCCGTGATCCAGCTCGGCGCCGTCCTGCCGCACCCGCCCTTCCAGCAACAAGGCGGCGCAGATATGGCAGTTGCCATTGCGACAGCTTTGCGGGCAGTCGTAGCCCAGGCGCCGAGCACCATCGAGGATGCGTTCGCCCGGCTGCAGCGCGAGGGTGACGCCGGAAGGTTGCAGGGTGACGTTCATCAATCGATTCCCAGCTCGCTCCACAGCGCGTCGACACGCGCCACCACGGCCGGATCCTTCTCGATGGCGCGGCCCCACTCGCGAGTGGTTTCGCCCGGCCACTTGTGGGTGGCGTCCAGGCCCATCTTCGAGCCCAGGCCGGAGATCGGCGAGGCGAAGTCGAGGTAGTCGATCGGTGTGTTGTCGATCATCACCGTGTCGCGCTTGGGGTCCATGCGCGTGGTAATCGCCCAGATCACGTCATTCCAGTCCCGTGCGTTGATATCGTCGTCGGTGACGATAACGAACTTGGTGTACATGAACTGTCGCAGGAACGACCACACCCCGAGCATGACGCGCTTGGCGTGCCCCGGGTACTGCTTCTTCATGGTCACCACCGCCATGCGGTAGGAACAGCCTTCCGGCGGCAGGTAGAAATCGGTGATCTCGGGGAACTGCTTCTGCAGGATCGGCACGAACACCTCATTCAGCGCCACGCCGAGGATCGCCGGCTCATCTGGCGGGCGGCCGGTGTAGGTGCTGTGGTAGATCGGATCGCGGCGACGGGTGATGCGCTCGACAGTGAACACCGGGAAGGTGTCGACCTCGTTGTAGTAGCCGGTGTGATCGCCGTAGGGGCCTTCCGGCGCGGTCTCGCCCGGATGGATCACGCCTTCGAGCACGATCTCGGCACTGGCTGGCAACTGCAGTTCGCTGCCACGCGCCTTGATCAGCTCGGTGCGATGACCGCGCAAGAGGCCGGCGAAAGCGTATTCGGAGAGGGTATCGGGCACTGGCGTGACGGCGCCGAGGATGGTCGCAGGATCCGCGCCAAGCGCGACACAGACCGGGTAAGCCTTGTCCGGGTGCTTCTGGCACCACTCGCGGTAATCCAGGGCGCCGCCACGGTGGCTGAGCCAGCGCATAATCACCTTGTTGCGGCCGATCACCTGCTGGCGGTAGATACCGAGGTTCTGTCGTTCCTTGTTCGGGCCCTTGGTGATGGTCAGACCCCAGGTGATCAGCGGTGCCACGTCGCCCGGCCAGCAGTGCTGGATCGGCAGTTTGCCGAGGTCGACATCGTCGCCCTCCTCGATCACCTCATGGCAAGGCGCGTCCTTGACCACCTTGGGCGCCATGGAAATGACCTTCTTGAAGATCGGCAGCTTGCTCCAGGCATCCTTGAGGCCCTTGGGCGGCTCAGGCTCCTTGAGAAAGGCCAGCAGCTTGCCGATCTCGCGCAACTCGGACACCTCTTCGGCGCCCATGCCCAAGGCCACTCGTTTGGGCGTGCCGAACAGGTTGCCGAGCACTGGCACATCGAAGCCTGTGGGCTTTTCGAACAGCAGCGCCGGGCCGCCCTTGCGCAGGGTGCGGTCGCAGATTTCAGTCATTTCCAGAACGGGCGATACCGGGGTCTGGATGCGCTTGAGTTCGCCGCGCTTTTCCAGTTCACGGATGAAGTCGCGCAGGTCGCGATACTGCATGCAGGAGCCTCGTGTCGGACAGGCAAGAGTCGGCCGCAAAGTTTAGCGCCGAAGTCGGGCTTTCAGAAGGCTTGAAAGCTTCCAGATACGACAAGGCCGGGTTTCCCCGGCCTTTTGGCAAGACGTGATGTCTTACTTGCGCTTCATCGACAGGAAGAACTCATCGTTGGTCTTGGTCGCTTTCAGCTTGTCGATGAGGAACTCGATCGCTGCAATCTCATCCATCGGGTGCAGCAGCTTGCGCAGAATCCACATGCGCGACAGCTCTTCCTCGCCGGTCAGCAACTCTTCGCGGCGGGTGCCGGACTTGTTGATATTGATCGCCGGGAAGGTGCGCTTCTCGGCCACGCGGCGATCCAGGATCAGCTCCATATTGCCGGTGCCCTTGAATTCCTCGTAGATCACCTCGTCCATCTTCGAGCCGGTTTCGATCAGCGCGGTCGCAAGGATGGTCAGGCTGCCGCCTTCCTCGATGTTACGCGCGGCGCCGAAGAAGCGCTTGGGCTTCTCCAGGGCGTGGGCGTCGACACCACCGGTCAGGACCTTGCCGGAGCTCGGGATTACGGTGTTGTAGGCGCGCGCCAGACGGGTGATGGAGTCGAGCAGGATGACCACGTCCTTCTTGTGCTCGACCAGGCGCTTGGCCTTCTCGATCACCATTTCGGCGACCTGCACGTGGCGGGTCGGCGGCTCGTCGAAGGTGGAGGCGACCACTTCGCCGCGCACGGTGCGCTGCATCTCGGTCACTTCTTCCGGGCGCTCGTCGATCAACAAAACGATCAGGTGCACTTCCGGGTTGTTACGGGTGATGTTCGAGGCGATGTTCTGCAGCATGATCGTCTTGCCCGCTTTCGGCGGAGCAACGATCAGGCCGCGCTGGCCCTTGCCGATCGGTGCGCAGAGGTCGATCACGCGGCCGGTGATGTCCTCGGTGGAGCCGTTACCGGCTTCCATGGTCAGGCGCTTGTTGGGGAACAGCGGCGTCAGGTTTTCGAACAGGATCTTGTTCTTGGCGTTTTCCGGACGGTCGAAGTTGATGCTGTCGACCTTGAGCAGGGCGAAGTAACGCTCGCCTTCCTTCGGCGGGCGGATCTTGCCGACGATGGTGTCACCGGTACGCAGGTTGAAACGGCGGATCTGGCTGGGCGAGACGTAGATGTCGTCAGGGCCGGCCAGGTAGGAGGAGTCGGCGCTACGCAGGAAGCCGAAACCGTCCTGGAGGATCTCCAGCACGCCGTCACCGGAAATTTCCTCGCCGCCTTTGGCATGCTTTTTCAGCAGGGCGAAGATGATGTCCTGCTTGCGCGAACGGGCCATGTTTTCCAGGCCCATTTGTTCGGCCATGTCCAGCAGTTCGGCAATCGGCTTTTGCTTGAGTTCGGTCAGATTCATAGGAATGACGTGATCATCGAGAGGAGAAGAAAGCTGTTAGCTTGAGAGGCCGCGCCGCAGAGAAGGCGACAGGATCGCGAACGAATTCGTATAGGAATGAATCGGCGACGGCGTGCAGAGAGCTGCATGAAAGATGCAGCGAAGCCGAATTTAACACCGTGAAAAAACAGCGTCTAGCCCCGAAAACGAAAAACCCCGCATTTTGCGGGGCTTCTTACAGTGCGGCAGGGTGGGCCGGGCGGCGCTCCGCTTCGGCCCTCCAGCACGCTGACTGCAACCAGCTTGGTGGGCTGAAGCCCACCCTACTGCTCAGATATTGCTGTCGAGGAAAGCAGCCAGCTGCGACTTGGACAGTGCGCCAACCTTGGTCGCTTCGACGTTGCCGTTCTTGAACAGCATCAGGGTCGGGATACCACGCACGCCGTACTTCGGCGGGGTTTCCTGGTTCTCGTCGATGTTCAGTTTGCAGATCTTCAGCTTGCCCTGGTATTCCTTGGCGATCTCGTCGAGCACCGGGGCAATCATCTTGCACGGGCCGCACCACTCAGCCCAGTAGTCGACCAGAACCGGACCTTCAGCCTGGATGACGTCTTGGTCGAAGCTGGCGTCGCTGACGTTGGTGATGAATTCGCTCATGAGGAGTCTCCGTGTATTCGGAAGCAAAAAATTGCCGGGAGGAATTTTTGACGTCGCTTGCGACGGCCCGAAGGGTTGCCGCCAAGGATAGCAGGCAACCAAAAAGTGGCGCCATCATAGCCCGGCTTGCGTGACACCGAAAGGCACTGGCGATTGAGCCACTCAATAGTTTCAATCACCCAAGGTGATGAAGGCGATGCCGCTACGCAGCGCTGCCGCACGAATGTGCTGCTGCATGGCCTTCTGTGCCGGCCCGGCAGCATGCCGGGCCAGCGCCTTGAGAATCTTGCGATGCTCCTGCCAGGTTTCCTGTGCCCGCTCCGGACGGATGAACGGCAGCTTCTGACTTTCCAGAAAGATCTCCGCGCTGGACGTCACCAGGGCACACATCGCCTGATTGCCGCTGGCAACGAGAATACGCTGGTGAAATTCGAAATCCAGTCGGTTGGCTTGCTCGAAATCACCCGCACGCAGCTCGCGGCGCATCTGCTCGACGTTGTCTTCAAGAATGTCCAGCTCCTCGGCAGTCATCACCCCGGCCGCCAGGCCACAGGCAAAACCCTCCAGCGCAAAGCGCAGCTGGAAGGTATCGGCCGCCGACACCTGCGCACCCTGGTCAACCTGTTCGAAGGCAAGGCCTGGCACGCGCCCATCGAGATTCGCATGCTCGAACGCCACCCGCTGGGCAGTCAGGCGTTCTACCCGGTGGATGGCGGGCGCATGCTGATCGTCGTCGCGCCGCCCGGTGAGCTGGACGAGTCGAAAATACGCGCGTTCATCAGCACGCCAGACCAGGGCGTGAACTACGCCCGCGGTACCTGGCATCACCCGTTGCTCTGCCTACAACACCCTGGACGCTTCCTGGTGGTGGACCGCGGCGGCGAGGGTCACAACTGTGACGAGCAGCTTCTAAAACAGCCGCTGAGCGTGCTGAACCTGCGATAACCACAGGTCTAGACCAGTTTCGTGCGACATCCGAATGCGTTGGCTCATGCGCTCAGTCGTGGCAGGATGCGCGGAAATCGAACGAGATGCCGCAATCATGCCCCAAGCCCCTGCCGAGAGTTTTCCCCTGATCGCCGCCATCGACCTGGGCTCGAACAGTTTCCATATGGTGCTGGCCAAGGCCGACAATCATGAAATTCGCATCCTCGAGCGCCTCGGCGACAAGGTTCAGTTGGCGGCAGGCCTGGACGACGAACGCCAGCTCAGCGAAGAGGCGATGCAGCGCGGCCTGGATTGCCTGCGCCGTTTCGCCCAGTTCACCAACAGCCTGCCAGAAGGCGCCGTGCGTATCGTCGGCACCAACGCCCTGCGCGAAGCGCGCAACCGAGCGGTGTTCATCCGCCGCGCCGAAGAGATTCTTGGTCACCAGGTCGAGGTGATTTCCGGCCGCGAGGAAGCCCGCCTGATCTACCTCGGCGTGTCCCACAGCATCGCCGACACCCCCGGCAAGCGTTTCGTTGCCGACATTGGTGGCGGCAGCACCGAGTTCATCATCGGCCAGCGTTTCGAGCCGCTGCTGCGCGAAAGCCTGCAAATGGGCTGCGTCAGCTTCACCCAGCGTTACTTCAAGGACGGCAAGATCACTCCGGCGCGCTATGCCCAGGCCTATACCGCCGCTCGTCTGGAACTGATGGGCATCGAACAGGGGCTGCGCCGTCTGGGCTGGGAGGATGCCGTCGGCGCCTCCGGCACCATCAAGGCCATCGGCCTGGCGACCAAGGCCGCCGGCCTGGGCAATGGCGAGGTGACGGTCGAGGGCCTGGCCTGGCTCAAGCGCAAGCTGTTCAAGCTCGGCGAGGTGGAGAAGATCGACCTCAACGGCATCAAACCGGATCGCCGCGGTATCTTCCCCGCCGGCCTGGCGATTCTCGAAGCCATTTTCGACGCCTGCGACATCCAGCGCATGAGCCATTCCGAGGGCGCATTGCGTGAGGGCGTGCTGTATGACCTGCTCGGCCGTCACCAGCACGAGGACGTGCGCGAGCGCACCCTCGCCGCGTTCATGGAGCGCTACCACGTTGATACCGACCAGGCCGCCCGGGTCGAGGCCAAGGCGCTGTCGGCGCTGGACAAGGTCGCAGCCGACTGGGGGCTTAACGACGACTGGCACCGCGAGCTGCTGAGCTGGGGCGCCAAGGTGCACGAGGTGGGTCTGGATATTGCCCATTATCAGTACCACAAGCACGGCGCCTACCTGATCGAGCACTCCGATCTGGCCGGCTTCTCGCGCCAGGATCAGCAGATGCTCGCCCTGCTGGTACGCGGCCACCGCCGCAACATCCCCAAGGACAAGTTCGCCGAGTTCGGCGAGGAAGGCGTGAAGCTGATGCGCCTGTGCGTGCTGCTGCGCTTCGCCATCCTCTTCCACCACATCCGAGGCTCGCAGGACATGCCGCAGGTGCAGTTCAAGGTGGGCGACAACAGCCTGGAAATCGTCTTCCCCGAAGGCTGGCTGGCCGCCAACCCGCTGACCCTGGCGGACTTCGAAGCCGAGGCCGAGTGGCTCAAGCGTATCGATCTGACGTTGAGCGTGCGTTGAGCGGGTGGTGCGCACAGCGCACCCTACGTACGTCAGCCTGTAGCCGGATGCAATCCGGGGGCTCGAAAACCGAAATAGCCGCTGTTCCATGAGGGTGACAGCGATCGGGCGCTCATTGGCGTAGAAAGTGCGTTGCTAGGAAGTGCCGCAGGGTTACGGCACGCGCCCCTCTAGCAGGCCGTTGAAAAGCGTAGGCGAGGCAGCCAATGCAAGGCAAAAATAGGCGAAAAACGGTCGGAGTCGCGCTCGACTTTACGAGCTGTAAATGAGCATTTTGATCGGACTCGCGCACGAGCCTGTTTTTAACGCAGCAATGGCAACGCAGATAGTTTTTCAACAGCCTGCTAAGCCCTCACCCGGCCTGCGGCCACCCTCTCCCAGAGGGAGAGGGTCATCAGATGGCCGCGAGCGGCTTTTCTAGCGGGCGCTGACCACTGGCGCGGTCAGTTTCTCCAGCAAGCCTGACTGCGCGCAACGCGAGTTCTGGTTACCGGTTGGCTGCAGCCGTACATAGCGGCCGTCGGGTTGCAGCACCCAGGCCTGGGTGTTATCGGTCAGGTAGCTTTCCAGCTCCTTCTTCACACGGGTGATGAGCTTCTTGCCCTCCACCGGGAAGCAGGTCTCCACGCGCTTGTCGAGGTTGCGCTCCATCCAGTCGGCGCTGGACAGGTAGATTTTCTCGTCGCCGCCGTTGAGGAAGTAGAACACCCGCGTGTGCTCGAGGAAGCGGCCGATGATCGAGCGCACCTGGATGTTGTGCGACACCCCGGCAATGCCCGGGCGCAGGCAGCACATGCCGCGCACCACGAGGTCGATCTTCACCCCGGTCTGGCTGGCTTTGTACAGCGCGCGGATGACCTTGGGATCGGTCAGCGAGTTGAACTTGGCGATAATGTGCGCCGGTTTGCCTTCGGCCGCTGCGGCGGTTTCCTTGGCGATCAGGTCGAGCAGGGTCTTCTTCAGGGTGAAGGGCGCGTGCAGCAGCTTCTTCATGCGCAGGGTCTTACCCATGCCGATCAGCTGGCTGAACAGCTTGGCCACGTCCTCGCCAAGGGCGACGTCGGCGGTAAGCAGGCTGTAGTCGGTGTACAGCTTGGCGTTGCCGGCGTGGTAGTTGCCGGTGCCCAAGTGTGCATAGCGGACGATCTCGCCGTTCTCGCGACGCAGGATCAGCATCATCTTGGCGTGGGTCTTGAAGCCCACCACACCGTAGATCACCACCGCGCCGGCCTGCTGCAGGCGGCTGGCCAGTTGCAGGTTGGATTCCTCGTCGAAACGCGCACGCAGTTCGATCACCGCGGTGACCTCCTTGCCGTTACGCGCCGCTTCCACCAGGGCGTCGACGATCTCCGAGTTGGCGCCGGAGCGATACAGGGTCTGCTTGATCGCCAGCACGTGCGGATCCTTCGCCGCCTGACGCAGCAGGTCGACCACCGGCGTGAAGGACTCGAAGGGGTGCAGCAGGAGGATGTCCTGCTTGCTGACCACGTTGAAGATGTTCTCCGCGTTCTGCAGCAGCTTGGGGATCACCGGGGTAAACGGCGCGTACTGCAGATCCGGGTGGTTATCCAGGCCGGTGATGCTGAACAGGCGGGTCAGGTTGACCGGGCCGTTGACCTGGTACAACTCGCTCTCGGTCAAGCCGAATTGCTTGAGCAGGTGATCGCGCAGGTGTTTCGGGCAGGTATCGACCACCTCCAGGCGCACCGCATCGCCGTAGCGGCGACTGAACAGCTCACCACGCAGGGCACGTGCCAGGTCCTCGACGTCCTCGGTGTCCACCGACAGGTCGGCGTTACGGGTCAGGCGGAACTGGTAGCAGCCCTTGACCTTCATGCCCTGGAACAAATCGTCGGCGTGGGCGTGGATCATCGACGACAGGAACACGTAGTTGTCGCCGGGGCCGCCGACGTCTTCCGGCACCTTGATGATGCGCGGCAGCAGGCGCGGCGCCGGGATGATGGCCAGGCCGGAATCGCGGCCGAAGGCATCGATGCCCTCAAGTTCGACGATGAAGTTCAGGCTCTTGTTCACCAGCAACGGGAAGGGGTGCGTCGGGTCGAGGCCGATGGGGGTGATGATCGGCGCGATCTCGTCGCGGAAGTAACGGCGCACCCAGGCCTTGAGCTTGGTGGTCCAGAAACGTCGGCGGATGAAGTTGATGTTGTGCTTGGCCAGCGCCGGGAACAGGGTGTCATTGAGGATGGCGTACTGGCGGTCGACCTGCTCGTGCACCAGCTCGCTGATCCGCGCCAGTGCCTGGTGCGGCTGCAGGCCATCGGCGCCGGCCTGTTCACGGGCGAAGTTGATCTGCTTCTTCAGGCCGGCAACGCGAATCTCGAAGAACTCGTCGAGGTTGCTGGAGAAGATCAGCAGGAACTTCAGACGTTCGAGCAGCGGATAGGACTCATCCAGCGCCTGTTCCAGCACGCGGATATTGAACTGCAGCTGCGACAGTTCACGGTGGATGTACAGACTGCTGTCATCCAGGCTGGGAATCGGGGCCGGCGGCGGGATTTCCACGACCGGCGGCTCGGCGACCACTTCGGCCGGAGGCAGGTCATTGTCGAGCACTTCGCTGTTGAGTCCTTCGCTGTTCATCGCTGAGTTCCTGTGGGCGTCATCGCCCTTGTTTTAGCAGTTCTGCCGCCCGTACGGCGAAATAAGTGAGAATGCCATCGGCACCGGCTCGTTTAAAGGCCGTGAGCGACTCCAGGATGACCGCTTCGCTGAGCCAGCCGTTCTGGATCGCCGCCATATGCATGGCGTACTCGCCACTGACCTGATAGACGAAGGTCGGCACCTTGTAGGCATCCTTGACCCGCCAGAGGATGTCCAGATAAGGCATGCCGGGTTTGACCATGACCATGTCGGCGCCCTCGGCCAGGTCGGCCGCCACTTCATGCAGCGCCTCGTCGCCGTTGGCCGGGTCCATCTGGTAGCCGAGCTTGTTGCCCTTGCCGAGGTTGGCGGCCGAGCCCACCGCATCGCGGAACGGGCCGTAGTAGGCGCTGGCGTACTTGGCCGAGTAGGCCATGATGCGCACGTTGACGTGCTCGGCCAGCTCCAGCGCTTCGCGGATCGCCTGCACGCGGCCGTCCATCATGTCCGACGGTGCCACCACCTGGGCACCGGCCTCGGCATGCGACAGCGCCTGCTTGACCAGCGCATCGACGGTGATGTCGTTCTGCACGTAGCCGGACTCATCGAGGATGCCGTCCTGACCGTGAGTGGTGAAGGGGTCGAGGGCCACATCACTGATCACCCCGAGTTCGGGGAATTTCGCCCGCAGCGCGCGAATCGCGCGCTGGGCGATGCCGTCCGGATTCCAGGCCTCGGCACCGTCGAGGGATTTTTTCTCCAGCGGGGTGACCGGAAACAGTGCCAGCGCCGGAATGCCCAGCTCGACCCAATGCTCGGCTTCCTTGAGCAGCAGGTCGATGGACAGACGCTCGACGCCCGGCATCGACGGCACGGCTTCGCGGCGGTTTTCGCCGTCGAGGACAAACACCGGCAGGATCAGGTCATCGACGCTCAGGCGATGCTCGCGCACCAGGCGACGGGAGAAGTCATCACGACGGTTGCGACGCAGACGGGTGGCAGGGAACAGACGATTGGCGGGGGTAACGCTCACGGCAGACTCCAGAGCCCGCACGGGCGGGCCAGTGTGACGGTTATAAGCGGGCATTATGACCAAATGATGACAACCCCGTGACGCCGTGCGACTGCAGGTCGCAAGGTAACGGGGAGCGGCAGCAATGCCACGAAACCTGGCCATTGTGGCATGCCGCGCCACCTTCCGGCGCCCTCGCGGTCAGAGTAGTCTTCCTTACCCCCGCATCGAGCACACGGCATGCTGCAAGATCTCATCCGTCAGTTTGGCTACCCAGCACTGGTACTCGGCACCTTTCTCGAAGGTGAAGTATCCCTGCTGCTGGCCGCCTACATGGCCGTGCGCAACGTGCTGGAGATCGAATGGGTGGCGCTGTGCGCCTTCCTCGGCACCTTCGCCAGCGATCAGCTGTGGTACTACCTTGGCCGCCGTCACGGCCGCGCGCTGCTAGAACGCAAACCGCACTGGCAACCGCTGGGCGAACGCGCCAGCGCGCTGATCAAGCGTTACCCGGATCTGTGGGTGCTGTGCTTTCGCTTTCTCTACGGCCTGCGCACGGTGATGCCGCTGACCATCGGCCTGTCCGGCTATTCCTGGCGCCGCTACCTGCTGCTCGACGCCATCGGCGCTGCCGTCTGGGCCGGCGGTATCAGCCTGCTGGCCTACAGCCTGGGCAATGCCATGGGCGGCCTGCTTGAGGAACTGCGCAACTACCAGGTCATCCTGCTCGCGGCCGTGGTGCTGCTGCTTTCCCTCGCCTGGCTATACCGCTGGCGTCAGCGCCGGCGTGGCTGAGCCGCGCGCCAGCCAGATACCCATCAGCGCGTAGGGCGTACCGGGCGGCGATCCGCTCGCCGCAGGCAGTACGCCGCTGCAGCTTCACGACTCATGTGGATATCAGGTCATGCGCCAATGTGCGGACTGTTCGCTTCGCTACGAGCGGCCGGCGTTCCGGTCCGCCCTACGCGCGGCACCAGCCACAATCCAAGCATGCTGACTAGGCTGTAGCCGATCAGCCAGGCCCAGGCGGTGGCATCCAACGTCAGCATGCCGAGTTCGCCGGCCAGCCAGAATGCCGGCAGGTTGATCGCCAGACGCAGGCACTCCAGACGCCAGGCATGGCTGCGGTTCTCCAGCCACATGCCGATGCTGTACAGGCCCAGGGCCATCCACAGACAGGCCAGCAGCACGGCGCCGGTGGCCAGCGCATCGCCCTGCGCCAGCAGCCACACGACGGCCAGCAGGTAGCAGACGAACTGCAGCAGCGCGTAGACCTGCGCGCCGCGCCCCAGCGGTACCTCGAACTTGCGGAAATGGCTCAGGTCCGCCTTGGCCTGCGGGTAACGCGCCGCGACGTCGGCCGGGCGCCAACCGGTAGGCATGAACCAGATGCGCAGCTTGTCCCACCAGGAACTGGCGCGCCTGGCATCACTCCATAGCCCGGCGTAGACCTGCAGGTTGGCCCACAGCGGGTTCCAGCTGGCCAGCGGCACGGTCACGCCGAAGACCACCGGTTCTTCGTCGAGCTCCTCCTGGAAGGTGCCAAAAATTCGATCCCAGACAATGAACACACCGCCGTAATTGCGATCCATGTAGATAGGATTCTGTGCATGATGCACGCGGTGGTTGGACGGGGTGATGAACAGCCACTCGAACCAGCCCAGTTTGGGGATATGCCGGGTATGCACCCAGAACTGATACAGCAGGTTCAGGGCGGCAACGCTGAGGAAGACCAGCGGCGGTACACCGACCACGGCCATCGGCAGATAGAAGATCCAGCCGAAGATGAAACCGGTGCTGGTTTGCCGTAACGCGGTGGAGAGGTTGTAGTCCTCGCTCTGGTGGTGCACCGCATGGGCGGCCCAGAGCACATTGCGCTCATGGCCCAGGCGGTGGTTCCAGTAGTAGCAGAAATCGTAGAAGACGAAGGCGAAGAGCCATACCCAGAGACTGCTTTCGGACAACTCGAACAGCGCCAGCTGCTCCCAGGCGAAGGCGTAGGTCAGCAGGACGACCACCTTGGTGAGAATCCCGGTGGCCTGGGACAGTACGCCGGCACTGACGCTGTTAAGGGCATCGGCCAGGCGATAGGTGCGCATGCCGCGCCAGCGGTCAGCGAGCAATTCCAGGCCGATCAGCAGGAAGAAGAAGGGCATTGCGTAAAGAACGTAATTCATGACTGCACCATATCGTTGTACTTGTGTCGGGAATGAGCTGTTATTGATCCTATGCGCAGCTTCGCCAGGCTTCGCGGCGGCAAATGACAGTCCGAGTAGCATTTGGCGACAATCCAAGAATTGGTAGTACCCGCGCCCGCTTCACGGTCGCGTCTTTCCTCACCAGGAGTCGAGCATGAGCAAGAAAGTGGCAGTGATTCTGTCCGGCTGTGGCGTCTACGATGGCGCCGAGATCCATGAAAGCGTGATCACCCTGCTGCGCCTCGACCAGCGTGGCGCCGAGGTGCAGTGCTTCGCTCCCAACGTGCCGCAGTTGCACGTGGTCGATCACTACAGCGGCGACGAGATGGACGAGACGCGCAACGTCCTGGTGGAATCGGCGCGCATTGCCCGCGGCAAGATCAAGGACGTAAAAGAGCTGCATGTGGCCGAGTTCGACGCACTGATCCTGCCCGGCGGCTTCGGCGTAGCGAAGAACCTCTCCGACTTCGCCACCAGTGGCGCCGGCTGCACCGTGCAGCCGGACGTACTGGCCGCATGCAAGGCCTTCGTCGATGCCGGCAAGCCGGTCGGCCTGATGTGCATCGCCCCGGTACTGGCGGCGAAGATCTTCGGTGCCGGCGTGGTCTGCACCATCGGCAGCGATCATGACACCGCCGCCGCCCTGACCCAGATGGGCGCCGAGCACCATGAGTGCGAGGTCAGCGACATCATCGAAGACAGCCAGCGCAAGCTGGTGACCACGCCGGCCTACATGCTCGCCCAGTCCATCGCCGAGGCAGCGTCGGGCATCAACAAACTGGTCGACCGTGTACTGGAGCTGGCGCACCACTGACTTACGCCCTACAGGGACGTTGCAGGGTGGGACTCTGGACTTTGTAGGGTGGGCTTCAGCCCACCGCTCATAGACACGGAAGCTGAAGCGCACGCCCCACCCTTCCAGCCAGCGCCACTACAGGGCGCTTCGGTCATTGCTCAGGGCAGTCTGGCCGCGACGCTGTTCAAGCCGCTCGCGCTGCGGCAGCGTGGCGACAAGACTTCACGGAGCGTATTTCATGTCCAAGCCCTTCGTTCTCAGCCCCGACCTGCAACAGGCGGTGGCCAGCTTCTTCCAGCGCATTCCCTTCAACCAAGTGCTCGGCATCGAACTCGATGAGCTGAGTCATGAACAGGTGACCATGCACCTGCCGATGAAGCCCGAACTGATCGGCAACTTCGTTCACGGCATCCTGCATGGCGGGGTGATTTCCTCGCTGCTCGACGTCTGTGGCGGCGCCATGGCGCTGATCGGCGCCTTCGCCAACCACCAGCACCTGCCGCCGGCCGAACGCATGAGCAAGCTGTCCAAGCTCGGCACCATCGACCTGCGCATCGACTACCTGCGCCCCGGTCGCGGTCAGCGTTTCACGGCCACGGCCACGCCCTTGCGCGCCGGTAACAAGGTGGCGGTGATTCGCATGGAGCTGCATAACGACGAAGGCGTACTGGTGGCCGTGGGCACCGGCACCTATCTGTGTGGCTGACGAAGTCCGCCATCCCCTGCAACGCTGAACATGGCTTGGCCATACGCCGCCTGGCCCACATGCAAGCCGGGGCCGCTAACAGGCTGTTGAAAAACTATCTGCGTTGCCACTGCTGCGTTAAAAACAGGCTCGTGCGCGAGTCCGATCAAAATGCTCATTTACAGCTCGTAAATTCCGCTTTTTCGCCTATTTTTGCCTTGCATTGGCTGCCTCGCCTACGTTTTTCAACGGCCTGCTAACGACTCAAACGCGTGAGAATCCGATCCAGCGCATTGGCGAAGGCCTGCCGGTCCTTTTCCGAGTAAGGTGCCTGACCACCGCCGACCTGGCCCTGCTCGCGCAGATCGGTGAACAGATTACGCACCGCCAGGCGTTCGCCCATGTTGCGCTCGTCGAACTCGCGACCACGCGGATCGAGCGCGGCCACGCCCTTCTTCACCAGGCGGTCAGCCAGTGGCACGTCACTGCAGATCACCAGCTCGCCAGGCACGGCATGTTCCACCAGGTGATCGTCGGCGGCATCCGGCCCGCTGGGCACCACGATCAATTTCACGCAGGCGAAGTTCGGCCGCGCCACGGCCTGCCCAGCCACCAGCACCACCTCGAACCCTCGCTTGAGAGCGAACTTGACCACCTGATCCCGCGCCGCCCGAGGGCAGGCGTCGGCGTCGATCCATACGCGCATGCAGCAACTTCCGCAGAGAAAACAGCCGCCAGTATGCCAGCAGGCAGTTGGTTCAGGCGCTGTAGAACGGCTCGCAGCGCTCACGCACGGCACGCGACAGGCTGTCGTCGGCCAGCGCGATCAGATCCAGCTCAACCTCATCCGGCAACAATTCGGCCACCAACGCCGCCAGGCGCCGCTGGCCATTCATATCCGCACCGGAAATCGCCAACAAAAGCCTCGGCTGTGGGCCAATGGCCGGATCACGCAACGCAGCCAGAAAGGCTTCACGCACGGCAAGCTGGCTACAGGCGGCAGACAACGCCCGCTCCAGAGTGGGATGACGCAGCACGGCCAGAGCCAGATCGGGGCTGTCGGCGTAATGGGTGGAATGGATCGAGGAAGACATGCGCGCACTCGGCAGAGGGATCTGAAACAGCCTAAGCGCAGTAAGACCGAATGTCGCGGCAGCGGTTCACGCTATGGAGTCACGAGGGCGGCAAAACCGCCCTCGAATCACGCCGTCAGCCCTGCTCGGCCAGGCGTCGGCGCTCACCCAGCAGACTGCGCCCATATAGCAGCGCGATACCGGTCAGCGCCAGGCCCTGAGCGGTAAGGCTCCAGGCGTCAGCGTGGATACCCAGCCAGTCGAACTCGAAGAACGCCACCGGGCGCGTGCCGAGCATGCCGGCCTCCTGCAACGCGACCACGCCATGGCCGGCGAACACCACTGAAAGTACGCACAGCAGCACCGCATTGATGCCGAAGAAGGTTGCCAGCGGCAGTTTGCGCGAGCCACGCAGGATCACCCAGGCCAGGCCGAGCAAGAGCACCAGCGCGGCCGCAGCGCCAGCCAACACCGCACCGTGCCCGGCAGGGCCGGCCTGCAGCCAGAGGGTTTCGTAGAACAGGATGACTTCGAACAGTTCGCGATAGACCGAGAAGAACGCCAGCACGGCAAAGCCGAAACGGCCACCGCCACCGACCAGGCTGCTCTTGATGTAGTCCTGCCAGGCCGCAGCATGACGACGATCATGCATCCACACGCCAACCCACAGCAGCACCACGCTGGCGAACAGCGCCGTGGCGCCTTCCAGCAGCTCACGCTGGGCGCCGCTGATATCGATCAGGTAAGCCGCCACTGCCCAGGTTGCGACGCCGGCGAGCAACGCCAGGCCCCAGCCAATGTGCACACTGCGCACCGCCTGCTGCTGCCCGGTATTGCGCAGGAAGGCGAGAATCGCCGCCAGCACCAGAATCGCCTCCAGCCCCTCGCGCAGCAGAATCAGCAGGCTGGCGAAGAAGCTCAGGCTGTCGTCCATGGCGCCATCGGCCAGCAATGTGGCGGACTTGTCCAGCTCGATCTTGACCTGTTCCAGCGCCTGCGCCGCCACACCGACGCTGGCACCATCCTGCAGCGCCTGCCGATAGGCCATCAGGGCGCGCTCGGTGGTCTTGCGCTGCACGGCATCGAGGTTGTCGAGGGCGCTTTCGAGCAGTTCGAAACCTTCCAGATAGGCACCGACGGAGAGGTCATAAGCCTGCTCACGATCGCCGTCGCGATAGGCCTGCAGGCTGCGTTCCAGGGTGGCGCGGGTGTAGCCGATCAGTTGCTGCGGGCCGCGCTGCTCCAGCAGCGGATGCGCGCGCTGAGCGCGAAACGCGGCGACATCGCCACCGGCGGCAGCAATTTCGGCAGGCGTGCGCCCGGCCAACTCGCTCATGGCAAAGCGTGCCTGGCCCTGCGCCGCAGTGGCGGTAAAGCTAGCGATGTAACTCGCCAGATCCCAGCGCTGACGCTCGTCGAGTTGATCGGCGAAAGCCGGCATATCGGTGCCTTCGATGCCCAGACCCAGGGTGTTGTAGAGGTCATAGAGGCTGAGGCGATCCATGCGCGCCGTATCGCGCAGATTGGCCGGCGCCGGCTCCAGGCCGATACCGGCCGGCCCGTCGCCCAGCCCGGTGTCGCCATGGCACACCGAGCAGTGCTGGGCGTAAAGCGGCGCGCCGCGCTGCGGATCCGGCGTCAGGACCGGCGTCAGGCTGACCTGATAGAACTCGGCCAGACGCGCCCCCAATGCACGGGCAGCGCTGGCAACTTCATCGCCGGATTGGCGCTGGGTAATGGCCTGATGCAGATTGCTGACGTCCTGCTCCAACTCGGCGCGACCGGCCTGCGCGGGCAAGGCGATGATCAATCCCTGCAATACATCGAGAAATTCCAGTTGCTCCTGGTACTCGCTGGCGTCGACGACCTGGCCGTCAACTACAGTGGCCGGATAATCGGCGCCGATATAACCGATCAGATGCAGCGCCTGAGCGGCGCCATCGAGCGGCTCGCCAATGGCGAGAAAACTGAGACTGGCCAGCAAAGGCAGGATCAACCAGGAAAGAGAGAAGCGAACATGAATCATCAATGCATCCCAAACGAGAATGGGTGGCATTAAATTGTTGCTGGCCTAACGATTGAGCACAAGGAAAATATGAAATATCTGGTAACAAAACGCTGAACAGAACCCCGAAAGTCGTCAGCCCGCGCAGGCTGCAACCTTCACAACCATGGTGCTGAATGACTTGCCGGGCAGACGCTATCGACCACCGCCGGACGATCGCGAACTCAGACGGCCGCGCGCTTGACCGTCGCCAGCAAACCGGCAGCGGCGGCGAACAAGGCGGCGAAACTGCGATTCATCACGCGCTGCTGGCGCGGCGTGCGCAGCAGGCGCAGTACGCGCGAGGCAAGACCGGTATAGCCGGCCATGACGATCAGATCGACGCTGATCATGGTCACGCCCATGACCAGATACTGCGCCACCAGCGGCGCGTGCGGATCGATGAACTGTGGCAGCACCGCAAGCATGAAGACGATGGCCTTGGGATTGCTGAAGTTGACCAGAAAACCACGCAGCACCAGCGCCAGCGGCCGGCCGATAGGACGCTCAGCCGCGCCGGCATCCAGATCGCTGGGCAGCGCAACCCACTGCTTGTAGGCGAGAAACATCAGATAGGCCACGCCGAACCACTTGATCAGGCTGAAGGCCAGTGCCGAGGTCGCGAGAATGGCGCCCACACCGGCGGCGACGATGGCGATCTGCAGCGCCAGACCGAGCTGCAAGCCGAGCGCGTTCCAGTAACCGCGCCAGAAGCCGTACTGCATACCGGCAGACATCGACGCCACGGCACCGGCACCCGGCGATAGGCTGATTACCCAGCAGGCGACGAAGAAAGCGAGCCAGGTTTCCAATGCCATGATGCGTACCTCGGGTAGCTGAAATCAGGAAAAAGCGCTACAGCCTACTCCTGGCGCCATGCTCAGCGCCAGCGGCGCACCGACTTCTGGAAGAACAGGCTGTTGGGCACCTGCAGCACGGCGCCAACGGCCTCTTCACTGAGGTCCTGCAGGGTGGTGTAGAACAGGTTGATGGCGATGACCCGCCCTTTCACCCCGGGCTTGTCGGCACTTTCGATCACCTCCACCGTGTCGCCGATGCGAAACGGCCCCATGGTGAAAATCAGCAACGCGCAGAACATATTCGACAGCACGCTCCAGATGGCGAAGAACGCCACCGCCGCCACGGCCGTGAAGCCGGTCAGCGCCGTCCACAGCACGGTCGCCGAGACGCCCAGGCGCTCGAGCACCATGAGCAGCGCGCTGCCCATGATCAGCCAGCGCACCAGGCCGCGCAGCGGCTGCAACACTTCAGGTGGCAGCAGGCTGTAGCGGTCGCCAAGGCGGCTGATGGCACGGGTGAGGATGCGCTGGGCAACCCATGCCAAAAAGATGATCAACAACACCTGGCCGGTGCGAATCAGCGGATCGCGCCAGGCCGTCAACAGTTCAAGCTGCTCCATCACTCGGCATCCTCCAGTTGCTGCTGCAACGCCTCCAGGGTTTCCAGTGCCAGCAGCCAGGTTTCTTCCAGTTCGGCCTCACGCGCCTTGAGCTGCGCCTGCTCAGCCAGGCGCTGGCGCAGTTCGTCCTTGCGTGCGGCCTCGTAGAGACCGCTGTCGCCCAGCTGGGTTTCAACCACGGCGAGCTTTTCCTGCACCTTGCCCAGCTCCTGCTCGAGCTTCTCGGCCTGCTTCTTGTGCGGCGCCAGTTGCTGACGCAGCGCAGCGGCGGCCTGGCGCTGGGCACGCTTGTCGGTCTTGTCCGCGGCACCTTCGGCCGCTGCGCTGGGCGGTGCCTGGCGCTGACGGTAATCGACCAGCCAACGCGCGTAGTCGTCCAGATCACCGTCGAACGGTACCACCCGGCCATCGGCGACCAGCAGGAACTCGTCGGTGGTGCTCTTGAGCAAATGGCGGTCGTGCGAGACCACCACCACGGCGCCGGCGAACTCCTGCAGGGCCATGGTCAGTGCCAGGCGCATTTCCAGGTCGAGGTGGTTGGTCGGCTCATCGAGCAGCAGCAGGTTGGGCTTGCCCCAGGCGATCAGCGCCAGGGCCAGGCGTGCCTTCTCGCCACCGGAGAAGTTCACCACCGGCTCGTCGCAACGCGCGCCGCGGAAGTCGAAACCACCAAGGAAGTCGCGCAGGGTCTGCTCGCGCTCGGCCGGTGCCAGACGCTGCAGGTGCAGCAACGGGCTGGCCTGGTCATCCAGCGCATCGAGCTGGTGCTGGGCGAAATAGCCAATCACCAGGTTCTCGCCACGGGTCAGGCTGCCGCTCAGCGGCTGCAGTTCGGCCGACAGGTTCTTGATCAGCGTCGATTTGCCCGCACCGTTGGGGCCGAGCAGGCCGATGCGCGCGCCGGGTACCAGGCTCAGCTTGACCTGCTGCAGCACGGTCTTGTCGCCATAGCCGAGGCGACCTTCGCTGAGGCTGAGCAGCGGCGTGGAGATCTTCTCGGCCTCGCGGAAGACGAAGTCGAAGGGCGAGTCGACATGCGCCGCGCTCAGCTCTTCCATGCGCTCCAGCGCCTTGATCCGGCTCTGCGCCTGGCGGGCCTTGGTCGCCTGGGCCTTGAAGCGAGCGATGTACTTTTCCATGTGCGCGCGCTGCGCCTGCTGCTTTTCGTATGCCTGTTGCTGCTGGGCCAGACGCTCGGCGCGGGTGCGCTCGAAAGCCGTGTAGCCACCGCGATACAAATTCAGCTTGCGCTGCTCGACATGGGCGACGTGGTCGACCACGGCATCGAGAAAGTCGCGGTCGTGGGAGATCAGCAGCAAGGTGCCGGGGTAGCTTTGCAGCCAACCTTCGAGCCAGAGAATCGCGTCCAGATCCAGGTGATTGGTCGGTTCGTCGAGCAGCAACAGGTCGGATGGACACATCAGCGCCTGGGCCAGGTTCAGGCGCATGCGCCAGCCACCGGAGAAGTCACCGACGCGGCGATCCATCTGCGCGTTGTCGAAGCCCAGGCCGGCCAGCAGCTTGCGCGCACGGGCATCGGCGGTATAGCCGTCGGCGCTGTCCAGCTCGCTGTGCAGGCGGGCGATGGCAGCGCCGTCATGCGCCTGCTCGGCAGCGGCCAGTTCGGCCTGCACGCGGCGCAGGTGGTGGTCGCCATCGAGGACGTAATCCACCGCCAGGCGCTCGAGGTTATCGACCTCCTGGCGCATATGGGCGATGCGCCAGTCACCGGGCAGCAGGCAATCGCCGGCGTCCGGGGTCAGCTCGCCACGCAGCAGGGCGAACAAACTGGATTTACCGGCGCCGTTGGCACCGATCAGGCCGGCCTTGTGACCGGCGTGCAGGGTCAACTCGGCGCCTTCGAGAAGACGCTGCGGGCCACGCTGTAGAGTGAGGTTCTGGAGTCGGATCATAATGGCGGCGGAGTCTACCAAATCGCCCCGGAGGCCGCGTGCAGGAACTGTGGAATTTCGCCCTTGAACTTTACGCCAAACCGGGCGTGGAGCAGGCCTGCCTGGAACTGCAGGAAGCCGGCAGTGACGTGTGCCTGCTGCTGGCAGGTGCCTGGCTGGAGCGACGTGGCGTGCGCTGCCTGGACGAGCGCCTGCATGCCCTGACGGCAGTGGCCAATCCGTGGCAACGTGAGGTGATTGCGCCCCTGCGCCGGACTCGTCGCGATTGGCGCACGGCAGCAGAAGAGGATGCCGAGCTGGCGGCCTTGCGCGAACAGATCAAGAAACTGGAATTGCAGGCCGAACGGGTATTGCTCGAACGGCTGCAGACGCTGGCCGAGAGCTGGCCTGGCGAAGCGGGTGAAGAGGATTGGCTGATTCGCCTGGCAAAAAATGACAGCGCCGCGCTGCAGGTACTGCGCGGCGCTGTCAGGCTGCCTTAGGAAGCGTTCGGCGTATCGCTGCCGCTGCTCGCGGCAGGCGCAACCGGAGCTGCCGGCGCAGCAGCTGGCTTAGCGGCTGCCGGCTTGGCAGGGGTCTTCTTCGCGGGCGCCGGCTTCTTGGCAATGGCGGGCTTGGCAGGTGTCGCCTTGGTCGCCGGCTTGGCAGCGGGTTTGGCGGCTGTTTTGGTTGCAGCTGGCTTGGCAGCTACCTTGGGTGCGGCCGGTTTTACCGCAGGCTTGCTGGCTACCGAAGGTTTTACAGCCGCCTTATTGGCCGCGGCAGGCTTGGCAGCCGCTTTGCTGGTGGGCTTGGCGGCGACGGCTTTACTCGGAGTGTTCTGCGCCGGTGCCTTGGCAGCAACAGGCTTCTTCGCTGCAGACGGCTTGCTTGCAGGTTTGGCTGCCGGCGTTGCGGCCTTGGCTTCGCGCGTATCCAGCGCCTTACCGGCGGCTTCCTTCACTTTGCCTACACCCTGGGCCAGCTTCAGGCTTTCCTGAGCATCGCGCTTGAGCTGGGCGATGTAGGTGCGGGTTTCGCTCTGGCGATCCTTGAGGGCGTCGAGCAGCTCTTCCAGCTCGGCGACGGCATCCCTGGCCTTGGCTTGCGCCTTGGCCTTGCCTGCGGCGGCGGCGTCCTGCAGTTTGCTGCGGGCCTTGTGCAGTTTTTCCTGGGCCTTGCCGCGCTGCTTCTCCAGCTTGGCAAGCAGTTTCTCGGCATCGATCAGGGCTTGCGAGCAGGCATTTTCCAAGTGCTCGAGCAAGCTGGCAGACAGTTGATGCAGCAGGTGCAACGGGGTGCTGATGGGTTTCTTCTTGGCCGACATGATACGCCTCCAGGCGGATATGAACGCGCCCATACTAGACGCAGGAGAGATGCCTCGCCATAGGCCTTTTGTTGAGCGGAACACGGCTGGCGTTCGACTGGCATAATCGCCGGCACAGCCATTGGGAGACTTCGACATGAGCCGCGCCGTACTCGCCACCTTCGCCCTGTGCTGCAGCCTGGCCGTCCAGGCAGACCAGCATCAGCAGGACCTGGCTTACAGCCTCGGCGTGCGTCTCGGTGAGCGCCTGAGCGAGGAAGTGCCCGAGCTGCCGCTGGGCGATCTGCTCGAAGGCCTGCGCCAGGCCTACGAGGGCAAGCCGTTGCGACTGAAAGCGGCACGCATCGAACAACTACTGGATGAGCACGAGGCGCGCCTCGAATCCTCACCCCTGCGCCACGCCAAAGCCATCGAAGCCGAGCAGCGTTTTCTCGCCGAGCAAAGCCGCCGCGCCGATGTACGGACGCTGACCAACGGCGTGCTGGTAACCGAACTGAGTCCTGGCAACGGCCCGAAGCCGACGGCGCACAGCCGGGTACAGGTGAGTTATCGCGGTGAGCTGGCCGACGGCAGCGTCTTCGACGAAAGCGCCACGCCACAATGGTTTCGTCTGGACAGCCTGATCGCTGGCTGGCGTAGCGCACTGCTGGAAATGCCTAAGGGCGCGCACTGGCGCCTGGTCATTCCGTCGGCACAGGCTTACGGGGAAGAAGGTGCGGGCGACCTGATACCGCCCTATGCGCCACTGGTGTTCGATCTACGCCTGCTCGACGTGGCCGACTGAAGGCCAGCCTGCCGGCCTGATGCCGATCCGATCAGGTTGCTGACGCGGCCTTGCGTAAGAGCCCCGCCCCGGGGCGAAGCTTTTCAAGTGCGTTCAAGTGCGCACCGTCCTGATTCGCGGCGAGGCGTCGCTCCTACAAATTTGATGCGGCGACGCTTGACTGACTGGCGTCAGCCTGACGGCCCGGAGTGCTCCGAACCATTGCCAGCACGGGCTCAGAGCGCTTCGGCGGCCTGTTCCTGATGAGCGTTGTGCAGCACTTCGATCAGGCAGTCTTCCAATTCGAAGCGCTCGTGCAGCAACTGCCCCAGATGATTGAGCTCTGCCACCAGCGACGTGCTGTCGCGACAATCGCCATTGTCGCAGTGGTCATTGAACGCCAGCGCGACCGCCGTAATGGCTTCGATACGCGGGTAGATCTGCTTGGCCAGCTCCAGACCACGCTGATCGTTGAAGGCCTTGGCCTCGTTGGTCAACTGCTCGTAGACCTCGAAGTGCCCCGCCGAGACGTAATCCACCAGCAGCTCGCAGAAGCCCTGCAGAGACTCGCTGTTGATGGCCGGCGCCTGCGGCGCCTTGGCCAGGGCCGAGTAGGCCAGCACCAGTTCGCGACGTTCACCCAGCCAACGGTCGATCAGTTGATGAACCCCACCCCAGCGTTCCTGTGCGTTGCGACAACTCTCAAGCATGATGAACCTCGCTTCCCTTATCGCTATGCCTGACTTACGCCCGTTCCCGAGACGTTATCGTGGCGTGCCAGCAAGTGCTCGTGCCATTCGGTCAGCGGCTGGCGACGTCATGGCGGGCTATCGACAGCTTTTTGTCGATCATTACCAGACCTTGAAAGAGCAACCGCAAAATGGCATTTTTCCGGCGCTGCGTGTGGGTCAGATTATGCTCGTGGGCACCCACCATCAAGGCATCGCCGCGAGAAAGTTTCATACGAGCGTTTAATCTCGAAGCCACGAATGGCGCGGCTTCGTACAATTCGTATTCTCAGTCGCGACGTAGCAACTGGAGCAGGCTGAAGGCGATCATGCCGATGAAGCCGAGCAGGCTCCACTCGGGGATGCTCATGCCGAACAGCGTCCACTTCACCTCAGCACAATCGGCACTGCCCTGGAACACCAGGCGCACGATGTCCTGCATCGGCAGGGCCTGCATCATGAACTCCAGGCTCGGCAGGCAGGCTTCGAGCTGATCGGCCGGTACGCTCTGCAACCAGATCTGCCGACCGGCAGTGGCAGCGCCAGCAGCGGCGAACAACAGCGCCAGTACGGCGTAGATGCGCCGCCCGAGCGTGCCGGGGCCATGAACGGCAGCGACCAGGCAGACCACGCCGAACAGAATCACGCACATACGCTGCAGCACGCACATCGGGCAGGGCTCCAGCCCCACGACATGTTCCAGGTACAGCGCAGCCATCATCAGCAGGACACAACCGATGAATGCGAGGAAAAACAGGGGACGCGGATTTGCCAGCTGCATGGTAGCTCCGGGTGGGAGAACGTGGGCGGTACGGTAGAGGAAAGCAAGGGCGCCTTTCAAGGCGCCCGGGGCATCATGACAGGCTGTTCATCATGCCCGAACGTCCCTCCGTCCGCACGGTGAACTCGTAGCACCAACCAGGTGCAGCCGTTCAGACACCGACGCCTCTGGGTTGCGGCAGAGAAGGCAAGCCCTGGTGCAGCAGGCCGAGGCTCTCCAGCAACAGTTGGTTGCTGCGCTCCAGCTCACCCAGTTGTGCCAGCAGGCGCGCCAGCTCGGCGCAGGTTTCCGGGTGACGCTCAAGCTTGAGGCTGCTTTCGAAGTAATCACGCGCCTTGCCCCACAGTTGATTCTGCAGAGACAGGCGACCCAGCGTCAGCAACAGCGCCGGATCCTGCGGGTGCTGTTTCAGCCAGTGTTCGGCCGTTTGCAGCTGACGCGCCGGATCTGCGCCCCGCAGCACGCCATAGAAGCGCGCCAGACGGCTGTCATAACCGCGCTTGAGCGCGCTGCGCAGCACCTCTTCGGCCTCTTGCTGGGCGCCCAGACGACGTAATTGCTCGACATAGGTGGCGATCAGCTCGGGCTCATGGCGCAGGCTGGCCGACAGATGGTTCCAGGCCTTGTGCAATGACGACAAGGCAGCTTCACCCTGCTCCAGCCCACCATCACCGACCTCGGCCAGGCGACCGCGCCAGGTCTCGCGCTCCAATTCGTCGAGTTCGGCCGCTGGCAGCGCCTTCTCCTTGCGCAATTCAGGCAGCAAGCCGAGCAGGGCCGACCAATCCTGGCGCTGTAGATACAGGCGCTGCAACTGTCGCAGCACCAGATGATGCCCCGGATGACGCTCACGCATCGCCTGCAGGGTTTGCAACGCTGCCTCGCTGTCACCACGGTTGCGTTGCAGTTCGGCATGAGTCAGGGCAATCGCCAGCTCGGCCTGCGGTTGCCTGTTCAACGCGCGTTCCAGCAAGGCATCGCTCTGTTCGTATTCGCCCAGTTTGTTGGCTGCCCGCGCTGCTCCAAGGTAGTACATCAGCGGCTGGCTATCGGCCTCGGCGGCACGGGTCAGTTGACGCTGCGCGCGCGCCCAGCGGCCTTCGGCGAGATCCAGCATGCCCTGCTCGGAGGCCAGGCGCACACGGCGATTACGATGCAGGCGCGACCAGGGGTTGGCCAGCCGTGTCGAGCTGAGCAACAAACGCAGTGTCCACTTGATCAGGTAGTACAGCACCACCACGACCACCAGCAGGCCAAGGAATGCCCACAGGCCGGACTGGTAGCGAAAGCCCTGGTAGGCGAACAGCACATAACCGCGGTCGGCCTCGATGGCCAGACTGAGCAGATACAGCCCGGCGGCGATGGCCAGCAGTAACAGGAGCCAGAGCAGGCGTTTCATTGCGCCTCCCCGGCCGCTGCGGCCCCCTGCCGGCGTTGCGCCTGTTTGCGTTGCAGATAGGCCTGCAACGCATCGAGCGACTCGCTCAGATCCGGCACCTTGACCTCGACACTGGCGTCGGCGAGCTCACTGAAGCGCTGGCGCAGCGCGCGACTGTCCGGGTTGTCCAGATTGAAGTGGGCATCGAGGATTTCCTCGGCCTGCCTGAGCGCCTGCTGGTAGACGCCGGTCTGGCCATGCAGCGCGGCCCACTGCGCCTGTTCCAGCGCCAGCGACAGGCTCAGGCGTACCTGCGACAGGCTCTGCCCGGACAGCAGCGGACGTACGTTGCGATCAGCGTCGAACTCGATACGGAAGTAGTCGGAAAGCTTTTTCGCCCATTCGCTCCACCAGGCACTGCCATCGCCTTCGGCGGCCAGATCCGAGAGCACGTCGCCCTGCCCTTCGAAAGTCGGCGCCAGGGGATTGAGCGTAGCAGCCTGCTCACGCAGGGCGCCCAGTTGCAGGAACAGGCCGACACGATCCGGGCGTTCGGTGGTGCGCAGCGCTTCCAGGCTGCGGCTGAGCTGCTCGCGGGCGGCGAAGGCGGCCGGGTCGTCCTGTTCGCGGAGGATGTCATCGGCAGCCGTCACCAGTGCTTCGGCGCTGGCCACATCCTGCAATGCCGACAGGCGCAGGGTTGCCAGGCGCAGCAGATGCTCGGCTTCATCCAGGCGCCAATCCTGGCGACTGCCATCGAGTACGCTTTCCAGGCGCTGGCTCAGGCGCTGCTGATCGTTCTGCAGATTGGCCAGCAGACGGCGGCGCTCGTCCAGCTCGGCGGCACTGGGCAGCGCGGAAAGGCGTGAATCCAAGCGCTGGGCCAATTCCTCGACCTTCCTGGCGCTGTCATTACGGGTGCGTTGCAGGTCTTCGGCCCGCTGCTGATACTGGCTATGCATCTGCTGCAGTTGCCAGAGACTCCAGCCGCCGGCACCGGCACCAGCCAGGCCAATCAGCAGGGCGAATGCGACAAGGCTGCTGCCGCCAGCACTGCGCGGTGTGCTCGCTGGCGCAGCAGCAGGCGTGGGTTTCACGGCGTCGCTGGCCGGTTGTTCTTCTGGCGTGTTCGGGGTGGATGCTTCGCTCACGTATCCGTCCTTTTAGAGGGCGGCAGCCGGAAACTGCTCCAGCGCTGCCTGCAAGGCCGCGGCACTGGCGCCGCGACAGTCCACAACGATCTGCGCACCCGCCGCGCGGGCCTGTTCGGCAACGCGCGGGCTGGGTACGAACAAGGGTAGCCGAGCCAAGGCCGACCAGTCATCGCCAGCGAGCTGCAACAGATGCTGGAAACCCTGTCCACTGCTGACAACCAGGCCGTTCAGGCGTTCCGCTCGCACCTGTCGGCTCAGTTCGCCCGGCGCATACTGCGGCAGCACACGGCGATACAGTGGCAGATAGTCGACGGTCACGCCCTGGCTGCGCAAGCGCTCGGCGAGCAACTCCCGGCCACCTTCGCCGCGCAGGATCAGCACGCGCGGCAGAGTTGCACCAGCAATCGCCCGGTGCAGCGCAGGTAGCGCGAGCAGCGCCTCGCTGTCATCGCCCGCGTCGGGAAAATACACGCGCAGCCCCTGCTCGGCGAGCACCGCAGCAGTGGCGGCACCGACACTGAACCAGGGCAGATCGGGCAATGGCGCGGCATGCCGAGCCAAGAGCTGCAGGCCAATGCGGGCGGCGGGCTTGCTCACCACGATCACCGCGCAGTAGCGCTGCAGATCGGCGAAGACGCCGCGCTGCTCGGGCGTTTCATCCAGCGCCTCGATGGCCAGCAGCGGCATGCAGTGACTGGCGATACCCTGCGCGGCCAGGGTCTGCGCCAGCGCCGCACAGTCCTCGGCAGGACGGGTCAGCAACAGGCGCCAGGCGCTCAAGGGTGTCCGGCCTCGCCGTAAACGGCCTTGAGAATGGCATCGGCACCTTGCGCCAGCAGCGCCTCGGCGACACGCACGCCCAGAGCTTCGGCGTCGCTGCTGGCGGCACGGGCTTCAGCACGCAGCAGCAGGCCGCCATCCGGTTGACCAACCAGACCACGCAGCCACAGCTGGTCGTCTTCGAGCAGGGCGTAGCAGGCAATGGGCACCTGGCAACCGCCATTGAGGTGCTTGTTCAGCGCACGCTCGGCAGAAACGCGCAGCGCGGTTTCACGGTGATGCAGCGGCGCCAGCAAGGCATGCACGTCAGCGTCGGCACTGCGGCATTCGATACCCACCGCCCCCTGGCCGCCGGCCGGCAGGCTGTCTTCGGCGCTGATCGAACTGCGGATACGGTCTTCAAAGCCAAGGCGGATCAGACCGGCAGCAGCGAGGATGATGGCGTCGTACTCGCCGGCATCGAGCTTGGCCAGACGGGTATTGACGTTGCCGCGCAGGAACTGGATTTTCAGATCAGGCCGGCGCGCCAGCAATTGCGCCTGACGCCGCAGGCTGGAGGTGCCGACCACACTGCCGGCCGGCAGTGCATCGAGGCTCTCGTAGGTAGTGGAAACGAAGGCGTCACGCGGATCTTCGCGCTCACAGATGCAGAAAAGACCCAGGCCTTCAGGGAAGTCCATCGGCACATCCTTCATCGAATGCACGGCGATGTCGGCCTCATTTTCCAGCAGGGCGGTCTCCAGCTCCTTGACGAACAGACCCTTGCCGCCGATTTTCGCCAGTGGCGCGTCGAGCAACTTGTCGCCACGACTGACCATCGGCACCAGGCTGACCTTCAGGCCGGGATGCGCCTGCTCCAGACGGGCTTTGACATACTCGGCCTGCCACAGGGCCAGGGCGCTCTTACGGGTGGCAATGCGAATTTCGCGGGACATGGGGCAATTCCAGAAAACCGATTGCCGCGAATCATAACAGGCTCGCTCCGCGCCGGCAGACGGTGGCGGCCATAGGCCGCAGCCGACGCCCCCCTTTAGAGAGACTGCATCAGCTTGCGTACACCGGCGACATGACGGCGGCTGACCACCAGCGAGTCGCCATCCAACCCCTTGAGGAACAGCTGGAAATGCCCAAGCGGCGTGCGCTGCAGGCGCTCGATACGCTCGCGCGCCACCAGCGCATTGCGGTGAATCCGTACGAAGCGATCACCGAATTCGTCTTCCAGCGCCTTGAGCGGTTCGTCCAGCAGAACTTCGCCGCCCTCATGACGCAGGGTCACGTATTTGTGATCAGCGATGAAATAGACCACGTGCTCCAGTGGAATCAGCTCGATGCCCTTGCGGGTACGGGCACTGATATGGGTACGCGGGCCACCGCCAGTCTCGGCCGCAGGACGGGTCAGCGCCGCCAGTTGCACGCGATTGGGCCGCTCGGCCTTTTTCAGCGCTTCGCTCAGGCTCTCAGGCCGCACCGGTTTGACCAGATAGCCAACGGCACTGACCTGGAAGGCTTCCAGGGCAAATTCATCGTGAGCCGTGCAAAAGATCACCGCTGGCGGCGCTTCGCGCTCGCACAATTTGGCAGCCACCTGCAGGCCGTCGAGGCCGGGCATGCGGATATCCAGCAGGACCACATCCGGCTTGAGGCTATCGATCAGGGTCAGGGCCTGCTCGCCATTGCTGGCGGCGGGCTCCAGGACCCGGTAACCCTCGAGCTCACCGACCATGCGGCTGAGGCGCTCGCGGGCAAGGGGTTCGTCATCGACGATCAGGACATTCATATTGCTCTGGCTTCCTGCGTGAGTCTCGCACAAGGATAGCGTAGACAGCTGTAATGACGGCCGTCACGGCGCTCCACGCTGAGACTCGCGCGCGGCCCAAAAAGTGCCGCCAGACGCGCATCGATATTACTCAGCGCTTGCTGCGTTCCCCGTGACGGATGCTGCTCGCCCCGCTCTTCATACGGATTGCTGACACACAAGCTGAACACACCATCCTGGTAATCCGCCTCGACCCGCACCAGGCCGCCTTCGATACGCGGCGCGATGCCATAGATCAGCGCATTCTCCAACAGAGGTTGCAGGGTCAGCTGGGGAATCGGCAGATCCTCCGGCACACCTTCGACCTCCCACTGCAACTGTAGTCGCTCGCCGAGCCGATAGTGCTCGATCGACAGATATCGTTTCGCCAGCTCCAGTTCCTCTTTCCACGACACCAGCGTGCCAGGCTTGGCCAGGCTGGCACGAAACAGATCGGACAGATCCAGCACCGCCTGCTCGGCCTTGGCCGGGTCGACCACCACCAGGCTGGCGATACTGTTGAGGCTGTTGAACAGGAAGTGCGGGCGAATCCGCGCCTGCAACGACTCGATGCGCGCACGCAGCTCGGCCTGCTCCTGCCGACGCCATTGGCTCTGCAGATAGAAATAGCGTAGCAGCAGTGCGGACATGATCAGGCTGATCAACGCATGACGCAGATAAAGATTCACTTCACCACTGCGCGGCAGCGGCCCGCCCAGCTCGTAATAGTCGGCCACGGCCGTACAACCCAGGGTCAGCAGCACCACCAGCGCGCCGCACAGCCCCCCGGCCAATGCGGGACGCAGACGCGCCAGCAGCGGCCGCAAGCGGCAGAGCACGGCAGCCGACAGCAGCACGATCCACTGCACGAACAATGACGTCAGGGCCAGCCGCACCCAGTCGAAACCCGGCGTCATCGGTTCGGCGAGTACCAGTACCAGCACCAGCAATTCGGCCAGCAGCACCATGCTCAGCAGCGCTTCGGGCTGGCACAGCTCAGGGACGAAGAAGTCGTCGACGGCGGCGGGTCTGTTCTTGGCAAGCGATTGAGTGTGCATCGGTGCAGTTTCCGTTTCGCCTTGCGAACCGGCAAGCCAGACGGCTCCAGCCGGACAAAATAAAGCACCGAAATGCCGCCTTCAGGGCAAAATTGTGAAGCAGCCGACAACGCCATCGAACGCCCAACGGCGAACGCGCCCCGGCGAAACGCCTGCCGACCCTGTTATTATCGACGCACTTTGTCCGCCATGCCGGCCGCCGACGCGGCCGCCCGATCCAGAGCCCGAACCAGAGCAAGTGCCATGAGCAGCGAAAAAACCAACCAATCCTGGGGCGGCCGCTTCAGCGAGCCCGTCGACGCCTTCGTCGCCCGCTTCACCGCCTCGGTGGAATTCGACAAGCGCCTCTACCGCCACGACATCATGGGCTCCATGGCCCACGCCACCATGCTGGCCAAGGTCGGCGTGCTGAGCGATGCCGAGCGTGACGCCATCATCGACGGCCTGAAGCAGATCCAGAGCGAGATCGAGGCCGGCCAGTTCGACTGGCGCGTCGACCTGGAAGACGTGCACATGAACATCGAGGCGCGTCTGACCGACCGCATCGGCGTCACCGGCAAGAAGCTGCACACCGGACGCAGCCGCAACGACCAGGTGGCCACCGACATCCGCTTGTGGCTGCGTGACGAGATCGACCTGATCCTCGCCGAAATCACCCGCCTGCAGCAGGGCCTGCTGGAGCAGGCCGAGCGCGAAGCCGAGACCATCATGCCCGGTTTCACTCACCTGCAGACCGCGCAGCCGGTGACCTTTGGCCATCACCTGCTGGCCTGGTTCGAGATGCTCTCACGCGACTACGAGCGCCTGGTCGACTGCCGCAAGCGCACCAATCGCATGCCGCTGGGCTCGGCGGCGCTGGCCGGCACCACCTACCCGATCCAGCGTGAAATCACCGCCGAGCTGCTGGGTTTCGACGCCGTGGGCGGCAACTCGCTCGATGGCGTGTCGGATCGCGATTTCGCCATCGAATTCTGCGCCGCTGCCTCGCTGGCGATGATGCACCTGTCGCGCTTCTCCGAAGAGCTGGTGCTGTGGACATCCGCCCAGTTCCAGTTCATCGACCTGCCGGATCGCTTCTGCACTGGCAGCTCGATCATGCCGCAAAAGAAGAACCCGGACGTGCCCGAGCTGGTGCGCGGCAAGACCGGCCGCGTGTTCGGCGCCCTGACCGGCCTACTGACCCTGATGAAAGGCCAGCCGCTGGCCTACAACAAGGACAACCAGGAAGACAAGGAACCGCTGTTCGACGCCGCCGATACCCTGCGTGACAGCCTGCGTGCCTTTGCCGACATGGTGCCGGCGATCAAGCCCAAGCGCGAAATCATGCGCGAGGCGGCGCTGCGCGGTTTCTCCACCGCCACGGATCTGGCTGACTATCTGGTGCGCAAGGGCCTGCCCTTCCGCGACTGTCATGAAATCGTCGGCCACGCGGTGAAGTATGGCGTCGACAGCGGCAAGGATCTGGCCGAGATGAGCCTCGACGAGCTGCGCCAGTTCAGCGAGCAGATCGAACAGGACGTGTTCGCCGTGCTGACCCTGGAAGGCTCGGTGAACGCCCGCAACCATATCGGTGGCACCGCACCGGCTCAGGTGCGTGCGGCGGTAGCGCGCGGTCGGGAACTGCTGGCTAGCCGCTAAGCGACGTCTCGGAGAAAACTGGGGAAAAGGAGTTCCCATGGCAGAATTGTTGCTGCGCGGCTTGGCGCTAATCGCCAAGATCGCGTTTGAGATCATCATCGGCTACGTCTTCTACACCACCGGCTGGCTGGCACTACGACTTTTGACTCTGGGCCACTACCCGAATCTGCCGCTGCGCGTGGCCGACCCGATGGGTTCGCGCAGCGCCTGGGTCGCCGCGTTCGGTTTTCTCTGCCTGGTTGGCCTGCCCCTGACGTGGCTGACCGTCACTTACAGCTGAACACTGCCACGAGACATTCCATGCCTATAAATATCCGCCCCGCCACCCCTGACGACGCCGAGCTGATCCTGCGTTTCATCACCGAACTGGCCATCTACGAGAAGGCCGAGCACGAGGTGAAGACCGACGCCGCCGGCATCCGTGACAGCCTGTTCGCCGAACGCGCCACGGCCCATGGCCTGATCTGCGAACACCAGGGCCGGCCCATCGGCTATGCCGTGTACTTCTTCAATTATTCCACCTGGCTGGGCAAGCACGGCCTGTACCTCGAAGACCTCTACGTCAGCCCCGAGGCTCGCGGACTGGGCGCCGGCAAGGCGCTGCTGCGCCACCTGGCACAACTGGCCGTGGCAAGAGGCTGCGGTCGCTTCGAGTGGTCGGTGCTGGACTGGAACACCCCGGCCATCGACTTCTACGAATCCTTCGGCGCCCGCCCGCAGAGCGAGTGGACCACCTACCGCCTGACGGGTCAGGCGCTGCTGGACTTCGCCGCAGGTTCGTAGGGCAGCCGCCAATACAGAACTGGCGAGTTGCACCTGCCCCTCCCACCAGCACTGCATGGCGGCGTGACAGGCCGCACAGATGGCACTCTGGAACCCGTCACGCCGATGTTGCTACTCTGGCGCGGATCATGACGATCGCCCCGACCACTCGGCTCGGGCATAGCTCACTACAAGGAAATGACATGCGCTCCCTATTCTTCTTCGACACCATGCTCACCACCACCATCATCACGGTGGTCTACTGGCTTGGCCTGCTCGGCGTACTCGTCAGCAGCATCGGCCTGATCTTCAATGGCTCTATCCTCGTGGGCCTCGCCACCCTGGTCGGCGGCGCCATCGCCGTGCGCATCTGGTGCGAATTGCTGGTCGTGATCTTCAAGATCCACGAGAATCTGCAGAAAATCGCCAACCGCGAGTGACCTGGCGCCACGGTGCCCACATGCTCCGTGGCCAACCCCTCCCCAAACATGGTGCCCCCATGAGCGAACACGACGACCACCCAGACGAAGACTTCGCCGAAGCCACCTTGATCCAGGCCATCGAGAATCAGCTGGAAAGTGGTGAGCCGGCCGCCGCCACGGCGGTGTACAACAAGCTGACACTGGTCGGTTATGCGCGTGAGGAAATCCTCGAACTGATGGCCCTGGTGCTGGCCCACGAAGTCGACGCCATGCTGCGCGAGGATCGCCCCTTCGATGGTACCTGGTACGAGCAGGCGCTACGCGCCCTGCCGGAACTGCCGGCGGAAAGCTGATTCTCACCCACCCGCAACGCGGCGATGGTCAGAGCCCGGCACATGGATCTACACTGCAGGAGCGCCACAACAACAAGACGGAGTCACCATGAAGGTATTCACCGCTGACCTGATCGACGAGCTGGAAATCCTCGCCCTGTATAACCTGGACAACCACCAGGAGGGGCTCAAGGTGCATAACAACGCTTCATTCAAAGCGCAGGGCGCCATCACCCGTCTTTATGAAAAAGGTCTGGTCAGCCAGGCCGATGGCGGCTATCTGACCAGTCTGGGCATCGATGCTGCCGAACATGCACAAGGCCTGCTGACCATCCTGTCGAACCGCCAGGCCACCTCCGCCTGATCCAAACCGCCGCCACTCTACCCGCGAATGGGATAGGCATAACGCCCCACCGCGAATCAGAGCGTCGCACAGCAGATGTGCCGCGCTCTGGGCGGTGCACCTGCGCAAGACTGCTCAGCCATGACTGTTCGGCATCGCCGGTCGCTCTTCAGCGAGCGACATAACGGGCGATATAACAATCAGGCACTGCACTGGCGAGCACGCCGCTGATAGGCTTGCCACACCCGCAGCAGAGTTCGAGCATGACGCGCACGCAGGAAATACGCCCCGATATCGATGACGGCATCGACCGCAAGGTGCTGGCACAGCTGCGTGCGCGCTTTCTGCGGATCAACCAGGGTCGCCTGCAGCGCGCCATGGAGGCGTTGTCGACGCGCCAGCAACTGGTGCTCAAGCTGTTGCCGCTGCTGCTGCACGTCAATCATCCGCTGCTACCCGGCTACGTCTCGGCCAGCACACCGGCGGGCCTCAGTGGCTTCGAACCGGACGACGACAGCCTCGCCGAAGTCCAGCGCCTGACCCGCTCGTTCGTCTACAAGCCACGCCGTGGCCAGGGCGCCGCGCCCCTGCATGGGCTGTTCCTGATGGGCAGCCTGGGCACCGTGGCGCAGGCCGAACAGAGCGATATGGACCTGTGGTTGTGTCACTCGCCCAGCCTCAGCGCGCAGGAACTGCAGGACCTGCGCAAGAAGTGCGACCAACTGGAAAGCTGGGCCGCCACCCAGGGCGCCGAGGTGCACGTCTTTTTGGTCGACCCGCAGCGCTTCACCCAGGGCGCGCGCGAGGCGCAACTGACCTCCGACGATTGCGGCACCACCCAGCACTATCTGCTGCTCGACGAGTTCTACCGCACCGCCATCTGGCTCGGCGGGCGCACGCCGATCTGGTGGCTGGTGCCGGTCTACGAGGAAAACCGCTACCACGACTACTGCCGCATCCTGCTGAGCAAGCGCTTCGTGCGCGCCGAAGATGTTCTCGACCTTGGTCATCTGGCACGCATTCCACCGGAAGAGTTCATCGGCGCAGGTATGTGGCAGCTGTACAAGGGCATCGAGTCGCCCTACAAGTCGGTGCTCAAGCTGTTGCTCACCGAGGTCTACGCCAGCGAGCATCCCAAGGTCGAATGCCTGGCACTGCGCTTCAAGCGGGCAGTGTTCGAAGGCCGCCTGGACCTCGACGAGCTCGATCCCTATATCGTCGTCTACCGTCGCCTGGAGGAATATCTGAGCGCGCGTGGCGATCAGGAAAGGCTGGAGCTGATTCGCCGCTGCCTGTACCTGAAGGTCAACAAGAAGGTCAGTCGCCCGCCAACCCGTGGTCGCGCCAAGAGCTGGCAGCGCCTGCTACTGGAGCGCCTGACTGGCGAGTGGGGCTGGCATAACCGCCAGCTCAGCGTGCTCGACAGTCGCAGCCAGTGGAAGGTGCGCCAGGTTGGCGCCGAGCGCCGCGTGCTGGTCAACGAGCTGACCTACAGCTACCGCCTCCTCTCGCAGTTTGCCCGCAGCACCGAGGCCGGCAGTTCGCTCAACAACCGCGACCTCAACGTGCTGGGCAGGCGCCTGTATGCAGCCTTCGAGCGCAAGGCCGGCAAGGTCGAATTCATCAACCCCGGCATCGCCCCGGATCTGGCCGAAGACACCCTGACCCTGGTTCAGTACAGCAGCCCCGAAGCGCCGAACGAACGTCTCTGGGCGCTGTTCAACGGCAGCCTGGGCGCGCAGGAATGGGCCGACTTCGCGCCGCTGAAGCGCTCGCGCGAACTGATCGAACTGCTCGCTTGGTGCCATCGCAACGGCGTGATCGACAGCAGCACCCGTCTGTCGCTGCACCCCGGCGCCAGCGACCTAACCGAATACGAGCTGTCCAACCTGATCGGCAGCCTACAACAGAGCTTCCCGCTACCCCAGCAGCCCGTGGAAGAAGCCGCCCTGCTGCGCGCCAGCGCTCCCAGTCAGGTGTTGTTGCTGGTCAATGTCGGCGTCGACCCGCTCAAGCAGCACAGCCAGATGAACGTGCACATGACCACCGACCGCACCGACGCGCTGGGCTATTCCGGGGTACGCGAGAACCTGGTGCTGACCCTCGACCAGGTGGTGCTCAACAGCTGGAACGAACTGCAGGTCAGCCGTTACGACGGTGCCGACGCCCTGCTCGACTGCCTGCGCGACCTGCTCAACAGCCTGCCGCCCGGCAGCGCGCTCCCCAGGGTGCAGGTACGCTGCTACTGCCGCAACCGCGCACAACCCATCGCCGAACGGGTCGAAGAACTGCTGCGCGACCTGCTCGACAGCTACGCCGAAGGGTACCCGTCACGCTACCTGGTGCAGGTGCGCCAGCATTATCACGTTCTGCAACTGGCCCCCGGCCAGGTCAGCCACACCACTCTGGGTGACGTGCCGGCCCTGCTCGACCATCTGGGCGCCGAACAGGAGCACTACAGCCCGCTGCGCCTGGATCGCCATGCACTCGAGGGCGACGACCTGGCGCTGATCCTGCCCATGGGCCGCCCACAGTGCCTGCAGGTGTTCTACCGCGTCCACGAGAGCAGCGGTGAGGCCGAGCTGACCCTGCTCGACGAGCACAACGCCCTGTGGCGCAGACGCCTGCCATTTCGCGACGAGCAGAGCCTGCTGACACCGATCCATCGTTTCCTGCAGTCACTGCTGTATCGGCGTAATGCCATGCTGCCGCTCGAGGGCGCCGACAGCCAGCCCGCACTGGAAATCCTCTACTACCAGTTGCTGCCGACGGCACCATTGCGCGCCCAGCGCCTGGAGCGCAGACCCGCGCCCGAGTCGCAGGTCAGCCACCCGTTCTACGACGTGCAGGCCATCGTCGAGCCGGGCGACGGTCGCCAACGCCATGTCACGCTGTACTGCAACCACCGCGAGTTTTCCGAACTGGAATACGGTCGCGAATTGTATCGCGCCGTGGCAAAGCACATCATCGTTCAGCGTGCCGGTGGCGAACGCTACCCCTGCTACATCACCGACCTCGACCTGTCTGCCGTACTGGCCGGACAGCGGGCGCAGACCGTGCACTTCCTGCGCTACAAGAGCGAGCTGGAGAATGCTCTGAATGCGGCACTGCAGCAGGCCTGACACAGCGCTATCGGCAATCCGCCGCCAGCAGTGAAGCCCTGAGGGTTGCACTCGCCCGGGACGAGGTTCCTGCGTAAAAACCGGTCACCGGTCGTACTCGCCCGCTGCTTCCGGCTGGTATTCGACTTCCAGCAATGTCAGCTTGAGCTGCTTGCCACCCGGCGCCGGCCAGTCGATGTGTTGGCCGACGGACAGGCCGAGCAGGGCGCAACCGACTGGCGCAAGGATGCTGACCTTGCCTTCGCCACCGGCATCCTCCGGGTAGACCAGGGTCAGGTGGTAGTCCTTGCCGCTGCTCTCCTCACGGCAGTGCACGCGCGAGTTCATGGTCACCACACCGGCCGGCACCTCGTCGTGCCCCACCACTTCGGCACGATCCAGCTCGGCCTGTAGCGCTTCTGCGCCAGGGCCAAACTCGTCCAGGCTGTCGAGCAGACGCTCCAGACGCTGCATATCGAGGCGGGTAATGGTGATGGTTGGTGTGCTGTTCATGATGTCGGGCGCTCTCCTCGCCTAAACCGTAAAAAAGCAAAACCCCGCCCGAAGGCGGGGTTTAGCTGAATGTTCTGCTGACCCTAACACAGCCGGATAAATAAACAAGACTGCCGGGTCAACGGCCCTGCCGGCGCTCGCGCAAGCGCTGCTCGGCGGCCTGGCAGATCACGCGCCGCCGCACGTTGTCGGCCGTGCCCCAGTCGAGAATTTCCTGCAGGGTACGGCCACAACCGAGGCACTGCTCATGTTCATCCAGGCAGCACTGGCGCCGACAGGGTGACGCCAGCGGTGCTTCGCTCGGCTCAGAGCTCATCGAACTCCAGCTCGGTGCCGCATTGCTCAAGGGTGATGCGCACCAGCATCTCGCCCAGTTGCTCGTCACTGGTATCGCAGATCCAGCGCCCTTCGGCCTCGTCGTAGTCGAAGTGATAGCCACCGGAGCGGGCCGCCAGCCACAGCTGACGAATCGGCTCCTGACGGCTGAAGATCAGCTGGCTGCCATTGTCGAAGCGCACCGTCAGCACACCGGCGCTGTTCTCCAGATCGACGTCCAGGCCGCTGTCGTCGAAGATGTCCTCCACCGCCTGCTGGGTGGCATCGACCAGGTCGTGAAAGCGGGCTTCGCTCAGGCTCATCGGGGTGTCCTCACTAGATGCAGCAACTGCAGAAAAATTAGCGGTAAGCGCCAGGCCAGAATAGCCGGCCTAGGCACAAAAGTGGCGACGGTACTCGCCCGGACTCGTTCCCGTCCAGCGACGAAATGCACGGGCCAACGAACCCGCTTCGCTGAAGCCGACCAGAAAGGCGATTTCCGCCAGCTCCAGCGCCGGGTCGCGCAAGTAGTGCAGCGCCAGCTGCTGGCGCGTTTCATCGACCAGCTGACTGAACGACAGGCCACCCTCGCGCAGACGCCGTTGCAAGGTCCGCGGGCTCAGCGCCAGGGCAGCAGCTATGGCCTCCAGGTCCGGCCCCTGCTCCGGCAACTGGCGCGCCAGCTCCAGGCGCGCGCGATCGAGTACGCCGTGCCCCTGGTTCAGTTCAGCCAGCAGCCGATCAGCGTAGGCATCGAGCATGCCGCGCACCTGCGCGTCGGCCTGGCTCAGCGGCGCTGCGAGCAGGCGCCTGGGAAATACCAGGGCGTTGTCGGGCTGATCGAACTGCACCGGACAACGAAAGATACGCGCATGCTCCGAGGTATCGGCCGGTGCAGAATGCTGGAAACGCACCTCGGTCGGTGCGATGTCCAGGCCGCTGATCCAGCGCCCGAAACTGACCCAGCCGGCCAGGGTTTCCTCGCTCAGTTGCCGCTGCTGCTGTGCCAGTAGCGGCTGCCAGCGATGTGCGACCAGCGCTTCACCGTCCAAGCGGGCGGGCTCGTCGTCGAGCACCACCTGCCCCAGATTGCCGACCAGCGAGGCATAGCGCGCCTGGCGATGCAGCGCGTCGGCCAGGGTCGCGCAGCTCATGATCAGGTAACCGAGCACGCCGTAATAACCCGGCCGCACCGATTCCCCCAGATGCAGGCCCAGATTCGGGTCACCGCTCAGGCGCACACCTTCGCCCAGCAGCGTCAGGTAGGCACTGGCCGCGATGCGCTGATCGCGCTGACCGAGCACTTCCGGGCCGAGCTGGGCATGGGCGAGCAGTGCCTCGGGTGCGATCCCCTGGCGCTGCAGGTATTCGACCAGCCCTTGCAGATAGGCCACGGAGACCGTGCCGGCCAGAATCGCAGGTTTGTCCATCGAAGCTCCTCATGACGGCCCCCATGCTAACTCATGCCACGGCAGATGCAGATCGAGCCGGCGCCCCGCCAGGCGGGCGCCGGGCGCATAGGCAAGGTGACGGGGGGTCGGTATACTCCGGCGCAATTCACGCTTATTTCAAGGACTGCCCCATGAAGCGACTGACCCTCGCGCTCCTCGCCGCCGTTTGCCTGCTGGCCGGCTGCGGTCAGAAAGGCCCGCTGTACCTGCCGGGCGACGACAACGCCGGCAACAGCCGAGACCGTTTCGAACTCTGACAGGAGCTGCACCATGGAAGCCTTCAACTACCGCGACGGCGAGCTGTTCGCGGAAGGCGTCGCCTTGTCCGCGCTGGCCCAGCGCTTCGGCACGCCCACCTACGTTTATTCGCGCGCCCACATCGAAGGGCAGTACCGCGCCTATGCCGACGCCCTGGCGGGCATGCCGCACCTGGTCTGCTTCGCGGTGAAAGCCAACTCCAACATCGGCGTGCTCAACGTGCTGGCGCGCCTTGGCGCCGGCTTTGACATCGTCTCCAGCGGTGAGCTGGAGCGCGTGCTGGCCGCCGGTGGCGAACCGAGCCGCATCGTCTTCTCCGGTGTCGGCAAGAGCCGCGACGACATGCGCCGCGCGCTGGAAGTCGGCGTGCATTGCTTCAACGTCGAATCCAGTGTCGAGCTGGAGCGCCTGCAGAAGGTCGCCGCAGAACTGGGCGTCAAGGCGCCCGTCTCGCTGCGGGTCAACCCGGACGTGGACGCCGGCACCCACCCGTACATTTCCACCGGCCTCAAGGAAAACAAGTTCGGCATCGATATCGAGCAGGCCGAGGCGGTCTATGCCCGCGCTGCCGAGCTGCCGAACCTGGACGTGATTGGCGTCGACTGCCATATCGGCTCGCAGCTGACCACCCTCGAACCCTTCCTCGATGCGCTGGATCGCCTGCTGCTGCTGGTCGACAAGCTGGCCGCGCGCGGCATCACCATCAAGCACCTGGATCTGGGCGGCGGCCTCGGCGTGCAATACCGCGACGAACAACCGCCGCTGGCCGGCGATTACATCGCCGCCGTGCGCAAGCGCCTGGCCGGCCGTGAGCTGTCGCTGGTATTCGAGCCGGGGCGCTTCATCGTCGCCAATGCCGGCGTGTTGCTGACCCAGGTCGAATACCTCAAGCACACCGAGCACAAGGACTTCGCCATCGTCGATGCGGCGATGAACGACCTGATCCGTCCGGCCCTGTATCAGGCCTGGATGGACGTTTCGCCGGTGCAGCCGCGTGACGGCGAGGCGCGCCACTACGACCTGGTCGGGCCGATCTGCGAGACCGGTGATTTCCTGGCCAAGGATCGTCAGCTGGTGCTGGCCGAAGGCGACCTGCTGGCCGTGCGCTCGGCGGGTGCTTACGGCTTCGTCATGAGTTCCAACTACAACACCCGCGGCCGTGCCGCCGAGGTGCTGGTGGACGGCGAGCAGGCGTATGAAGTACGTCGTCGCGAGACGGTTCAAGAGCTCTACGCCGGCGAAAGCCTGCTGCCGGCCTGAGGGCGACGTCATGCTATTGCGCTTTACCAAGATGCACGGCTTGGGCAATGACTTCATGGTCCTCGACCTGATCAGTCAGCACGCCCACGTGCAACCCAAGCATGCCAAGCAGTGGGGCGACCGCCACACCGGCGTCGGCTTCGATCAGTTGCTGATCGTCGAGCCGCCGAGCCATCCGGACGTCGACTTCCGCTACCGCATCTTTAACGCCGACGGTTCGGAGGTGGAGCAATGTGGCAACGGCGCGCGCTGCTTCGCCCGCTTCGTACTGGACAAGCGCCTGACCACCAAGAAGGTGATTCGCGTCGAGACCAAGAGCGGCATCATCGAGCTGCGCGTGCAGAACGACGGCCAGGTCTGCGTCAACATGGGCGCACCGCGCCTGCAGCCGGAACAGATCCCCTTCCAGGCCGAACAGGCGGCGCTCAGTTATCACGTCGAGGTCGACGGCCAAAGCGTCGAGCTGGCCGCACTGTCGATGGGCAACCCGCATGCGGTGCTGCGCGTCGACAGCGTCGATGACGCGCCCGTACACAGCCTCGGGCCGAAACTGGAACACCACCCGCGCTTCCCGCAACGGGTCAACGTCGGCTTCCTCCAGGTGCTTGATCGCCAGCATGCGCGTCTGCGCGTATGGGAGCGTGGCGCCGGCGAAACCCAGGCTTGCGGCACCGGCGCCTGCGCCGCAGCGGTCGCGGCGATTCGCCAGGGCTGGATGGATTCGCCCGTGCAACTGGAGCTGCCGGGCGGCAAACTGTCCATCGAATGGGCAGGCGACGGTCAGCCGGTTATGATGACCGGCCCGGCTGCCCGCGTATACGAAGGACAGATTCGCCTATGACCGACCAGCAGGATTCGCCCAAACCGCTCGATTCGGAAACGGTCGCCGCCTATTTGCGCCTGCACCCGGAGTTCTTCATCGACCATGAAGAACTCATCCCCGAACTGCGCATTCCGCACCAGCCCGGCAACGCTGTGTCGCTGGTCGAGCGCCAGGTCAAGTTGCTGCGTGAGCGCAACATCGAGATGCGCCACCGCCTTGGCCAGTTGATGGACGTGGCGCGCGACAACGACCGCCTGTTCGACAAGACGCGTCGCCTGGTGCTCGACCTGCTCGATGCCGGCAGCCTTGAGGAAGTGGTCGGTGTGGTTGAAGACAGCCTGCGCCATGAATTCCAGGTGCCCTTCGTTGGCCTGATCCTGTTCAGCGACAACAAGCTGCCGGTCGGTCGCTCGGTCAGCTCGGCCGAGGCGCATCAACAGGTCGGCGGCCTGCTCAGCGGCGGCAAGACCATCTGCGGCGTATTGCGCCCGCACGAGCTGGAGTTTCTCTTCGGCAAGGAAGACGCGGCGCAAGTCGGCTCCGCCGCCGTGGTCAGCCTCAACCATCAGGGCCTGCATGGCATTCTCGCCATCGGCAGCGCCGACCCGCAGCACTACAAGAGTTCGCTCGGCACCTTGTTCCTCAGCTATATCGCCGAAGTACTGGCACGTGTCGTGCCCGGTTTCTCCACACCGCTGCGTTCGGTACGCTAGGTCGTGTAGGGTGGATGATGAAGCTCATCCACCTTCGGCCCGCTCGGAACCCCGCACGTGACACTTGAAGCCCACCTCGACGCGTACATCGAACACCTGCGCCGCGAGCGCCAGGTGTCGACGCATACCCTCGACGGCTATCGGCGTGATCTCGGCAAGGTGCGGGCATTCTGCGAAGCCGAAGGCCTGAGCGACTGGGCCGGGCTGGACACACGCAACCTGCGCCGGCTGGTCGCCCGCCTGCATCAGCAGGGCCTGGCAAGCCGCAGCCTGGCGCGCCTGCTCTCGGCCACCCGCGGCCTCTATCAATATCTGTTGCGTGAAGGCCTGTGCCGTCACGATCCGGCGACCGGCCTGAGCCCGCCAAAACGCGAGCGCCGCCTTCCCCGCACCTTGGACGCCGACCGCAGCGCGCAACTGCTCGACGGCGCAGTCGAGGACGACTTCATCGCCCGCCGCGATCAGGCCATGCTCGAGCTGTTCTATTCCTCGGGCCTGCGCCTGTCCGAACTGGTCGGACTCGATCTCGACGGCCTGGACCTGCCCGCCGGTCTGGTACGCGTGCGCGGCAAAGGCAACAAGGTGCGCGAACTGCCGGTCGGCAGCATGGCGCGACAGGCACTGGAACACTGGCTGCCACTGCGCAAGCTGGCCAACCCCAACGATGGTGCCGTGTTCATCAGCCAGCAGGGCCGACGCCTGGGGCCACGCGCTGTGCAACTGCGCGTGCGCCAGGCCGGCGTGCGCGAACTGGGCCAGCACCTGCATCCACACATGCTGCGCCACAGCTTCGCCAGTCATATGCTGGAATCCTCACAGGATCTGCGCGCGGTACAGGAGCTGCTCGGTCATGCCGATATCGCCACCACGCAGATCTACACCCACCTGGACTTCCAACACCTGGCCAGTGTCTACGACCAGACCCATCCACGTGCCAAGCGCAAAGGCGGCTCCGAATGAGCATTAAACTGATCACCTTCGACCTCGACGACACCCTGTGGGACGTCACTCCGGTGATGCAGGATGCCGAAGCCGCCCTGCGCAATTGGCTGGCCTTGCATGCGCCGCGCCTGGGCGCGGTGCCGGTCGAACACCTGTGGGCGGTCCGCAGCCGTCTGCTCGACGCCGAGCCGATGCTCAAGCATCGCCTCAGCGAGCTGCGCCGGCGCATTCTGTTTCACGCCCTGGAAGACGCCGGCTACCCGCACAGCGAGGCGCAGACGCTGGCCGAAGCAGGATTCCAGGTCTTTCTCAGCGCCCGCCATCAGGTCGAACTGTTCACCGAGGTGCATCCGACGCTGGAGGCCTTGGCCGAGCGCTTCATGCTCGGGGTAATCACCAATGGCAATGCCGACGTGCGGCGCCTGGGTCTATCGGACTACTTCCAGTTCGCCCTGTGCGCCGAAGAACTGGGCATCGGCAAACCCGACCCGAAACCTTTCCGTGAAGCACTCAGCCGCGCAGGCGGCGTGGCGGCCGAGCGCGCCGTGCACATCGGCGATCATCCCAGTGACGACATTGCCGGCGCCCAGGCAGCCGGGATGCGTGCGATCTGGTTCAACCCGCAAGGGCGGGCCTGGGAGGGTGAAACCACCCCGGATGCGCAGATCGCCAGCCTGGCCGAGCTACCGGCACTGCTGAGCAGCTGGATGCGTTACTTGTAGGAGCCCGCTTGCGGGCTATCAGGACGTCGGCAAGTGGATCGCCCGCAAGCGGGCTCCTACGAGATGCCGGCGCGGGCATACTGCGCCCCCCTTGATCTGCGCCGCCCTGGATTGCCGCCAGGGCTGGCGTACCACAAAAAACCCGCCACAGGGGCGGGCTCCTTGTAGCTAGCCGTCCTCAGATGGGGCGGCTGCCGTATTTGCTGTCGGGCTTCTTGGGCGGGTCGGCGACCACGTTGGGCTCCACCTCCTGCACCTTGCCACCACGGGCGAGGAACTCTTCCATGGCGCGGGCCAGGGCGTCGCGCTCCTTCTGCTTGGCTTCGATGCTCGGCAGCTCGTCGACCTCGACAGACTTGGCCTTGCTCTTCTTGCTGCTGGCTACGACCTCGCCGTCGCCTTCATCGTCGCCACTGTCGCCGTCATCGGCTGCAGCCAGTTCCTCACCGTCGTCCTCATCGGCCGCTTCCAGATCGTCTTGTTCCAGGTCTTCGTCGCTCATGTTCAACCTCATGACTTGCGAAAAGCAGGTTAGTTATAGCCCAGTCGCGCAGTGAACACCGCACCACCGGAAAAATTCAAATAGCCTCGCCCTGCAGGGTCGCCACCACTCGCCGAGCACCGCCATGATCGCGATGCTCGCCCAGGTAAATACCCTGCCAGGTGCCCAGCGCCAGCCGTCCCTGCTGTATCGGCAGCTGCAGCTGAACGCCCAGCAGACTGCCCTTGAAGTGCGCCGGCAAATCGTCCGGCCCTTCGTCATCGTGCTCGTAGCCCGACTCACCCTGCGGCACCAGACGGTTGAAGAAGCGCTCGAAATCCCGGCGCACTGCAGGGTCGGCGTTCTCGTTGACCGTCAGCGATGCCGAGGTGTGCTGCAGCCACAGGTGCAGCAGACCGACACGCACCTGCGCCAGTTCCGGCAATGCGCCCAGCACCTCTTCGGTCACCAGATGAAAACCGCGCTCACGCGGACGCAGACTGATGATGCGTTGCTGCCACATGCCGCTCTCACTCTCGATGGCTCCAGCGCGCGCATTCTAGCGTGCTGCCAGAAAAAACAAAGGGCGCCTAAAGGCGCCCTTGTCATTCCCGGCGAAACTCACTTCTTGCCGGTGAACTCCGGGTAGGCTTCCATGCCGCATTCGGCGATGTCCACACCCTCGTATTCCTCTTCTTCGCTGACGCGCAGGCCGATCACCGCCTTGATGATGCTCCACACGATCAGGCTGGCGATGAACACCCAGGCGAAGATGCTGACGATACCCAGCAGCTGGGCCCCCAGGCTGGCGTCCGGGTTGGTCAGGCAGACAGCCAGCAGACCCCAGATACCTACGACGCCGTGCACCGAGATGGCACCGACCGGATCGTCGATCTTGATCTTGTCCAGGCCCAGGATAGAGAACACGACCAGTACGCCACCGACGCCACCGATCAGAGTCGCTTGCAGCGCACTCGGGGTCAGCGGCTCAGCGGTAATGGCAACCAGGCCAGCCAGAGCACCGTTCAGCGCCATGGTCAGGTCGGCCTTGCCGAAAAGGATGCGCGCCACGACCAGTGCAGCCAGCAAGCCACCGGCTGCGGCCATGTTGGTGTTGACGAACACCTGGGCCACGGCGTTGGCGTCTTCGATGGTGCTCATCTTCAGCTGCGAGCCACCGTTGAAGCCGAACCAGCCCATCCACAGGATGAAGGTACCCAGGGTCGCCATCGGCAGGTTGGCACCCGGAATGGCGTTGACCTGACCATTGGCACCGTACTTGCCTTTACGCGCACCGAGCAGGATCACGCCAGCCAGCGCTGCGGTGGCACCTGCCATGTGGACGATGCCGGAACCGGCGAAATCGAGGAAGCCTGCTTCGTTGAGGAAGCCCGAACCCCATTTCCAGAAGCCCTGTACCGGGTAGATGAAACCGGTCATGACCACGGCGAAGGCCAGGAAGGCCCACAGCTTCATGCGCTCGGCAACGGCACCGGAGACCACCGACATGCAGGTGGCAGCGAACACGATCTGGAAGAAGAAATCGGAGCGAGCCGCGTAGTATGGCGCATCGTCGCCACCAGCCAGCACGGCATCGACGGCGTTCTCGTCACCAATCAGGAAGCCCAGACTGGGGAAGATGCCGCCTTCCGGGCTGGAGTACATGATGTGATAACCAATCACCAGATACATCACGCTCGCCAAGGCGTACAGAGCGATGTTCTTGGTCAGGATCTCGGTGGTGTTCTTGGCGCGCACCAGGCCGGATTCGAGCATGGCGAAGCCAGCTGCCATCCACATCACCAAGGCCCCACAGATCAAAAAGTAGAAGGTATCGAAGCCGTACTGCAATGCAGTCAATGCTGTGTTATCCATTTTTCACCTCTTGCCGGCGCTTTCGTTGCGCGCTGTTCGGTTGAAACGTCCAGGTTGGCGCCGGACGCGTTCCGCATGCTTTACAGGTCGTTGCTACGCTCGTTCAGGACAGCTGGAACCCCGTAAACCGCTTGGCGGCCAGACGTTCCCATCACTAGGCAGAGCGCAAGACCTGAGAGGGTCTGGCACAGCAGAGCGGCGAGGGCATCGCCAGCTCCGGCATTCGCCTTCGAGTACGGCGCACGGGCAGAACTCGAGGGCAAAAGGGCTCCTAGCCCTGCGAAAGATCGCAGAGTCATGGGTTTACTCCTGGGGCGTGGGGTTCGGAGGCTTGCTTAGATCGCGTCGGTATCGGTTTCGCCGGTACGAATACGGATCGCCTGTTCCAGGTTGACTACGAAAATCTTGCCGTCACCGATCTTGCCGGTGTTGGCAGCCTTGGTGATGGCCTCGATCACACGATCGAGCTGATCGTCAGCGATGGCCACGTCGATCTTCACCTTGGGCAGGAAGTCGACTACGTACTCGGCACCGCGATACAGCTCGGTATGGCCTTTCTGACGGCCGAAGCCCTTGACCTCGGTGACGGTAATGCCCTGCACGCCGATCTCCGACAGTGACTCGCGCACGTCGTCCAGCTTGAACGGCTTGATGATGGCAGTGACTAGTTTCATGAAACGTTCTCCCGTGAAAGGTGGACTTGCCCCAGGAATTACGAACCCGGGCCAAGTCTAAGCGCAGTGTCTGGCTTTTGTAATGCACCGACCGCTCCAGCCTGGCGTGATCGATACCCACCAACCGCTCCCGACGAAACACTCCCCGCTTCGCCTGCCGCACCGGAACTGCATCGGTGCATGCGTTGCTGGGGTCTAAGCAGAAAGCTTGCCAGCTCACGCAAAAGCGCCATCTATCAAGCCTTTACCTGTTTCGGGCGGCATTGTCCGGCCCTTCACACCGGACGCGCCGCACACATTTGGTGCATCGACATATCACGCAATGCTCAAAAATCGTGCAGACCACGCCTGAACATCCCGCTGACAGCTGCGTGCTACACTGCCGACCGTTTGTTTACGGAACCTGATCATGCTGCCGCCAAAAGCCCTGCTCGACACCCTCAGCACTCACGCCTCGCGCCTGTTCAGTGGCGACAGCCCGCTGCCGCGTGCCGAACTGGAGGTACAGTTCAAAGCGCTGTTGCAGAGCGGCTTCAGCAAGCTCGATCTGGTCAGCCGAGAGGAGTTCGACAGCCAGATGGTGGTGCTGGCCCGCACCCGTGCCCGCCTCGAGGCACTGGAGGCCAAAGTCGTCGAACTGGAAGCCAAGCTCACTGCCGCAGACTAAGGTTATGTTGTAGGAGCGGCTTCAGCCGCGAACAGGCTTCGCGGCTGAAGCCGCTCCTACAGGCACTGCACCCCACCTGATCAAGGAGCGATCATGTCCCTGGCCATCGTCCACAGCCGCGCCCAGGTCGGCGTCGAAGCCCCGGCCGTCACCGTCGAAGCGCACCTGGCCAACGGCCTGCCATCCCTGACCCTGGTGGGCCTGCCGGAAACGGCGGTCAAGGAGAGCAAGGATCGTGTACGCAGTGCGATCCTCAATGCCGCGTTCGAATTTCCGAGCAAGCGCATCACCCTGAATCTGGCACCTGCCGATCTGCCGAAAGACGGCGGACGCTTCGATCTGGCCATCGCCCTGGGTATTCTCGCCGCCAGCGGCCAGGTGCCGGCGCAGTCACTGGATGAATACGAATGCCTGGGCGAATTGGCGCTGTCCGGCGCGGTACGCCCGGTACAGGGCGTATTACCGGCCGCCTTGGCAGCGCGCGAAGCCGGACGCACCCTGATGGTGCCGCACGCCAATGCCGAAGAAGCCAGCCTCGCTTCGGGGCTGAAGGTCATCGCCGTCGAGCATCTGTTGCAGATCGCCGCGCACCTCAACGGCAGCGCACCGCTCGACGCTTATCTCGCACAGGGGCTGCTCAGGCAGAGCCGCCCCTACCCGGATCTGGCCGAAGTCCAGGGCCAGTTGGCCGCCAAACACGCCTTGCTGGTGGCGGCTGCCGGCTCGCATAACCTGCTGCTCAGCGGCCCGCCCGGTACCGGCAAGACGCTGCTGGCCAGCCGCCTGCCAGGGCTGCTGCCGCCGTTGGACGAAAGCGAGGCGCTGCAGGTTGCGGCGATTCATTCGGTGGCCAGCCACGCGCCCCTGCAGCACTGGCCGCAACGCCCCTTTCGCACCCCGCACCATAGCGCCTCGGGGCCGGCACTGGTCGGCGGCGGCAGCCGCCCGCAACCGGGTGAAATTACCCTGGCCCATATGGGCGTGCTGTTTCTCGACGAGTTGCCGGAATTCGACCGCAAGGTGCTGGAAGTGCTGCGCGAACCGCTGGAGACTGGTAGGTGGTATTCTCACACTTCCTAAGATCTCAGCAGGAAGCCCGGAATGCCTACCGCATACGCCTACATACGCTACTCATCGAAAGCCCAGGGCGAAGCCGGTAGAGACTCGGTAGACCGTCAAATGGCTTCAATTCAGGCCATTACAAAGCAGCAAGGTATCGAGCTACGGACTGAAAACATTTTCAGTGATACCGGCATATCTGGCTTTGACGGCTCAAATAAAAACAAAGGAAAGCTCAAAGACCTTATCGACTTAATTATTAGTCAAAAAATCCAAGATGGTGATTTTGTCTTTGTTGAGTCAATTGACCGGCTATCACGCCAAAAAATGAGGTTATCCAAAGACCTTGTTTATACGATTTTAGACCGTGGTGTGACTCTTGTAACCACGATTGATGGTCAGATGTATAGCCGTGCCAAAGATGGTATGGAGCAAGACATTATGCTTTCTGTCATTGCTCAACGAGCACACGAAGAAAGCAAAACTAAATCTGTTCGTCGTAAATCTGCTTGGAATAGAGCTAAAACATTAGCAGATGAAGAAAAGACTATTTTTAATGGTCATAATCCACCATATGGGATTTCATTCAACAAAGAAGAAAACCGCTTTGAAATAGTAGAAGATGAGGCCCAAGAAATTAGAGACATATTTGAAAGCCTCAAATATGTTGGCGTTTCATTGACTATTAAAAAGATAAATGAATATTCAAAGCGGAAATGGACTAACCGCAACATTAAACATCTTTTAGACACTAAATACGTTCTCGGCTCATATATGGCTCAAAGACGGAACGAAAATAAAAAGAAGGTATTTGAACGGTATATTGAAAATTATTATCCTCAAATCGTTTCATTTGAGCTATTCAATGAAGCAGTTGCTTCAATGAAAAATAGAGCACATCGTAAACATTATGGAAATCAAACCGTAGGTAGTTTGAATATTTTCAGACACTCAATTAAATGTAGCAATTGCAATGCTTCAATGCTATTTGAAAAGCAAACGAACCCCAAAGGCGTTGTTTATCCATACTTCCAATGTTTCACCAGAAAAGAATTAAAGAACGGCTGCAATCACCCGCGTTTTAGATTTGATTTGGCTTTTGGTGTGTTTTTAGAATTAGTTAAATTCGCAACCACAAGCAGCGAAACAATCAACCCTAATGAATGGAATAATGAAACGGCATCAGTCGGCTCATTTCATAAAACCTTATTCAAACTTTTAACAAGCACAGAAAAAGACAAAAAACTCGAAAAGAAAATTTCACATGTGAAAAATCTGCTACTTGAACAAAAGAACTATCAAGACAATATCAATAAATCTTTTGAAGCATTCACAGATGGGATTATTCCAGCCGCTTTCATAAAGAAAGCTTGTGAAACAGAAATCAAGATTGAAGCATTAGAAAGAGAACTTGCGGAGCTTAATATTGAAAGCTCAACAAGGAATGTTTCTTTGATGGTTCATTCTTACAATGACATAATTGATTTATATAAGACAGAAGCCGGAAGGTTAAAAATCAATAGTTTCTTCACAAGCAACAATATTGCTTTCAGTTTTTCATTCGACCAGAAAGCCAGAGTGTTAAGATGCAAGATTTACTATAAAGACATACATGTTGATGTTATCAATAAAAAGTTTCCACTCCATAATCCATTAAAAGAATTTGGCATTGACAATCTAAATCAATATTTCAATTAGCCACTTTGTTCAGTTATCCCAGGCCGCTATTCAGTGGCCTTTTTCTTTTCCTATACATCCGCCCTATACATTATTTTCGCCCTATACATTGCGGCCCTATACATATGTGCCCTATACAATAAAAGCAGCCCGCCCTATACAACTTGAAAACATTAAAATATATGGTAACTTGAAAATATAAGTAAGCAAAAGATATAGGCGAGCAATGGGAATGTATAGGATAAAAACTTCGTTTTTCTCCTACCGTTCAAAAGTCTTCGACATTTTTCACTTACTTCCCTACTCGATTTTTCTGCACTGCGTTTGAAAAATAGGAGAGCAAATAATAATACAGGAGGCTATATGGCAAGAGAAAGAAAAGGTGAACAGTTCAATATAAGAATATCAAAAGAAGCAAAAGAGCATATAAAAAACAATGCTCAACTATTAGGTATCAGCCAAGCAAAGTATATCGAAAAACTGGCTATTGAAGGTTGCACAATCATTGAGGTAAGAAACGATAGATATATCGACTGGATTGAAAACAAGATGCAACCAACGATAAATAAACTCGGCAGCAACCTTAATCAAATTGCCGCAGCAGTAAATAGCGGAAACTACAAAAAATTAGACCAGAACATCGGGACAATAAATGATGCTCGCAAAATGTTTGATTATCTCTACAAGAAATTTTCCGAATATGAAGAAAGGGTGGTGATTAAGAACAACAACAATGGGGATATATGATAAGAGAAAAATTAAGCACGCAGAAAGATAAAGGAGAAACACAAAACACCCTTGGATATGCTTTGAAGAAGTCAGCACTTATAGATAGCAACAGACTTCAAACAGGAACAACGCAAGAGTTTATAGAGTTTCTAGCCAAAAAATTCGATAAGGCTTGCAAAGGCAAGCAGCACAATACCAGTTTTCACGAAATGGTATCTTTTGACCCTTCCGACAAAATCACCCCAGAACAAGCCCTTTCCATAGCCAAGGAATTGTATGAACACACTCACGGATTAAACCGTGAGCACGCTTTTGCTGTTCATACAGATAAAAAGCACATTCATGTTCATTTTGTCTGGGCACCCAGAGACTTCAACAACAAGATATATAATCAAGTTGATGATTTCCGTATCATAGAGCAAAAACTAACAGATTTAGAGCAGAAGCACGGACTAACACAGGTAACAAATAGAAAGTCTTTAAAGCCAGACCTTGAAACACAACCACCACAGAATAAGAAAGAACAGGCACTTGAAAAGCGTGGGTTAACATCAAAGAAAAAGCAGTTTAAAGACGAACTTAAAGAGTTAATCAATGACAGTATAAACACAACTGCCTTCTTCAATATTATGAGCTTGTCCGGCTATTCATTTATACAGAATGGGAAAACTGGTTATTCAGTAGAGAAAGAAGGTGAAACATTCAAAGCATCAGATTTGGGCATTCATTACACAGCACTTAAAAAGAATCTTGAAGAAATACACCAATTTGATGAGCTGCTTGAATATTACAGCAAGAAGCCAAAAGAAAACCATATTGCTCTAATTCAAACGAATGAAGAAACTGACTTTATGAAAGGTAAGTGTAAAACAACCCTTCATAAAGATTTTACCCAGCAAAGCAGCTCCAAATCGGTTGAGTATTACTATAAGAACTCAAATAACAAAAAGGCTTTTGAATATCACAAAGCCCCTTCTAAGGTTCAGTTTAATGACCTTTCCAGCAAATCAATAAAAGCCGGTTTACAGCGTCTTACTGCTGACATGAAGAAACCGGGGCCGTTGACTTGCAGCGGGCCAGACTGGGCGAAAAAGAAAATGTGGATGGAGTTTCACATGATGAATCTGGAAGCCAAAGGATTCACCTTGTCAGGCTATAAACCAACCCCGGCAGATACCAAGGAGCTTGAAATTAGAAAAGCTGAGTATGCTGAGAAGCTCAAAGAGTGGAAGAAGAACGACCAACAGAACCCACCAAAACAAGCCATAGAAGCACCTGAATCTAATCAGCCGCTACCTATGCACCAGGGCGAACCTAACCTGCTTAAAAACGATATAGAGCAGCCTATGGCATCAGGTTCTGACGAACCTGAAAAGAAGGTTGGACAGGATAGCCTTGATAACTTCAAGATTTTCGTAAATGAATTACTTGAAGAATATAGCGACTACGATGAAAAAGAAATGCTTGAAAACATTCGTGATATTTTAGAAGGCAAGGTAATTTATGATGCTGAAATTTTCGACAAGGTAATGGAGAGAGTAAAAGACTTAGATGATGAGACTAGAGAAGTCTTTTTAGAGCATATCAACAAGTTGCTTGATGATGGTGATTCAGGTTCACCAATTGACGGAAAACTAAAGGCCGCGAGTAAGAAAAGGAACAGGTATAACATATAAATAAAAAGCCCGTTAGGGCTTTAGAATGGTAATGCTTCATCACAGATAGATGATTCATCAGTATTGCTTTTAGGTTTCTCTGCAACCGTTGGTAAAAAACCTTCCCTTCTTTTTGGAAAAGACACTTTATAGCCCTCAATTTCTTTTTCAGGTTTAATCGTCTCAACTGCTTTAAGAAACTTAAGGTCTATCAATTCCTTGTGTGCTTTGTTTATCTTTTTTACAACGTCTTGCCTGCCAAAACTTTCAGCCTGCAATCTCTTCAATATCTCATTAATTTTAAATGTTGAGTTATTGAATTGGTTTGTTGTGTAGAACATAAAAAGTATTTTTGCGTAATCGCTCTTTATTTTCTTGTAGTCGCTCAAGCAAATGTTAAAGATTAGATTTGCATCATATTCATAAAACTGCTCAAAGAATTTACTAAAAGTAATTTTTATTTCTTCTCTGTTTTCTTTGTTTTCTTCCACATGTGTAAGTAAATGGCATTTATATGTTTTCGGGCCATAACTAAACGCAAGGTAGAAATCAAGCATATTCTCTAATGACTTATGTATCTTCTCTATGTAAACTTTTTTGTTGCTTGGGTGCACTTTATGAAATTTCATAAAATGATTTAAGTTAATCGTGAAAGTCAATCTATCACTTTTTAACTTCATTTTGAGCAGATAATAGAAAACATCAAAGTCGAAATTTACAGACAATGGATAGAAACGCATTTCCACATTCTGGAAACCATAGAACCTATCAATGATTATTTCTTTTCTTATTTTCTTTCCAGTAGTCACGGACTGGAATATTGGAAGGTGAAGAATTGATTTAGCGAAAGAAACAAAGTCGTCTTGTGCGTAGATTTCTTTTTCACTTTGTAAACTGTTAAATATGTATGTCATATTGCTCCTTATTTGATTATATAGTTATATCAAACCATATAATTCCAATAAGTCAATAGAACACCCGTCCTAATATTATTATGTATCATATAGCCGCCACCATATCATCATAGAGCCATACATATATCCATCATAAGGCCACCCCCTTATGTATCATAGAGCCACCCCCATATACATCATAGAGCCACCCCCATATGCCCCTAAATTTTGGCTTAAAATCAGCCTTAAATAACTGTCCTAAGTATCTTTTAAGTATTTATAAGAAGACTTGAAAACTTTTTCGAGTGCAGCAGAGCACGCCCTAACGGGCTAAAACCACTGGAATAAGCGAACGAAGTTCGCAGATTTGAAGAGCGAAGCGAAGCAAATCATAAAACGAAGTTTTTCAGTGCGTTTTGCATAATGGTTATTAACACTTGATTATTGAAAATATATTTAAAAAGCTCCTCCGACTTTCTTGACATTATATATTTATATGGGAAAATATAAATAAGAGAATAAGAAAGAGGGATATATGAGTGGAGATAATAAGAAGTTTGATATTTATGTTGGTGAAATCAACGACCTTTTAGTTTCTTATGTCAATAAAGAAACTGCTTATGATGTTTGTAGCGTGTATTTGATTGATGATTATGACGCTTATTTGTCAATCATCGAAAAAGTAAAAGAGATTGAAAGCAAATATTCATTTGCTAGAAAAGTCTCTTTTATTGAAGTTCCTAGTAAAACCTTCGCAAAGATAAACGCAACGAATTCCCCATCATTTAAACTTATTAAGTCAAAGAAGTGCTCTGCCCTTCTTCTTAATAGTTATGTGAGTGAAAACCCTAATCTTGCAGAAATTTTCACAATGGAAAATGTGAGTGCAGGGAAAATCAAATTATATGAGAAGATTTTTCAAGATTGTCTTTATCTCTCATATAAAGATTATGCAACTAAAGAAACAGTAATAATCAAAAGAAATATTGGAATTGGAACTGTAATTTTCTCCAATAATCATTTTGCAACTGAAAAAAAAGCAACAATGATGAGAATTGATAGAAAAGAAAATCAGCCAAATGTCATCAAATACAGAGATTGGTATTTGTTAGAAATGGACAATGACATTCAACAATTAGTCAATATGGTTGAGTGCTGACGGCTGGTCATTTAGAACGCTTGAACGAGTTCAAGCGTCCTAAAAGACCTTACTATTTTATTCCAAGTATCGCCCGACCTTCGCTTATGGCATTGGAAAAAACTAACCAATGCTTTTCTCGAATAATTTCTCTTGGTAATACATAGCCTGCTATATTTTCTATCCTAAATAAAATATCAGATGCATCAACAAAAGAGCCTCCTTTACAAAGAAATAAGAAGTATGAAACTGCTACAGACATTACCGCTTCATCTTCATTCATCTTGGCTGCCCAAGCAGTTTCAACTAATTTAGAGTATTCAATCGCACTAGGAAAAATATGGATGTCAATCTTGTATTCTTTTCTTAACTTCGACCCTATTTGTTCGATGTAAATATTTTTATTTTTACTAAATCCGAACATCACGCACTCCATAATTACTGCGACGTAATGGCTCAATGATATATCGGTGGTAAGGGTAAAGACCACAGGTGATAAATGTGTGAGATTCACCCCTACCATTCGAAAGCGGTCATATCGTGATTGCCCGGGCACGCGACAAGGTGCGTTTCCCGGCGCGTTTTCAGTTGGTGGCGGCGATGAATCCCTGCCCGTGTGGCTACCTGGGTGACCCAAGCAACCGCTGTCGCTGCACGCCGGAGCAGATCCAGCGCTACCGCGCCAAGCTGTCGGGGCCACTGCTCGACCGCATCGACCTGCACCTTACGGTAGCCCGCGAAACAACGGCCCTCAATGCCGCACCGCAGGATGGCGAAAGCACCGCTCAGGCCGCCGCCAAGGTCGCGCAGGCCCGCGCCCGGCAACTGCAGCGCCAGGGCGTGGCCAACGCCTTTCTCGACTTGCCCGGTCTGCGCCAGCATTGCGCCCTGGGCGATGCAGACCGGCAGTGGCTGGAGGGCGCCTGCGAACGCCTGGGTCTGTCCCTGCGCGCGGCCCATCGCGTGCTCAAGGTCGCGCGAACCCTGGCCGACCTGGCAGAGGAACAGCACATCAGCCGTGCCCACCTGGCCGAAGCGCTGCAGTATCGCCCCGCAGCAGGGTGACTCAACGGAAGCGCTCGACCTCCTGACGCAGTTGCGAAGCCAGATGATCCAGCTCGCGCGCAGTGTCGGCCAGGTTGGCCACCACTTGCCGCTGCTCACCATTGGCCTGGGCAATGCTCTGCAGGTTGGCGCTGAGCACGGTCGCGGTACTGCTCTGCTCGCTGGTGGCGGTGGTGATGGCGGCGAATTGCTCACCGGCGGCATCGCTCTGCTCGCTGATCTGCGCCAGCGCTGACGCCACCTTGGCGTTGCGCTCCAGACCGTCCTGCATGAGCTGCCGGCCCTGCTCCATGGTGGCGATGGCGCTGCCGGTTTCACTCTGGATGCTGCCGATCATCGCCGAGATCTCATTGGTTGCCTCACGGGTGCGTCCGGCCAGGTTGCGCACCTCGTTGGCGACCACGGCAATCACGGCCAGCAGCAAGGTGATGGCGCTGCCCATGGCCAACTGAGTACCGACACGCCAGGTCACCGCCTGGATTTCCTCGCGCGGCATGCTTGCCAGCACCGTCCAGGGGCCACCGGCGAACGGCATGGCGACGCTGTAGAACATCTGCCCGGCATCCGTCCAGAAGCCGCCCACACCGGGACGGGCAATCCGCTCACTCAGGGCTGCCGGCAGTGTCTCCAGAGCGCCCGTGCCAGCGGGCTTGACCAGCCACTTGCCGTGCTCGTCGAGCACCGCCAGTGAACCTGTGTTGCCAATGCGGAATGCGCTCAGCACAAGCGCTCAACCTCGGGCAGCGCCAGCGCGGCGACCTCTGCCAGCAGGTAGTCACGCAAACGCCGCAGGCGTCCCTGCGCCCGATGCGCACGCGGCCATACCAGGTAATAGCTCTCGCCACTCAGTACGGCTGTTGGCCAGGGCAGTCCGAGCCGTCCGAGCGCCACATCCTCGGCCACCATCAACAGGTCGCCGATGGACACACCATAACCACGCGCCGCTGCGACGATGCCCAGCTCGAGCATGTCGAACATCTGTCCGCTTTTCAGTGGCACCTGATCGCTGAGCCCGGTGGCCTGCAGCCAGCGCCGCCAGTCACGGCGATCCGGCGTCGGGTGCAGCTGTTGCGCCGCACGCAGGCGCTCGAGCGTCCAGGGTGCATCCGCGGCATCGGCGGCGCTGCACACCGGGATCAACCACTCGGCAAACAGCTCGGTGCTTTCCCATTCATCGGGGAAATGGCCATCGGACAGCAGCACCGCACAATCGAAGGGCTCCTGCCGGAAATCCACCTTGTCCACATCCATCCAGGTACTGGTCAGCTGCACCTCGGCATCGGCATGCACCTGCCGGTAGTGCGACAAACGCGCCAATAGCCAGCGCACGGTCAGCGTGGTCGGTGCCTTCAGGCGCAACACGCCGTCATCGGCCTGCAGCACCGAACAGGCCCGCGCCAGGCTGTCGAAGCCGTCACTCACGCCCGGCAACAGAGCACGCCCCTGCTCGCTCAACTGCAGGCTGCGCCCGCAACGCTCGAACAGACGACAGTCGAAGTATTCCTCCAGCGTGCGGATATGCCGGCTGACTGCACTCTGGGTAATGGCCAGCTCCTCGGCGGCACGGGTGAACGAGGCATGGCGCGCGGCGGCCTCGAAGGCGCGCAGCGCATAGAGCGGTGGCAGGCGGCGGTTCATGCCTTGCTTCCATGAGTTTTAATCATGCAATACATGGCTATTTTCCTTTTGTGGGCACTCGAAAAGAACCACAGAATAGCGGCGATTACCTATCCCCCGACAGCCTGGGGATGCTTACCCTGCCGAAGTTTTACTCATCATGAAAAATTCTCTTGGCCATGAGCTGGCGGCATTGCTGCGCCTGGCCGGCCCGCTGATCTCCGCGCAGTTGGCCCATGCGCTGATGATCTTCACCGACACGCTGATGATGGCCATGCTCGGCCCGCAGCAACTGGCCGGTGGCGCACTGGGCGCCACCTGCTATTTCATCTTCTCGATCTTCTGCACCGGGGTGATCGCCGCCGTTGGCAGCCTGGTCGCCATTCGCCATGGTGCGGGTGACCCCGACGGCGTCACCCGCCTGCTGCAGAGCGGCCTGTGGCTAGCCCTGCTGCTGGGTATCGGCAGCGCACTGTGCCTCAATTTCCTGGGGCCATTACTGCCTTATCTGGGTCAGCATCCCGATGCGGCGAGTCAAGCCATGGCATTCCTCCATCCACTGTCGCTGGCGCTGCCTGGCTACCTGTGTTTCATGGCCTTGCGCGGCTTTACCAGTGCCATCGGCCATCCGGGGCCGGTCATGGCCATCAGCATCGTCGGCACCCTCGCCAACTTCATCATCAACTATGCGCTGATCAAGGGCTGGTTCGGTCTACCCGATCTGGGCCTGAGCGGCATCGGCATGACCACCGCGCTGGTCAGCACGGCCATGGCTCTGGCCCTGGCGCTGTACATCCTGATCGCCGCGCCTTACCGCCAGTACGGGCTGCGCCTTGGCCTGGGCCGCCCACAGCGCACGGTGATGCGTGCCCTGCTGCGCCTCGGCCTGCCCATCGGCGGCACCTACGCCGCCGAGCAGGGGCTGTTCACCTTCGCCACCCTGTGCATGGGCGCATTGGGCAGCGTGCAACTGGCGGCGCACCAGATCGCCATGCAGACGGTGGCGCTGGCGTTCATCGTGCCGCAGGGGCTGTCCTATGCCGTGACCTTCCGCGTCGGCCTGCACTACGGCGCCGAGCGCCTGCACCTGTCGCGCCTGGCCGGGCACCTGGGCATGGCAATGGGCGCTGCCCTGATGCTGCTGTTCGCCCTGCTGTTCTGGCTGCTGCCGGAGTGGATCATCGGCCTGTTCCTCGACCGCCACGATCCGGCCTTCGCCGATATCGTCACCCTGGCGGTCAGCCTGCTGGCAATCGCCGCCTGGTTCGAGCTGTTCGACGGCCTGCAGAGCATCGCCATGGGTGCAATTCGCGGACTCAATGACGGGCGCACCACCCTGCTGATCGGCCTGACCGGTTACTGGTGCGCCGGCGCGCCGCTGGCCTGGCTGCTCGCCTTCCCGCTCGGCTGGGGGGCACAGGGTGTGTGGTGGGGGCTGGCGGCTGGGCTGGCGGTCACGGCCACCGGCCTGGTGCTCGGCTTCCAGTGGAAGATCGCGCGCCTGCAGCGGTCGAACAGGATAGAGGGCGAGGTCTGCCTGTCGTAGCCCGGATGCAATCCGGGGAAGCCCGGCACACGGCCCCGGATTGCATCCGGGCTACGGGTTACGATCCGCCGAGCTGCGGCTGGTGCTTGCCGAACACCAGAAAGCGCGCCAGCTCGGCCAGTGGCAAGGCTTTGCTGATCAGATAGCCCTGCACCTGATCGCAGCCGAACTGGCGCAGCATGTCCAGCTGCTCGATGTTTTCCACCCCTTCGGCCACCACCTCGAGATTGAGGTTGTGCGCCAGGTTGATCATCGCCCGCACCAGCTGGCGGTTTTCGGCGCGCTCGCCCATGCCGCCGACGAAACTCCTGTCGATCTTCAACAGGGTGATCGGCAGGTTGTCGAGATGGACGAAGGAGGAGAAACCGGTCCCGAAGTCATCCAGGGAAAAACGCACGCCAAGTCTTCCGAGCGCCAGCATGGTCTGTTGCACCTGCTCGCTGCGGCGCATCACTGCGGTTTCGGTCAATTCGAACTCCAGCCACTGCGCATCGACACCGCGCTCTTCGATCAGACGGCCGAGCGTCGGCAGCAACTGGCTGTCCTGGAACTGACGGAATGACAGGTTGATCGCCATGTGCAGCGCCGGCAGGCCACGCCCACGCAACCACTGCATGTCGCGCAGGGCGCGGGAGATGACCCAGTAACCGAGCGGCACGATCAGCCCGGTTTCCTCGGCCAGCGGCACGAACTCATTGGGCGAGAGCAGCCCGCGTTCACTGTGCTGCCAACGCACCAGAGCCTCCAGACCAACGATGCGCCCGCTCTGCAGGCACAGACGGGGCTGGTAGTGCAGCTCCAGCTCGTCACGGCGCAGCGCACGGCGCAGTTCGCTCTCCAGATCGGCCCGGCTACGTGCACTACGGTTGAGGCGCTCGTCATAGACGTGGAAAACGCAGCCCTGCTGACTCTTGGCGTGCTGCATGGCGATATGCGCGTGCCATAGTAGCGGGTCGGCACCCTCCCCGGCGCGGGCATGGGCCAGCCCCAGGCTGCAACCGATCAGCAGGCTCTCACCGTCGACCCAATAGGGCTCACCCAGCACTTCGGTGACGCGCTCGGCCAGACGCTCGACGCGCTGCGGGTCGCGACGCACGTCCAGTAACAGCGCAAATTCGTCGCTGCCCAGGCGAGCCAGCTGGTCGCAGGGCTGCAGCAGGTTCTTCAGACGCGCCACCACTTGCAGGATCAGGCGGTCACCGCCCTGGTAACCCAGGGCATCATTGGCGTGACGGAAGTTATCTAGGTCGAGATGCCCCAGCACCAGGCCGTGGCCGCCGCATTCGGCCAGACGCGCAGCAAGCAGGGTCTGGAAACCCTGGCGGTTGGCGATACCGGTCAGCGGGTCCTGCTCGGCGAGACGCTGCAGGGTATGTTTGAGATTGCCCTGCTCACGCGCGTAGCGCAGGCAGCGGCGCAATACATCGAGGTTGAGACTGCTGCGCACCAGCCAGTCACTGACGCCGCTCGGCTCCTCGACGGGCTCGTCTTCGAGCAGCAGCACCATCGGCAGCGGGCATTGGCCGGCCTCGGGCATTCGCTGCGGCGTGGCCAGCAGCAGACCACTGGCATGATCATCGAACAGGTTGCTGGCCGCCTCCCAGGAAGGTGCGGTGATCAGCGGAAAGGGGCTGCCAAGGGCGCCCAGGTGTTCGCGCAACAATTCGGCCCAGCCAGGCGAATCTGCCAGCAGAACCAGGCGCATGGGTTCGACGAGCGTGGACAAACAACCTCCCCCAATGATCAAGAATGATGGCGAATCGTGTCGCCTGACCGCGTCTTAACCGACGTCTAATCAATCACATCCGGGTGAAAGTGAACCCACATCCTGAGATATAGCCAAAAAACCGGCAAGTGGAACCAGAGTACTGCATCCGTTCCGATAACCCAGCGCGCTGCGCTTCAATTCCGTGCACCAGGCCACAGTTCCGGACGGTCGCGGCAGAAGCCGCCAGGCCTGTTAAAATGCGCGGCCATTTTTCTGTGATCGATCCCATGTCCCGACTGAACCCCCGGCAACAAGAGGCCGTGAACTACGTCGGCGGCCCTCTTTTGGTGCTCGCCGGCGCAGGCTCCGGCAAGACCAGCGTGATCACGCGCAAGATCGCCCATCTGGTGCAGAACTGCGGCATCCGCGCTCAGCACATCGTCGCCATGACCTTCACCAACAAGGCCGCGCGCGAGATGAAGGAGCGCGTCGCCAGCCTGCTCAAGGGCAGCGAGGCGCGCGGCCTGACGGTGTCCACCTTCCACAACCTGGGCATGAACATCATCCGCAAGGAATACGCGCGCCTGGGTTACAAGCCCGGCTTCTCGATCTTCGATGACGGCGACATCAAGGCGCTGCTCAGCGACATCATGCAGAAGGAGTATGCCGGCGACGACGGTGCCGACGAGGTGAAAAACCTCATCGACAGCTGGAAGAACGACCTGATCCTGCCCGACGAGGCCCTGGCCAAGGCGCGCAATCCCAAGGAGCAGACCGCCGCCATCGTCTACCTGCACTACCAGCGCACGCTCAAGGCGTACAACGCAGTGGACTTCAACGACCTGATCCTGTTGCCGGTGAAGCTCTTTCAGGAGCACGCCGACATTCTGGAGAAATGGCAGAACCGCATCCGCTACCTGCTGGTGGACGAATACCAGGACACCAACGCCAGCCAGTACCTGCTGGTGAAGCTGCTGGTGGGCATGCGCAACCAGTTCACCGTGGTCGGCGACGATGACCAGTCGATCTACGCCTGGCGTGGCGCGCGCCCGGAAAACTTGATGCTGCTGAAGGAGGACTATCCGTCGCTGAAAGTGGTGATGCTGGAGCAGAACTACCGCTCCACCAGCCGCATCCTCAAATGCGCCAACGTGCTGATCGCCAACAACCCACACGTGTTCGAGAAGCAGCTGTGGTCGGAAATGGGCCACGGCGATGAAATCCGGGTGATCCGCACCCGCAGCGAAGATGCCGAGTGCGAGCGGGTGGCGCTGGAGATTCTTACCGAGCACCTGCGCACGCAACGGCCTTACAGCGATTTCGCCATCCTCTATCGCGGCAACTACCAGGCCAAGCTGATGGAGCTGAAGCTGCAGCACCACCAGATTCCTTATCGCCTCTCAGGCGGCACCAGTTTCTTCGCCCGCCAGGAGGTGAAGGATCTGATGAGTTACTTCCGCCTGCTGGTCAACCCGGACGACGACAACGCCTTCCTGCGCGTGATCAACGTGCCACGTCGGGAGATCGGCTCCGCCACTCTGGAAAAGCTCGGTAACTACGCCAGCGAACGCAAGATCAGCATGTACGCCGCCGCCGACGAAATCGGCCTGGGCGCGCACCTCGACGCGCGCTTTACCGAACGCCTGGCACGCTTCAAGCGCTGGATGGACGGCGTGCGCCAGCAATGTGCACAGAATGATCCGATTGCCGCCATCCGCAGCATGGTCATGGATATCGACTACGAGAACTGGCTGCGCCAGAACGCCTCCAGCGACAAGGTGGCCGACGCGCGCATGGGTAACGTCTGGTTCCTCGTCGACGCGCTGAAGAGCACCCTGGAGCGCGACGAAGACGGCGACATGACCATCGAAGACGCCATCGGCAAGCTGGTGCTGCGCGACATGCTCGAACGCCAGCAGGAAGAGGAAGAAGGCGCCGAGGGCGTGCAGATGATGACCATGCACGCCTCCAAGGGACTGGAGTTTCCCTCGGTGTACATCATCGGCTTCGAGGAGGAGATCCTCCCGCACCGCTCCAGCATCGAGGCCGACACCATCGAGGAAGAGCGCCGCCTGGCCTATGTCGGCATCACCCGCGCCAAGCGTAATCTGGCGCTGACCTTCGCCGCCAAGCGCAAGCAGTACGGCGAGATCATCGACTGCTCGCCGAGCCGCTTCCTCGATGAGCTGCCGCCCGAAGACCTGGTCTGGGAAGGCCTGGAAGAGGCGCCGGTGGAGGTCAAGGCAGCGCGCGGCAACGATGCCCTGGCCAATATGCGGGCGATGCTCAAGCGCTGAGGTCATGGCTAACTGGTGTATGGTCGGTTATTCGGTGGGCTGAAGCGGATCGCCGCACGGCCCACCCTACAGACCTGAGGCCCGGGCATTTGCTGTCTGGTGGGCTAAAGCCCACCCTACACCTCTCGTGCAAAGCGTAGGGTGGGCTTCAGCCCACCACTTCAACTGGCACCCTCGCCATATTTGCCAGTCAGAAGAACACCACGTTCAGAAACAGGGGCTGAAACCATGCGCACATTCACGCTCGACCTCGACGACCTGGTTCAGTTGATCAACGGCCGCGAACAGCAGGAACACTGGCTGGACCTGGAAAGCGGCAGCGTCCTGAGCCTGTTACCAGAGGATCAGCACAGCGAACAGCGTCAGCAGATCGAACTCGATCCCGACCGCTACAGCCAGGTACCCAACCTCGACACAGCGCAGCGCATTGCCATGCGCGAGTCGTTCCTGTTCACCCTCGATGACCTGCCTGCGCACCCACTGCTCAGCGCCGCGCTGACCGGGCGCAAACCGCTGCGCGCGTTCGACTACGAAATCGAGGCCTTTCCAGCGATTCGCCAGCAGTGGCAGTTCTACGAGATCAAGCAACTGCGCGAGTACGCCCTCAACTGGCTCTACGAACTGGGCATCGAGCCCGCGCCGGACAAGCTGCCGCTCGATACCCGCGGCATCCCCAGGGACATTCTGCGGCGGCTAAGCAAAAGCGTCTGAGCGGGCACGCTCAATACCTGTCAGTGGAAATCATGCCGAGTGCCCCCCGGATTGCATCCGGGCTACGGCGCCAACAACCTGTCTGAGCGGTCAACTGGCTACGACTGTCGGTCAGGCTGCGGTTTCACTACACAATCCGGGGTGTTTTGAGCGAAAATCCGCAGCTTTTCTGCTCAACCAGAGGATCGACCGTGGAGTCGTTGAAACAGAAGATTCGCAGCGAAGGCATCGTGCTGTCCGAGCACGTACTCAAGGTGGACGCCTTTCTCAACCACCAGATCGATCCGCGCCTGATGCAGGAGATCGGCCACGAGTTCGCCCAGCGTTTCGCCGGCCAGGGCATCACCAAGATCGTCACCATCGAGGCCTCGGGCATCGCCCCGGCAGTGATGGCCGGCCTGGAACTGGGCATTCCGGTGATCTTCGCGCGCAAGTTCCAGTCGCTGACGCTCAAGGACGATCTGCTGATTTCCAAGGTGTTCTCCTTCACCAAGCAGACCGAAAGCACCATCGCCATTTCCGCCCGTCACCTGACTGCTGCCGACAAGGTACTGGTGATCGACGACTTCCTCGCCAACGGCCACGCCGCCAAGGCGCTGATCGACCTGATCCAGCAGGCCGGCGCAGAGATTGCCGGTATCGGCATCGTCATCGAGAAGTCTTTCCAGGACGGCCGCAAGTTGCTGGAAAGCGAAGGCTACCGCGTCGAATCACTGGCCCGCGTCGCAGCACTGGAGAATGGCCAGGTACGCTTCCTCGACTGACACTGGACGCCCGAATAACCCATCAGGCGGGCAGCCAAAACGAAGAAACCGCCCAGAGGGCGGTTTCTTCATGAAAGCGATATGCCTTACAGGCCAGACATCTTCTGAATCGCTTCGCGCAGTTCGTCATCCGTGCAGTCAGCACAGGTGCCTTTCGGCGGCATGGCGTTGATACCGGAGATGGCCTTGGCGAGGATGCCGTCGAGGCCGCCTTGCTCGTCAGCACGCTTTTTCCAGGCGGCGGTGTCGCCGATCTTCGGTGCATCGAGCACGCCAGTCGCATGGCAGGCGCTGCAGTACTTGGTCACGATGTCGTCAACGGTACGCGCACCGCCACCGGCAACAGCTGCAACTGCTCCGACGCCCTTGCATTCTTCGCCCATGATGCACACTTCACCTACCGGCTTGAGGCGTTCGGCAATGGCTTCATCGGTCGTGGCCTGAGCAGTCACTGCCCACAGGGCCAATACGGCAGCCGGTGCTGCCAGCATTTTCTTCATCAGATTCACGGTACACCCTCTTCGTGGCTAGTCACGCCCGCGGCCACGGTTTCGCGAGCGGGCGACAGTATAACGGCAAGCACCCCCGGCCGAAACAACCCAATTGTCGCAGGGTTATCGATCAGAAGTTCGCTGGCGTGGTGGCGCTGATCAGCCGTGCCGGCTCGTCGAACGGATTACGGAAGCGATGTGGCTTGCTGCTCTCGAAGTAATAGCTGTCACCCGGCTCAAGCACAAATACCTGATTACCGACGGTCAGCTCCAGCTTGCCTTCGACCAGCATGCCGGCTTCCTCGCCCTCATGGGCATACATCTCGTCACCGGTGTCGGTGCCGGCCGGGTAAGTCTCGTCGAGGAAGGAAATGGCGCGGCTCGGATGAGCCTTGCCGATCAGCTTCATGGTGATGGCGCCACTGCAGATATCGGTCAGCTCGGCGGCGCGATAGACCACCTGGGCCTGGTTTTCCTGTTCCATGTCGAGGGAGAAGAACTCCACCAGCGACATGGGAATACCGCTGAGCACCTTTTTCAGCGAGCTGATCGAGGGGCTCACGCTGTTCTTCTCGATCATGGAAATGGTGCTATTGGTGACACCCGCGCGTTTGGCGAGTTCACGCTGGGAAAGACCTTTGAGCTTACGAATCGATTGCAGTCGAACGCCGACGTCCAATGCTGGGGTCCCCCTCTGGGAGTGATACGAAAAAGTGTTCGTATCATGGCATAGCGTTCGGAATTTACAACACTTGCGTTCATGCTCTTCTACAGCCGGTCGAATCAGCCCCCGAGATAGAGTAGCGGTACCCGCCGCAGGTTGCAGAAGATCTGATAGGGGATGCTGCCCGCGGCCATGGCCACATCGCTGGCCAGCACCTGCTTGCCCCAGAGCTCGACACGGCTGCCCAGCCCCGCCTGCGGCAGGTCGGTGAGATCGACGGTGAGCATGTCCATCGACACACGGCCGATCAGACGGGTCCGTTGGCCATCCACCATCACCGGCGTGCCGGTCGGCGCATGCCGCGGATAACCATCGGCATACCCCATGGCGACCACACCAACGCGGGTCGGCCGTTCGGATACGAAACGCGCACCGTAACCCACCGGCTCGCCGGCCGGCAGTTCGCGCACACTGATGATCTTCGACTCCAGGGTCATCACCGGCTTGAGCCGGGCAGCTTCGGCCTGGGCCTGTTCGAACGGCGTGGCACCGTACAGCATGATTCCGGGGCGCACCCAGTCGCTGGGCACCTGCGGCCAGCCGAGTACGGCCGGTGAATTGCGCAGGCTGACCTCGGCGGCGAGCCCTTCGCGCGCCTGTTGGAACACGGCCAGTTGCTCGGCGGTACGCTCGCACGCAGGCTCATCGGCACGGGCGAAGTGGCTCATCAGCACGATCTTGCCAACCTTGCCGCTGGCCAGCAGCCGGCGGTAGGCAGCCTGGTAGTCAGCCGGATGCAGACCAACGCGGTGCATGCCACTGTCGAGCTTGAGCCAGACGGTCAGCGGCTTGCTCAGTTGGGCCTGTTCGACGGCCTCGATTTGCCACTGCGCGTGAACCACGCACCACAGCTCATGCTGGTCGATCAGCGTCAGCTCATCAGCCTCGAAGAAGCCTTCGAGCAGCAGAATCGGTGCCCTGATGCCAGATTCGCGCAACGCCAGCGCCTCTTCGATGCAGGCTACGGCGAAACCGTCGGCCTCGGCGTCGAGTGCCTGCGCGCAACGCACCGCGCCATGCCCATAGGCATCGGCCTTGACCACGGCCAGAGCACGGGCGCCGCTGAGTTCGCGGGCCAGACGGTAGTTGTGACGCAGGGCGTCGAGGTCGATCAGGGCACGGGCAGGACGCATGGTCGTTTATCTCTCAATCATTCGCTGAGGCGACGGTTTTTCGTAGCCCGGATGAAATCCGGGGTCATGCCGACAAGTCGCCATTCAAAAAAAACCCGGCGGGGGAGCCGGGTGAAAAGCCAACACAAAAAAATTCCGGGAGGATTTTTTGACGTCGCTTGCGACGGCCCGGAGGCTTGCCGCCATGGATGGCAGGCAACAAAAAGCTGTGGCCGCCTCAGACAGCAGCCACCACACACATTTCCACCAGCACTTCGGGCTTGTACATCTTCGCCTCGACGCAGGCACGAGCAGGCGCATGGCCATCGGCCACCCAGGCGTCGTACTCGGCGTTGAGGCCGTCGTAGTCGGCCATGTCCTTGAGGAAGATGGTCAGCGAGAGGATCTTGCTCTTGTCGCTGCCACCCTCGGCCAGCATCTTGTCGATATTGGCCAGTGTCTGGCGGGTCTGCTCGCGGATATCACCGTCGAAGTCATCAGCCAACTGGCCGGCGAGGTAAATCGTGCCGTTGTGGATCACCACTTCGCTGTAGCGTTTGGCCACATGCAGGCGCTGAATCGACATAAAGCTAAAGCTCCTTGAATTGCGAAAGCGCGAAGGCTATCAGGTGCGCAGTGGCTGCGGTGCAGCTTGCACTTCGCGCGCCTTGCGCGAGTAACGCGAGATATCCAGGCCGTCGGCGCTGATCTGCGGACGCTTGTTGGCCATCAGGTCGGCGAGCAGGCGACCGGAACCGCAGGCCATGGTCCAGCCCAGGGTACCGTGGCCAGTGTTGAGGAACAGGTTGCGGTAGGCGGTGGCACCGACAATCGGGGTGCCGTCGGGCGTAGCCGGACGCAGACCGGTCCAGAAGTCGGCGCGCTGCAGATCGCCGCCTTGCGGGTAGAGGTCGGCGGTAATCATCTCCAGGGTTTCGCGGCGACGCGGGTTGAGCGACAGGTCGAAACCGGCGATCTCGGCCATGCCGCCAACGCGGATACGAGCATCGAAGCGAGTGATGGCAACCTTGTAGGTCTCGTCGAGAATGGTCGAGGTCGGTGCCATTTCCGGATTGGTGATCGGCACGGTCAGCGAGTAACCCTTGAGCGGATACACCGGCGCGCGGATGCCCAGCGGCTTGAGCAGTTGCGGGCTGTAGCTACCGAGGGCGAGCACGTAGCGGTCGGCAGTTTCCAGCTTGCCGTCGATCCACACGCCGTTGATGCGGTCGCCCACGGCGTCCAAACGCTGGATGGTCTGGCCGAAACGGAACTCGACGCCGAGCGCCTTGGCCATGTCCGCCAGCTTGGTGGTGAACATCTGGCAGTCGCCGGTCTGGTCATTGGGCAGGCGCAGGGCACCGGCCAGCTTGTGCTTGACGCCGGCCAGGGCTGGCTCGACGCGGGCGATGCCGTCGCGGTCGAGCAGCTCGAACGGCACACCGGAGGCTTCCAGCACGGCGATGTCCTTGGCGGCGGCATCGACCTGGGCCTGGGTGCGGAACAGCTGGGTGGTGCCGAGCTGGCGGCCTTCGTAGGCGATGCCGGTTTCCGCACGCAGCTCGTCGAGGCAGTCGCGGCTGTACTCGGACAGACGCACCATGCGCTCCTTGTTGATCGCATAGCGGCTGGCGGTGCAGTTGCGCAGCATCTGCGCCATCCACAGGTACTGGTCGACATCACCGGTGGCCTTGATCGCCAGCGGAGCGTGTTTCTGCAGCAGCCACTTGATGGCCTTCAGCGGCACGCCGGGGGCAGCCCAGGGCGAGGCGTAGCCGGGGGAAACCTGGCCAGCGTTGGCGAAGCTGGTTTCCAACGCCGGGCCATCCTGGCGGTCGACCACCAGCACCTCGAAGCCTTGACGGGCGAGGTAGTAAGCACTGGCGGTACCAATCACACCGCTGCCGAGAACCAGAACACGCATGTTTTTCTCCCCGCCGCGCCCAAGGCACGTACGTTACAGGCCATTGTTGTCGATGGGCGCAGTATAGGAAGAGCCGTGCAGTGCTTTTCACCATATACACAGCTATATTTGGCGAGAATTCTTGGCAAAAAGCCGTTTTGCAGAGGCGGATTCCCCATGAGAACCCAGCATCAAAGCCGTCGTGAACTGGACAAGATCGACCGCAACATCCTCCGCATCCTGCAGGAGGACGGGCGCATCAGCTTCACCGAACTGGGCGAGCGCGTGGGGTTGTCGACCACGCCCTGCACCGAGCGCGTACGCCGCCTGGAACGCGAAGGCATCATCATGGGCTACCACGCCCGCCTCAATCCGCAGCACCTCAAGGCCAACCTGCTGGTATTCGTAGAGATCAGCCTGGACTACAAGTCCGGCGACACCTTCGAGGAGTTTCGCCGCGCCGTGCTCAAGCTGCCGCATGTGCTGGAATGCCACCTGGTCTCCGGCGACTTCGACTACCTGGTAAAGGCACGCATCAACGAAATGGCCAGCTACCGCAAGCTGCTTGGCGACATCCTGCTCAAGCTGCCGCACGTGCGCGAGTCGAAGAGCTATATCGTCATGGAAGAGGTGAAGGAATCGCTGGCTCTGCCCGTGCCGGAATGAGGTGGCTGCAAGCCGCAAGCCTCAAGTTGAAAAGCGCCATTGGTGGATAAGCTTCGCGTTATCCACCCTACTAGCTGGTGCAAAGATCCCGTAGGGTGGGCTTTAGCCCACCAACGGCGGTCAGCGTGAGCTAAAGTGGATCGCCGCCCGGCCACCCTACAAAAGCCGCTGCCGCGTGGTGGCGATCAGCCGGTGCACCTGGCGCTCCACCGCCGGCTCGATCGGCTGCTCCGGCCCGCGACCATGCGGGCAAGGCAGACGTGGTGTCGTGCCGAACAGGCGACAGATCAGCGGGCGCTGGTCATACACCTCGCAGCCATTCGGTCCCAGATGCACACAGTTGTATTCGGTCAGCGCCGCATCGTGTTCGGCATCGCTTTTCACCGGCAGGCGCGCCAGCTCTTCGGATGAGGCGGTCACCGGCCCACAGCAGTCATGGCAGCCGGGTATGCAGTCGAAGCGCGGAATCTGCCGGCGCAGGTGATCGATCTTGCGGTCGGTACAACTCATACTCGGGCGCCTTGAAACAAAGGTGGCAGTTTACAGCGCCGCAGCAGACCAGGCGTAGCCGGATGCAATCCACGAACTGCTGCGCGAGCGTGATGCGCACGACCTTGACGATCCCGCGCCCACGGGCAGGAAATTCCGCTTTTTTCCGCAGGCCTCTTGGCGCCGGACAGATCACCCGCTTATGCTGCGTTGAATTTTCCACACAACAAAATCAGGATTTCGCACATGAACGCCCGCGTTCACCAGCCCATCCACAGCCCACAGCATGCCGCTTCCTATTACGCCGCCAGCGTCAATCGCCAGTTGGCCTACCCACCGCTGGACGGCGAACGGCAGGTGGATGTGTGCATCGTCGGTGGCGGTTTCAGCGGCCTGAACACGGCCATCGAGCTCGCCCAGAAAGGCCTGTCGGTGGCGCTGCTGGAGGCGCGCAAGATCGGCTGGGGCGCCAGCGGACGCAACGGCGGGCAACTGATTCGCGGCGTTGGCCATGATGTCGAGCAGTTCGAATCGGTGGTCGGCCAGGATGGCGTGCGCCAGTTCAAGCTGATGGGCCTGGAGGCGGTGGAGATCGTGCGCGATCGCGTTGCGCAGTTTCAGATCGATTGCGACCTGACCTGGGGCTACTGCGACCTGGCCAACAAACCGGCGCATATGGACGACTTCGCCGCCGACAAGGCCGAGCTGGAAAGCCTCGGCTACCGCCATGAACTGCGCCTGCTACCGAAGGAGCGCATCCATGAGGTGGTCGGCTCCGACAACTATCACGGCGCCATGATCGACATGGGCTCGGGCCACCTGCACCCGCTCAACCTGGCCCTTGGCGAAGCCGCTGCTGCCCAATCGCTCGGTGTGCAACTGTTCGAAGACTCGCCGGTGACACGCATCGACTACGGCAACGAGGTGCGCGTGCACACGACCAACGGCCAGGTGCGCGCCCAATACCTGGTACTGGCCTGCAACGCCTACCTCAATGGCCTCAACCCGCAACTGGGCGGCAAGGTGCTACCGGCCGGCAGCTATATCATCGCCACCGAACAACTCTCCGAAGAGCAGGCGCGGCAACTGATCCCGCAGAACATGGCGCTGTGCGACCAGCGTGTGACCGTGGATTACTACCGCCTCTCTGCTGATCGCCGCCTGCTGTTCGGCGGTGCCTGCCACTATTCGGGGCGCGATCCGGCGGATATCGCCGGCTACATGCGGCCGAAGATGCTCAAGGTGTTCCCGCAACTGGCCGATGTGCGCATCGACTATCAATGGGGCGGGATGATCGGCATCGGCGCCAACCGCCTGCCGCAGATCGGCCGCCTCAAGGATCAGCCCAACGTGTTCCACGCCCAGGCCTATGCCGGCCACGGCGTCAACGCAACGCACCTGGCTGGCAAACTGCTCGGCGAGGCCATCGCCGGTCAGGCAAGCCGTGGCTTCGACCTGTTCGACAAGGTGCCGCACATGACCTTCCCCGGCGGCAAGCACCTGCGCTCACCGCTGCTGGCCCTGGGCATGCTCTGGCATCGACTGAAGGAAGTTCTCTGACCAGAGGTCTCAAGAGCGAGCCGGGGCTGCCGTCTGCATCTCGCTGAAGGCCCCGCGCTGACTGGCCAACACAATGAACACCAGGGCACCGGTGGCCATCATCAGCGGCAGCGCATGGCCGCTCAGCCACTGACTGACGGCGCCCGTGGCCAGCGGCCCGATCAGGCAGCCCAAGCCCCACAGCTGGGCGACGTGAGCGTTGGCACGCACCAGTTCGTCATCCCGGTAGCGCTCGCCGATCATGATCAGCGACAAGGTGAACAGGCCACCGGCGCTGGCACCGAAGGCAACGAACACCGGCCAGATCAGCGGCGTGTGCAAGAGCAGCGGAATCGCCAGACTGGACATCAACAGGGCCACGCCACAGCAACGAAACAAGGTCTGCCGCGACATACGGTCGGCCAGCCAGCCGATGGGCAGTTGCAGCGCGGCATCGCCGATCACCACCACGCTGACCATGACCAGCGCCACCTCCTGGGTGAAGCCCTGGCGCAGACTGTAAATCGGCAGCAAGGTCAGCATCATGGCCTCGAAGGCGGCGAACAGCATCACCGCCCAGGCGATGGCCGGCAGCTTGCGGCAGAACACCAGCAAACCGCGACCCGATGTGCTGTGCGCGTCTACCTGCGGTGCACCGCTGCGGCCCAGCAGCATCAGTGAACCGCCGATCAGCAGACCCACACCCGTCCAGAAACCTGCATCGGTGGCGGTGCCGAGCCCGGTGAGTAGCAGCGGCCCGCTGAGCTGGCTCAGCGCATAGCCGGTGCCATAGAGCGCCACCAGACGGCCGCGCCACTTTTCCACGGCGAGCTGGTTGATCCAGCTTTCGCCGAGCACGAACACCACGGTCAGCGCCACGCCGAGGAACAGCCGCAGCCCCACCCACACCGCATAGTTCTGCACCAGCGCCAGGCCGGCCACCGACAGCGCACCGAGCAACAAACACAGCTGCATCAGCACAGTGGTGCCGAAACGTGCCGCCAGGCGCCCGGCCAGCGAAGCTCCGAGCAACACACCAACCGCCGGAGTGGCCGCCATCACGCCAATGGCGAAGGAATCATAGCCCCAGCTTTCCAGGCGCAACGACACCAGCGGCATGGTCACGCCCAGCGCCAGGCCGATGCTGATGACCGCCGCACACACGGCGAAATAGGTACCCCAACGCATTGGTGAATTCCTTGGCAGACGAGCCACTGCAAAGACAACGGCCGGGCTCCTCGGGAACCCGGCCGCAAGTGGAGTGTTTAAAACAGATATTCGCCTGGAAGCAACTCGATGAAGATCTCCTGGGCTAAGGCCAGAACCAACGACCAACGGGAGTAACAGCCGAAGGCTGGCCCGAAGGGTGAGCGCCAGCGAATCAGGCGCACCGGAGCTTTCAAGCGCAGCGTACTGCAGTACGTGAGCATTGAAAGCGAGGACGCAACGCCGTATGGCCGACGACCAGGAGATCGTCCCGGTACCGCTACAGCTTGATCCAGGTGGCCTTGATCTCGGTGTACTTGTCGAAGGCATGCAGCGATTTGTCGCGACCGTTGCCGGACTGCTTGAAGCCACCGAACGGTGCGGTCATGTCACCACCATCATACTGGTTGATCCACACGCTGCCGGCACGCACGGCGCGACCAACGCGATGGGCGCGGGACAGGTTGCTGGTCCAGATACCGGCCGCCAGGCCATAGATGGTGTCGTTGGCGATGGCCACGGCATCGGCCTCGTCATCGAAGCCGATCACCGACAGCACCGGGCCGAAGATCTCTTCCTTGGCGATGCGCATGGCGTTGTTCACACCGTCGAAGACGGTCGGCTCGACGTAAGTGCCACCGGTTTCTTCCAGCACGCGCTTGCCACCGGCCACCAGTTTGGCACCGTCTTCGTGACCAGCCTGGATATAGCTCAGCACGTTATTCATCTGCGTGGTATCGACCAGTGCACCGACGTTGGTCGCCGGGTCCAGAGGATGGCCGGGCTTCCAGGCCTTGATGGCCTCGACCACCATGGGTACGAATTTGTCCTTGATGGAGTTCTCCACCAGCAGGCGCGAACCGGCGGTGCACACTTCGCCTTGGTTGAAGGCGATGGCGCTGGCGGCGGCCTCGGCAGCGGCCTTGAGATCCGGTGCGTCGGCGAAGACGATGTTCGGGCTCTTGCCGCCGGCTTCCAGCCACACGCGCTTCATGTTCGACTCGCCGGCGTAGATCATCAGTTGCTTGGCGATCTTGGTCGAGCCGGTGAACACCAGGGTGTCGACGTCCATATGCAGGGCCAGGGCCTTGCCGACGGTGTGGCCGAAGCCCGGCAGCACGTTGAACACGCCCGCCGGAATACCGGCCTCGATGGCCAGCTGGGCAATGCGGATGCCGGTCAGCGGCGATTTCTCGGACGGCTTGAGGATCACCGAATTGCCGGTGGACAGCGCCGGGCCGAGCTTCCAGCAGGTCATCAGCAGCGGGAAGTTCCACGGCACGATGGCGGCGACCACGCCCACCGGCTCACGGGTCACCAGGCCCAACTCGTCGTGCGGAGTCGCGGCCACTTCGTCGTAGATCTTGTCGATGGCCTCGCCGCTCCAGCGGATGGCACGGGAAGCCGCAGGTACGTCGATGTTCAGCGAATCGCTGATCGGCTTACCCATATCCAGGGTTTCCAGCAGGGCCAGTTCTTCGGCGTGGGCATCGATCAGGTCGGCAAAGCGGATCATGATCTGCTTGCGCTTGACCGGCGCCAGGCGCGACCACACGCCGGAATTGAACGTGGCACGGGCATCCCTGACCGCCAGCTCGGCATCGGCCAGGTCGCAGCTGGCCACCTGACCAAGCACGCGGCCATCCACCGGACTGATGCACTCGAAGGTGGCACCCGACTCGGCTGCGCGATACTCACCGTGCACGAAGGCGCGGGTTTCAATGCTCAGGGTCTTGGCACGCTGTTCCCAGTCGGCACGGGTCAGATCGGTCATTGCGGCATCCTCTTGTAGGGGCGTCAGGACGCCCAAGGGGGCGCACGCCGGGAAAATTTCGCGGGGCCAGCGTGCTGGCCGAATCCTGCACGCCACACTAAACCAGCGGCACTGAAGTTTTCAATATTTTTGACAAAAACAAGCCAAATTCCCTTGCCATGTTCGTTTTTCCACACATAGACTGCTGAACATTCACTCAGCCTCCGCTTAACCTTCAGGCTGCCCTTACTCACGTCGGAAGCGTCAGATGAGCATCGAACAGATCGTCGATTTCGCCCAGGCAGGCACGGCCGCCGAACATTATCGCCCGATCCCGGAAAAGGTACTCAAGGGTGACCCGGCGCAAAGTGTGCGCAATCACTACAGCAGCCCCTGCGGCCAGTTCAGCAGCGGCACCTGGGAAGGCGCCGTAGGCCAGTGGACGGTGCACTACACCGAGCATGAATACTGCGAGATTCTCCAGGGTGTTTCCGTGCTGCGTGATGCCGAGGGCAACGCCAAGACCGTGCGCGCCGGCGACCGCTTCGTGATTCCTGCCGGCTTCTCCGGCACCTGGGAAGTGTTGGAGACCTGCCGCAAGGTGTATGTGATCTTCGAGCCCAAGTGAGTTTCCTCATTCCTGTTGCTTGTCACCCTTTGGCCCGCCACGTGCGGGCCTTTTTCTGCATGCGCCCATGCTCGGCGTCAATGCCGCGCGCGCCCTTCAGTCGAATAATGAAATGCCGATAACGAAGGCCAGCGTCACCCGTCGTTTCCTGCCCGGAGTAACTCCCATGTTCGACCGTAAATTGCGCCAGCAATGCCAAGACCTGCACAGCCATGACGTCAGCCAGCAGCTCGACTCGCTGAGTCGCGGTCACTGAGGCCAACCACCCAAGATGAGGCCAGAGCGTAGCCCGGATGCAATCCGGGGATTTCGTGGCAGGAGATCCGTCGCGGCTACAGCCCCCACAGGCTGCAGCACGACCGGCAGCGCACCTGTGGGAGGCGCTTCAGCGGCGACTGGTCAGAATCCTCCACGCGAAAAAAGACCCGCACGCGGCGGGTCTCGGGTGCGCCCGGCCTGGTGAGCCTCGGGCGCAGGTACGACAGCAACGACTCAGGCCAGCTCGTCGAAGCACTCGGCGACGATGGCGATGCCTTTTTCCAGTTGCGCGTCCGGAATGGTGACGGGCATCAGGAAGCGGATGACGTTGTAGTAGGTGCCGCACGACAGCAGGATCAAGCCCTTCTCGCGCGCCTTGGCGACGATCTTGCCGACCAGTTCGGCAGCCGGCTTGCTGTGGTCACCGCCCTCGAACAGCTCGATGGCGACCATCGAACCCAGGCCACGCACGTCACCGATCACCTTGTGCTTCTCGGCGATCTTGCTCAGGCCGGCCTTGAGCTTCTCGCCGACAGCGTTGGAGCGCGCCAGCAGGTTCTCTTCGTCGAACACCTTGAGTACGGCCAGGGCCGCAGCGCAGGCGATCGGGCTGCCGGCATAGGTGCCGCCCAGGCCACCGGGGGCGATCTTGTCCATGATCTCGGCCTTGCCGCATACGCCGGAGATCGGGAAGCCGCCGCCAACGGACTTGGCGAAGGTGGTCAGGTCCGGCACCACGCCCAGTTGTTCGGTGGCGAAGAAGGTGCCAGTACGGCCCGCGCCGGTCTGCACTTCGTCAGCGATCAGGAGGATGCCGTGCTGGTCGCACAGGGCGCGCAGGCGCTGCATGAAGGCCGGGGAGTTGACGTAGAAACCGCCCTCGCCCTGCACCGGTTCGATGATGATCGCGGCGATGTCCTGCGGCTGCGCGTCGTTCTTGAAGATGCGCTCGATGCTGGCGATGGACTCGTCCTCGCTCACGCCGTGCAGCGGGCACGGCGCCTGGGCGCGGTACACGCCAGCAGGCATCAGGCCCATGCCGGCGGAGTACGGCACCACCTTGCCGGTCAGCGACAGGGTCATCATGGTGCGGCCGTGGTAGGCGCCGGTGAAGGCGATCACGCCGGCGCGGCCGGTGGCGGCACGGGCGATCTTCACCGCGTTCTCCACGGCTTCGGAGCCGGAGGTGACCAGCAGGGTCTTCTTGGCGAAGTCACCCGGTACGCGCTTGGCGATTTCTTCGCACAGCTCGATGTAGGGCTCGTAGGCCAGCACCTGGAAGCAGGTGTGCGACAGCTTGGTCAGTTGCTCCTGAACGGCCGCGACCACCTTCGGGTGCAAGTGACCGGTGTTCAGTACGGCGATACCGCCGGCGAAGTCGATGTACTCGCGGCCTTCGACGTCCCACACGGTGGCGTTCTCGGCGCGCTCGGCGACGATCGGGTGGATCTGGCCGACACCGCGCGGTACGGCGGCCTGACGGCGTTGCAGCAGGGATTCGTTGGTCTTGCTCATGGTGTCCTCATGGTCATCCCCGGCGGGAGGTCGGCTCAGCATGCGATGATCGACTGAGCCGAGCCCGCGAGGGACTCAATAGGGTTACGACTTACAACCGGGGCGCCGCACGCTCTTTCGCACCTTGCCCCGTCTTGGAAATCAGCGGATTTCCGAATCAGATTCCACCGAGGCACATGTACTTGATCTCGAGGTAGTCCTCGATCCCGTACTTGGAGCCTTCACGGCCCAGGCCGGACGCCTTCACACCGCCGAACGGCGCGACTTCGTTGGAGATCAGGCCGGTGTTGATACCCACCATGCCGTACTCCAACGCCTCGGCCACGCGGAACACGCGGCCCAGGTCACGGGCATAGAAGTAGGAGGCCAGGCCGAACTCGGTATCGTTGGCCATGGCGATCACTTCGGCCTCGTCCTTGAAGCGGAACAGCGGCGCCAGCGGGCCGAAGGTTTCTTCCTTGGCCACGGCAGCGGTTTTCGGCACGTCCACCAGGATGGTCGGTTCGAAGAAGGTGCCACCGAGGGCATGCGGCTTGCCGCCCAGGGCCAGCTTGGCGCCTTTGCCTACGGCGTCCTCGATATGTTCCTGCACCTTGGCCACGGCCTTCTCGTCGATCAGCGGGCCGGTGGTGGTGCCGTCTTCCAGACCGTTACCGATCTTCAGCTTGCCCACGGCGGCAATCAGCTTCTCGGCGAAGGCATCGTAGACACCGTCCTGCACGTAGATGCGGTTGGCGCAGACGCAGGTCTGGCCGTTGTTGCGGTACTTGGAGATCAGCGCGCCTTCCACGGCGGCATCCAGGTCGGCGTCATCGAAGACGATGAACGGTGCGTTGCCGCCCAGCTCCAGCGACACCTTCTTGATGTCCTGGGCGCATTCGGCCATCAGCTGGCGGCCGATCTCGGTCGAGCCCGTGAAGGACAGCTTGCGCACGATCGGGTTGCTGGTCAGCTCGCCACCCACTTCGCCAGCACTGCCGGTGACCACGCTCAGCACGCCTTTCGGAATGCCGGCGCGCTCGGCCAGCTCGACCAGGGCCAGGGCGGAGAACGGGGTTTGCGAAGCCGGCTTGATCACCATGGTGCAACCAGCGGCCAGTGCCGGGCCGGCCTTGCGGGTGATCATCGCGGCGGGGAAGTTCCAAGGCGTGATGGCGGCAGTCACACCAATCGGCTGCTTGATCACGATCAGGCGCTTGTCCGGCTGGTGACCCGGAATCACATCACCGTAGACGCGCTTGGCTTCCTCGGCGAACCACTCGATAAAGGAAGCGGCGTAAGCGATCTCGCCCTTGGCCTCGGCCAGCGGCTTGCCCTGCTCCAGAGTCATCAGGCGACCAAGATCATCCTGATTCTCCATCAGCAACTCGAACCAGCGGCGCAGCTTGTTGGCGCGCTCTTTGGCAGTCAGCGCACGCCAGGCCGGCAGCGCCTTCTCGGCGGCCTCGACGGCACGGCGGGTTTCCGCGCGGCCCATCTTCGGCACGTGACCGATGATCTCGCCAGTTGCCGGGTTATTCACGGCAATCGTCTGGCCGCTGTCGGCATCCAGCCACTGGCCATCAATATAGGCCTGTTGGCGGAACAGCTGAGCGTCTTTCAGTTGCATGGCAGTCTCCTTGGATGACCGACGTCCAGGCGTCGGGAGTGGAGTCGTGGACACGAAGCACGCCGCGCGATAAGCACGGCCTGACCTGGTAAATAGTTAAGAACCGCTGAGCGGCGAAGGGTTCGGTATGAGCGAACACTGCGTTTGAAATCTCAAACGAATCCTAGGAGCGGCACGGGTAAAGGGCAATAGCCGGAAGCGCTAAATCGACGAAAGAATGATAAAAAACTTTCTGAGGGGGCTCTTGGCCAGGGCAAAAGTGTAAAGTTCGTTCGGAATAACGCACACTCATGCACGATGGACGCTAAGCGCCCAGATGCGTATCATTGCGCCCCGCAACGCACCAGTAGCTCAGCTGGATAGAGTACCGCCCTCCGAAGGCAGTGATCATCGAGTTGAGAAGGGTGCAGGCTAGTGGTCAAATAGTTCGCCGCAACACATACGCACCTGTAGCTCAGCTGGATAGAGTATTGCCCTCCGAAGGCAAGGGTCGTGGGTTCGAATCCCGCCAGGTGCGCCATATCCTCTTGATTCAATGGCCTTTTTCTAAGGCTTCGCCGCTTCCGCTGCTGAATCGGCGCCCTCCAGCAAAATTCCCTTGATGCCAGCTCTCAGGCTGCGATGAGCACTGCACTCAGTGTCATCTAGCGGCGGCTTTTCACGCTGTGCCAATTCTGTGCCCAAAGCGTGCCGCACGGTGAGATGGCATGCCGGTTACTTCGCAGAGATTGAGTATTAGCCACAATCAGGCACAACTCCCAAACTATCTGAAAGCACCTAAGCAGAAGGGGCCTTTCGGCCCCTTCGTTACTTTAGTTGTTGAGCATGCTCTCCAGCTTTTCGATCAGGAAGTCCAGCGGGCTGCGCCCCTCCAACCGTTTCTCGAAGACCTCATTACGGTGATAGGCGACCCAGGTATCGAGAGCCTGACGGTTGTTCTTCTCGTAGCCGGAACCAAGGATGCAGACCAGCTCATTGCCGTTGGGGCTCTCGAGGTAGTGGCTCATGGCAGAGGCCAAATGCTTCAAGTACTGGTGTTCACGAGCTTCCATCGCCGGATGCAGGTGCGTGACGTTGCTGCGCTTGATCAGTCTCATGTAAGTACTCCTCAGGCCTTCAAATTGGCTTGGATCAGGTTGTCGAATGCGCTTCCGTCACGTCGGGTTAAGTTAGGTACGTAGCGCGAGTAGACGCGGAACAGCATCTCGGTAGTTGTGTGGCCCATCTGCCGGGCGATCCATTCCGGGTTTTCGCCTGCAGCCAGCCAAAGGGTCGCAGCCGTATGGCGGGTCTGGTAAGGGCGTCGCTGGCGCAGTCCCAGATGACGCAGCAGCGGAAACCAAACCCTGTTGTTGATGTTGCGGTACGAAAAAGGCGTACCTTCCCGAGAACAGAAGACAAACTGACCACTGCCCGTCTTCTTCTGCTGATCGAGCAGGGCCTTGTACACCGGACCAGACATGTCGATTTCACGTTGCGAGCCATCATTCTTCGTGTAGTCGAGCCGGCCACCAACCCAAGTTTCGCGGATAAGGATTTGCCGCCTCTGAAAGTCGACGAATTTCCACTGCAGGCCGTCAACTTCTCCCGTGCGCATCCCGGTGAAGAAGCGCACCGTGTAGTAGTTGCGGAAGTCCTCGCGCACGGCACCGAGAATCTGCAGCACTTCATCCAGAGTGAACGGCTCCACATCGGTCTTGGGAACCTTCAGCGATTTGATGTTGAGGTACGGTGAAGTAAACTCGAACCGGTCAGCCGCCTCACTAAGGATCATGCGCAATGGCGTCATGATGTGGTTGATTCGCGTCGCTGACAGAGCCTGCCCCTTCAGCCCGGGAACTTTGCCGAGTGCCGAGCGGAAGGACAGGATTTCTGCCTTGGTGATGGCGCTGACTTCTTGTCTGCCGAATGTTGGTAGCAGGTATTTATCAAGGGTCTGACGTACCGTCGTCGTATGTGTGTCGCGCCACTCCACACGCTTTTCGTCGAACCAGCGTTCGGCGAAGTCCCTAAACGGTGGAGTCTTCAGTATCGCGCAGCCAGCCTGCAGTCTTGCGAACTCCTGAACCTTGCTGCTTTGCGGAAAGTAAGTGGCATAGTCGAAGCTTCCCAGCGTGATTTCTGCCTCAATGCGCTCAAGGATTTTCTCCAGCTTTTTTCGGTTAGCTGGCGTATCAGGCAGCGTGGTCTGCTCACGGCAGCGCTTGTCCAGATAAGTGAAGTCGAAGAACAACTTTTCGTTGTCGGCACGGGCACGAATCTTACCCATGGCAAATGCCTCCGCCGGCCATAGGTATCAAACTGGAAGTGCGAGAATGCTTCTGCATGTCCTTTTCGATGGCCTCCCAAATGAACAGGATCTTTCGACCACCAAACGGGCGGAAGTAATGGATGCCTTCGAGCAGTACCGAGTCCTTCAGGCGGTTACGGATGGTGCGCACGTCGTACTTCATACGCGTGGCCAGCTCCTCGGTGGTCAGATAGGTGTGAGACATAGCAATGCCCTCTCTGCTAAATTGAACGACAGCGGATTCTTATGAGCTCTTGAGGCCTCATAATGATCTCCTGCAGATCAATATAACGCTCATTTTGGGCATTGCAAGCACAAAATGATCTCTAGGAGATCATTTTTGGAGATTGAGATGGTCAAGTGCCATTTATCTCGCCTACTCGGTGAGCGGAAATTGAAGATCAGTGACGTGGTTAGGGACACGGGGATCAACCGCGGAACCCTCACGCGGCTCTATCACGAGACCGCGCAACGGGTGGAGCTCAAGGACTTGGAGACGATCTGCCAGTACCTGAACTGCCAGGTAGGGGATTTGCTGGAACTGCAGGATGATCCGGAGGGCTGAATGCCCTCCGGACTTTGTCAACCACGGAAATGCCAGTCGATGGAGGCCATCAGCATCAAGTAGCGCAAGGCGGCGCCGGAGTGATGGTTCTGCCTTGCCTCACCCTTCAGCTCAAGCTTCGCCCTTATACCCAAATGTAGATTCGCTACATCGTTACTCTCCGGCGCGTGCTGACTGAACGACCGGCGAGTGCTCCCGAGTTGCTGACGCCAGTAGGACTTGGTCGTCTTCGGCTTGTTAGCGTCGTAGACGATCAGCTCGATAGATCGAGCCGGAATACCTATAGCACTCAGCAGCCACAGATAGTCCTGTGCATGGTCCTCGTCACGGTTACGCTGGAATCGCAGCGTGGTTTCAGTCATCCAACAGCGCTCAACAAAATCATCAATCACGCGCTGGGCGCGTTCGCTGTCGGGGCCTTCGAGCAGGTCGTAGAGGCGCTGCGCATACTCGGCCACAGCCTCACGCCCACCATGCTTTGGAGGCGAGGGCAACAGCGACAGATACGACGAACCTTCTGCATACAGAGCAGGTTGCAGCCTGTGTTTAGAGCTTGCGCTGCTTGCTCCCGGTCGCTGTTGCATATCGCGGATACAGCGTGCCCGCTCAAGCATCATTTCACGCGCCTCGGCAGAAAACTCGACCCAGTCGAGATTGACCGCTCGACCTGTCTGCTCGGCATATGAGGCATACGCCAGCATCGACTCGATAGCCAGAATTCGCCCAATCGCCCAGTTCTGCTCCACCTGTTCAGCCTGGCCTCGACTCGCCTTCTTCCGAGCACGCTTACGCTCCTTCAGGGGTCTAATGCGACCGATGATGTCGAGTAGCACGCCGCACTCAGCTGAAATGCCTTCACGGGGCTCAGTGCTCATGGTGGGTTGGCTTACCTCGGCTATCTTGGCGACGTTTGCGGCGTTGAATATCCAGTTCTGGGGATTCCATTGCCACATCATCGCCATGATCTGAGGCAGGCTATGGACGTAGTGCAACAGTGTGGTTTTTGGGCTGCCGTGCCCGAGGATGGCACTGACAATATGGACGATTCGCCGGGTGGGGCCCTCTACAGGCAACATCGCCTTACGCAACCTGAGGTCATCTCTGAGCCAGCGAGTGGTAAGGGGCAGATCTTTGAAAATCAGCTCTGGTGATAGCGCATTCTGCGCACCCATCAACTTGAGCAAAAACCACGTGGCGCAGGAATGGCGCAGGTGATGGTAATGCAGGAACTCGGAACCCGTGACTGCTCGCATGCAGTCATGTAGAGCTGGGAACAGGCAGCTCTCGCTGACCCACTGAGTTCTCAGCTGTGGGATGCAGAACAGGAATTCCGACGTTGAATTTTGGCTTTCTTCCTGCTGCCGCTCTCGATACCAGTCGATCAGCAATGTGAGCTCATCGGGCTCAAGCAGCTCACGCAGCGGCAAACTCCGAACCGCATTCTGGGTTTTCAACCCACGCTGTGCATGGGGGCGAATGAGCAGGTCAACGGGCAGCTCTATTCTGGCCTGTTCATCTTTAGATAGCCTGCGCATATGCGATTGCCGAGCTTGTATATGCGCGCACTCCGCTGCTGAAAATTCGGGCAGATGCAAATCACGTAGGCGAAGCTTTAGAGCCTCGTTACGCCGCAATCCCAACCGGAACCCCAAGATCAACAAAAGCCTCGCAGCCGTCACCAGACGTGGCGTTCGCAGCTCAAGCCCGCATGTGCCGAGCGCCTGCATAACCAATTGGTACTGCTCCTCGCTGATAATGCGAGCATCTACCCTGGTCACACCTTTGCCGATGCCTAGGATTGAGTAGGGGCTGATTGTCGGGTAGTTGTAACGACGCTGCAGAAACGTGTGAAACTCCTGGACTGCCTTGGCCAGGGTGCGCCGTTTGCTATCTGTGGCCTGAGCATCCAGTGCGGATTCATACACAAGTTCGAGCGCGTCAATTTCGAGCTCGAAGATGCTTATGCCATCTAACCGAGAGGAAAGTGCTGCGCCTAGTACTTGGGTATATCGCTTTATCGTGCTTCGCCCAATACTGTGGCCGTATGCGGAGGCGCCACCCAGCATGTAGGCAAGCCAACTCTGGATTAGGCCGGGAAGTTCTCCATGAGACTCCGCTTGCAAAGGGCTCTCTATGGGCAGGTTGTCCCGGATCCGATCGCGCAGTTCCTCCAACCATGCGGGTGGGTCAGGGTTATCCTCAGTTACATCCGAAACAGATTCATCGTCATAAGTCCCCGCAGGGTCCTCGAGATCATCTAGGCGGAGAATATTGCCCCAAGATGAGGGGCGCAGTGACTGCGAGACAAAACCCTTGCGGCATGCAAAATTCACCAGCACCTGCGGCAGCCGCAACTGCATTTGCATCCTTAGAAAATCAAACAGGTCGCTGGGATTCTCTGGATGATACTGTTCAGGTACCTCAACCTTCTTCAGGAATGCACAGACACAGCGCATGTGCCAATTTCTACGCTTTAGTTTGCCGGTGCTTTTTTGAACATCATCCACGCAGCGTATCAACAGAGCCAGCGTTGCCGGATCAGGGAACCACTGCCGAAATTCAGCGACGGCATTGCCGCGGATCGATAGCGGCAGACGTATCTCGGGAATTCCCGCTACCCACTCGATGCTGTCTGGCGTCGTACTGAGCATGGCATTCAGCTGAGCCACATCGAGCAATCCGCCGTTGTAGGCCGCACTCATTAGTAGCAGACCAATGCGCTCATCCGTGCTGAGCGCATCGATATCCAGTTTCAGACCCTGCTGCAGGGCGTGAATCAGTTGGCTGCTGCGTTGAATTCGCTCAGCCGTGTAGACGTCAGGATTGATCGGGTTTGCTGCACGCCTGACGGCAATGGCTATTCGTGCCAGCGGAAATCCTGGGATTTGGTCCCGGACTCGCTGAGTGATGCTGCGCAGTACGTTGCGCAACGTGTGATTCGTGCCGAGCCGTGCCTCCAGTTCACGGACGTGCGTCGTCGAAATCCCGGCTATGGAGCATTCACCCAGCAGCCATTTCCCGAGTGCTGTACCGGACTCCTCGGCTATCGACCTCAGACGTGATCGCACCTCGGGCATCCACTCAGGCTCATGAGGTCGAGCCGACCAGATAACGCTGCCCTGTTGCTCGTTTAGACGGGGCAGATTCATTCTGTCACCCACTGGCTGTTTAGGGCCGACCAGCCAAGCTCCCTGAGTAGTGGGGTAATCCACTCATCTAGAACCTTGGCGTATACCGCAGGGCAGAATGTCGAATAGGCGTCCTGAGGCTCCTCACCCCTGAGCCAGTGCCCCATGAACGCAGCCAGCGCTTCTGAAGGACAGCCCCGCTCTGTGAGTTCCGTGCGGATGAATTTCCGGTAGGCATTGACTCGATGCGTGGTGTAGCCAGATAACAGCCCCATCTGGTCGTAGATATTGCCCGGGGCAATCTCAGCGCGGCGCACTCCAGCCTGGCCAATCTGCAGGAAAAAACCCCGCGACCACTGATGATCCTCCTCATCCTGTGGCAGATAACCAATCAATTGTCGGCTGATAGACGCGCAATGCGCGAAGTAGCTTGTTATTTGCCGCCTCAACATCGGCGGTATGCAAATCAGCCGACTCATATGACGATCGTCAGAGTCCTTGTCTGACAGCGCACCCATGCCCAACACAGAATCAAACTCGTCGATGAGCATCAGAGGGTTGCGGATTGCCCTACAGGACGTGACCAACATAAACATCTGCACTGTCCAGAGGGTGAAACAGTTGTGCCAAGCGACCATCTCGCTGAGACGCCCGTTCGCTTTCCTCCTCAAGACCCTGGCCATTGCACTGATATTGCGCGCAATGGTTGCAGGCAGCAGGCAATGAGTTGCACCCAACCCGCCCTGTTGGTCTGGATCTAGGTCGACATATTCATATGCGAGACCAGCACAGGCATAAACCTGCGTCAGCACCCGTACCAGTGAGGTGGTGTAAATTTTGCGAAGGTGACTGGCATCGAGCTGAAGGTAATAGCGTGGGGTTTGCGCCGAGGGGATTTCAGCGCCAGACAGCATGGATGCTGCTGCTACGTCCTGAGTATCAGCGACTATCTGGTGGAACAAATAACTGCGCAGTTTGGTTCGCGTATAGCGTCGATCCCCCCCACCCAATTCCAGCAGCAATGTCCTGATCTCCGCGTCCAGCTGCTCAGCTTGATAAGTGAATATCTGGTTGGCTGAGTGAGGAAATGCCCTGATCAGTTGCTTTATCAACTGGGCACTACCAGCTAGATCGGGCAATAGAATTCGCAGCAACGACAGTCGGACACCAGAAGAGGCCTGCCAACGATCGTCGCCAGCCAAATCTGGGCGCTTAACTACCATACTGAACTGCGCCGAATCCCCTAAGATCAATGCCAGACCATCGGCCTCATCTGTCTCATCATCAACGACGGATAACTGGACGACCTGCGTCATCGACTGCCCCAGCCACAGGCTGATATGCAGAGCAACAATTGCCTCCATTCGTAGCTGGATCCGAGCTGGGTCTTTTGTGCTGGATAGTTCTTGCAGACACGAATGGAATAGGTCGCTGGCGCCAAACAATAAATTCCGCAACTCCATCAGCGTTAGCTGGTTATATGAAAATGGCAGGAACTGTCGGCTACGGACAATATGCGCCTCGACATTTTTTTGACCTAGCAGATCAGCAACATATGGCCGTTCACAGCCCTCATCGTCCAGCACCCAAATTTCGGTTGCTGGACTCATTTCTCCGGGCGAGAGATCACCCCCAGCAGTATCGGTATACCCAACGATGACGTCGTAATGACCTGGTAGCTGATCAGGATCATCGGGATCCCCCAGCACAAACCCTCGAATATCCTCACTGATGTAGTGGTTCAGCTCAGGCAAACTCTGCTTTTTACGCTTGCCTCTATGACCGCCTCCGCCGCCACCCACGCGTGGCAACTCGCCGTTGCAGTAACGAACAAATCTGGCGATAGCAGCAAAACTCTCGGCACTCTCTGATCTTGACTTACTAGGTAAAAAACCTCTGCAACTCGCCACGAACCCCTCAGTACTCCCCCAAATATTTAGTTCGGAAGCGATTGAGACGGTTTGCAGCTTGCATAGATTGCCGATGGCCTTGTAAACATCATAGCGCTGGTCTAGCAAGCGATTAGTAGCGGTTTTCTGAGATGCGACGAGCAACTGTGCAAGAAGTCGCTCATAGTTCTGTTTGTTTTCGTGGTCTCTGAATATGTGCAGGAACGTGGCGTATGGAAATCCGAATGTTTTTACGCCTTTATGTAGAACAGGATTGTTCGCCGACCCTTTATTTCCTAGCCAAAATTGCTCGCCTAGACGTTCTCGGACATTTGGTTGGCGGGATAGGGAAATGAGCCATCTGCAGGCCTCATGCAAAACGACGTCATCAGCGCTATCAAGACCAATGGGCAGGCCAACACTGCATGCGCGGAGCACTCGTAGGAGCTGATCAATCGCACGTGGCAAGTCAATGAGCTCAGGATGAGCACCAAGCAGATTGAGGATTTCGCCGATAACTCGAGGTGACTGCCCCTGCTCCGAGGCGAGGTTAAGCAGAATTTCACGCTTGCTCATTTCTCACCCCCACAGCCCCTAAGCGGTTTTACTCCGACCAGCCGAGATAGATGGGCGTGGCTGCGATATTCGTGAGGCCACTGCTCCGCTGCAGATTCTATATGCGCATATAAATCGCGTACCTGCTGTGGCGTAATCTGAGCTAGGGCAGGCGCAACTAGGCGCTCAATCAGCACGAGTTGGTAGGCGCAATCCCTGATTCGCCCCCTCGACCATTCAATGCACTGCACCGGCGTTTCTGGATCCATATATGTTTTTAGCCATCGATACAGCGTCGTTTGGCCGATACAGAGCGCATCCGGCCTACTGATGACCAACGGGTAGAGCATATTGATGCGCAAGGCCATAGCCCTGGGGATCAGAGCCTGATCTGGAACCCCTACAGGAGCTAGATCCAGATCTCGCTCAATACGAGAAAATTCGGGATGCACTCCTTGGATGTCGCGTAATTTGATCGTCAACATGACGCCTCTCTCTAGTGATATGACTACTAGACAATGCGAGGCGCGAGCCCCCGATTAAGGGGAGTGAATTGGACTGTGACGAAATTTTTTGTTCGCTAATTGACGTGGTGACTTACCTCTTTGCCAACGGCCGCTTTTGCTAATTCCGCGCATGCGCGGAAAATCGCCGAACACACTGCAACGATGCCATCAAAGAAAGCACTGAAATTTCCGCGCATGCGCGGGTTTAACTAGCAAATGGGCTCCGCACGCTGAGCCCGTAATCAGAAGGGCGCCGTACACGCCGAAGAAATGGAGCGATATCAAATCCCGACTGCATCAACCTGAAAATCAGGGGTAGCCCGACCGCACTCTGAATACGAGGTCAGGCAAAACTGTCTGGCTACATCTCGTTTTAGGAGCACGCATATGGGTGATTGGAAGGCATGCATCGGAAAGATGAGCGACCGCGAAGTAGCGCGGCGCTTTGGCCTTGGAGCGAGCACTGTCCGGCGTTACCGCCACTCAATTGGCATTCCTGAGTTTCACCCAGAAGACATTGAGTTGCCGGCTGAGCTGATTGAGCAGCTCGCTACAAGAACGAACTATCAACTGGCAAAAGAGTTCGGGGTCTCCATCAAGCACATCAAGCGAAAGCGAGGTGAGCTGAGAATCCAGGAGCCCAAGACTGCCCGGACACGCTTCAAACCCCTTGAGGACATCTGGACCAATGAAGCCATTGCCATGCTCGGGCAGATGCCGGATACCGAGGTCGCTGATCGTCTGGATATCAGCAACTTTCCAGTCAAAAAGAAACGTCACGAGCTTGGAATACAGGCATACAAACGTCCGTGACCAGAAATAACACCTGAAATTGCATCTGCGTTTGGTGTCGTTTCCGACGCTGAGCTTGCACGCCAACTGGGTGTATCAGTGAATTACATCCGCAAAGCGCGGATCAAGGCGAGCCAGCAATAAAGCGCAGACTCGCTTCAAAGCAGATGACACGGGCAGTCAGATCAGAGGGCTGACTGCCAACTAACCACGAAGTCAGGCTTTAAACCGCGCACGGACGGCCTCACCACCTGATGCACAGGGCTCATTCAGCTAGCGCCACTTGCATCCATTTGGGCATATTGCAGTCCAACAAGGTGGCCAGCTCTCCGGGGTGGAGTGCTGCTTTAATCGCATCGATGCACTCCTGAGTGGCGCCATCTTTTCCGAGATAATAAAGAGCACTGATAGCCATCCCGACCCTGGTTCCGGAGCACTGCATAACCATCGGAGCAGCATGCACGAGCCTGATCTCGGCCTTCTCTATAGATAGAGATCGACTAGTGCCGCTGGTGTAAAAGATAGGCATGACCGGCATCTGTGTGCTTAGCCCGAATCGCCTCACTGCATCAGCACCGTGAATCTGTAGTTTCCAACGGCTCTGCCTGGCAATCACACTCAGCAAGTCCCAAGGCCCAGGGCGACTAACCCGGCCGGTGTATTGGCTGGTTTTCGGCCGCATGTAGATGCCGCGGTACACGCGCACAAGCTCACCGCGGAGAACCAGTTGGGCGACTGCCTTGGAGATGGCCGAGCTTGAACCAAGCTCTGCAAGACACCTGATGCTGAAAGGCCTCCCCCTGCGCAGACGCTTAACACGCTGCGTGACGAGGTGAGATACCGACTGTTCAGAATGGGAGCGGGGCATCGCTATTCTGTCGAATCCAGCGAAGAGCAGAGCAATGGCTGGTGGAAGGTGATCACTCGTTGCCGGTATTCGACTTCAAGTGCTTCGTTTACCAGGCATTCCTCAAGGCGTCCCAGCGAGAAAACCTGGGCCGCAGAGGGATAGTGCCTGAGCAGGCTTTTCGCATAGCTGCGGATATCCTGCGGTAATCCCGTATGACGGGATAGCTCACGCAGGAATTCCTCGGTTTTGACAATGGCGCGGGTTCTTTCATAAGGAAGGGTCAATCTCGCTATCTCCTGGCCATAAACGTAAAGTCCCGGGCCGCTGGCTCGCCAGCGCCCGCCACCAAGCGCGCAGTTAGGATGCAAGGCCAACCAGTGTTTGCCGAGCAGAAAGCTGCAAAGCCTGCAGTCTTGGGAGATCCCATGCAGACCAATCCGGGTCAGTGTGCACGATCATGGCTGCGCTCCGTCTTGGCCTCCTGCCGTTCCATCCACTTGGCCAGGCCCCATATCGTGGTTCCCAGCGCCAGCAACAGCCAAAGCAACCATTGTGGTACTTGATATTGGGCGCTTAGCAAGATACCTGCACCACCGCAAAGCATCACCACGACAAACCATCTCATCAGCGTCTGCTCCCGATTACTTACGAGGCACACGTTAACTCGATGTTTCGCTGCGCTAACGCAGATGCTGCAAATTTCGTCAGATCCCAGGCTGGGAAATGAGGACGGCATGCTTGCAGGTATGAAGGCGCTGCTTTCCGTGCCCCGAGTCAGCTCGCCGTGGATGACAAGGATTGGGCCGCACGCTAACGGCTAGCTCAGATGAGGCGCCGGCAAAAGCGAAAAGAAGAAGAGGACGCACCGCTGGTCCAAGCACGAACTCCATAGAGCTCCTACTGCATAAAAATATTGACAGCAGCAGGAAGCTAGACGATATTTATTTCGCCATCATCTCAGTACGAGCTGTACGGAGAGAAAAATGAGGTGCGGCAGGTTGCAGCCTGCCGCGATTGCAATAACTGACCCGCTAGGAGAGCTAAAGCTATGAAACTGTACCAAATCGCCTATGACCTGCGTAAGCAGCGTAACTACCAAGGCCTGTATGACCGCATCAAAGCCTATGGCACTTGGTGCCATGCCCTGGAGTCCACCTGGATCATCGCCACGCAACAGTCTGCAGCCCAGGTTAGAGATAACCTCCGGTCCGCAATGGACGCTGACGACGGCCTTCTGGTGACCCGGCTGCAGGGAGACGCCGCCTGGTTTGGGCTGGACGCCGAAAAAACTCAGTGGCTACAAAATCAGTATCAGCGCTGCGAAGCCTGATGAACGCCTGCGCCAAGGATGGCGCTTCTACCCAGAGTTACTTATGCCAAACCCGTCATTCAAATTGAGCGATGTGGCCGATGTCCGTTCCGGATACACCTTCCGAGGCGCGTTGGAGCATGACCCTGCTGGTGATATCCGTGTTCTGCAGATCAAGGATCTGCGTCAAAGCTCGGCCATTGAGCCGGACACGCTAACGGCCGTCAGTTGGGATGCGCGTACCTCTCCGCCGCTGCTCCAATCAGGCGACATCGCGGTGATCGCCCGTGGCGATAACAACAAGGCTGCTCTCTTCACAGGGCAGCAGCCGGTTGTTGCCACCAGCCAGTTCTTTATTGTCAGCACAAAAAAACAGGACGTCTTACCCGAATACCTGTGCTGGCTCATCAACCTGCCCCAAAGCCAGCGAAGCCTTGAGCGCAGCGGCAGTGCGATTCAGGCCATCAGCAAAGCGTCCTTGCTGGATATGAAGATTCCCCTTCCGCCACTCGCCACTCAGCAGAAGCTGATTGCTCTGCAAGCGCTATGGGACGAAGAGGATGAGCTGATCGCACGCCTGCAAACCAACAGAGAGCAAATGCTGCAAGGCATTTACCAGCACCTTATTAAGGATTGAACCATGAGCGACAAAGTAAACCAGGACGACATCAACAAGGCGCTGTGGGCTGCCTGCGACACCTTCCGCGGCACCATCAGTGCGGACACCTATAAAGATTTCATCCTCACCATGCTGTTCCTCAAGTACATCAGCGATGTCTGGCAGGACCACTACGACAGCTACAGGATGGAATACGGCGATGAGCCGGAACTGATCGAGGAGATGCTCAAGAACGAGCGCTTCGTGTTGCCGCGTAATGCCAGCTTCTATGCCCTTTACGATCGACGTCATGAGCCGGGCAATGGCGAGCGCATCGATCAGGCACTGCATGCCATTGAAGAAGCCAACGGCACCAAGCTCAAGGATGCCGGCAAGAGCGTATTCCAGGACATCTCCTTCAACACCGACAAGCTGGGCGAGGAGAAGCAGAAGAACACCATCCTGCGCCACCTGCTCGAAGACTTCGCCCGTGAAGAGCTCGACCTCAAACCATCCCGCGTCGGCAGCCTGGACGTGATCGGCAACGCCTACGAGTACCTGATCAAAAACTTCGCCGCCAGCGGCGGGCAGAAAGCTGGTGAGTTCTACACCCCACCGGAAGTTTCCGAGCTGATCGCCGAGCTGCTCGACCCGCAGCCGGGCGACAGCATCTGCGACCCGGCCTGCGGCTCGGCCTCGCTGCTGATGAAGTGCGGGCGCAAGGTGCGCGAGCACCACAATAGCAAGCAATACGCCCTCTACGGCCAGGAAGCCATCGGCTCCACTTGGTCGCTGGCGAAGATGAACATGTTTCTCCACGGCGAGGACAACCACAAGATTGAGTGGGGTGACACCCTGCGCAATCCCAAGCTGCTCGATACCAATGGCCAGCTACTGAAGTTCGACATCGTCACCGCTAACCCGCCGTTCTCGCTGGACAAGTGGGGCCATGACGAAGCCGAGCATGATCAGTTCGGACGATTCAAGCGCGGCATTCCTCCGAAAACCAAAGGTGACTTCGCCTTTATCCTGCACATGATCGAAACCCTGAAAGCCAAGACCGGGCGCATGGCGGTAATCGTGCCCCATGGAGTGCTGTTCCGCGGCTCCAGCGAGGGCAAGATCCGCCAGCAGTTAATCGAAGAAAACCTGCTGGATGCCGTGATCGGTCTGCCGGAAAAGCTCTTCTACGGCACCGGCATTCCTGCGGCGATCCTGGTTTTCAGCAAGGCCAAGACCAATGAGAACGTTCTGTTTATCGATGCAAGCCGAGACTTCAAGTCCGGCAAAAACCAAAACGTTCTGGGTGATGAACAGATCAACAATATCCTGATCACCTACCGTCATCGCATCAACTCGGATAAATACAGCCATCGCGCGAGCCTGCAGGAAATCCGCGATAACGATTACAATCTGAATATTCCTCGTTATGTGGATACCTTCGAGGCGGAAGAAGAAATCGATTTGCTGGCAGTCCGTGCCGAGCGCAAGCTACTCAAGGCGCAACTGGCCGAGTTGGAAGTGCAGATGGATGGGTACTTAAAGGAGCTGGGATATGGTGCCTAAAGGATGGAGCCTGGTAGAAGCTCAAGATATATGCACATCCATCTCAGTGGGTGTTGTTATAAAGCCATCACAATATTATGTTTCTGCCGAAAGCGGCGTTAAAGCTTTCCGATCAGCGAACGTGCGAGAAGGCTTTATTAATGACACAGACTGGGTTTATTTTTCCGAAGAGGGGCACAAGGCCAATAAAAAAAGCCATCTTAAAACGGGCGATGTTCTGATTGTCAGAAGCGGCCTGCCAGGCGTTGCATGTGTTGTCACGCCAGCATTTGAAGGGTTTAATGCAATTGATATTGTCATTGCCAGACCTAACCAAGATAAAGTTATCCCGGAGTATTTGTGCGCCTACACCAACTCCCATATAGGGAAATCACAAGTTCTTAACTTGCAGGGAGGGATGGCGCAAAAACATTTAAACGTTGGCGCATATCAAACCCTTAAGATCAAATTGCCACCGCTGCTTGAGCAAAAAGAAATATCAAGAATTATCGGCACTTGGGATAAAGCAATCACAACAACTGAAAAGTTGCTGAAAAACAGCCAGCAGCAAAAGAGAGCACTAATCCAAGAGCTTCTCGGAAGCCCAGAAAAAACCAAGAATAGAATACCGCAAAGGGAATTTAAGCACATATACGATATTGCTGATCGCATCCAAAGAAAGTCTGATGGGGGCGAGCACCCGGTGCTAACCATATCGTCCCTTAGTGGATTTGTTCGGCAGGACGAAAAATACAGCCGCTTTATGGCTGGCAAGAGCGTTGAGAACTACATCCTACTCAGGCGGGGAGAATTCGCTTACAACAAAGGCAACTCCAAGACCTATGAGTTTGGTTGCATATTTGATCTAGATTCTTTTGACGCTGGACTAGTGCCTCATGTGTATGTCTGCTTTAAGCTAAAGCCGGGTCTTAGCCACCGCTATTTCAAGTATCTATTTGAGGCTGACTACCTGAAGCCTCAGCTTGGCCAGCTGGTCAATACTGGTGTTCGCAACAATGGCCTGCTCAACATCAAGCCTAGTGAGTTCATGAACACTAAGGTTCCGGTGCCTTCTCTGGAGGAGCAAGAGCGGATTGCAGATATCCTGCATGTCGCCAGCAAGCAGATTATTGCGCTAGAGCAGAAGCTCGCTTGCCTAAAGCAGGAGAAAAAAGCCCTGATGCAGCAGCTACTTACCGGCAAGCGTAGAATCACTGTTGATGCCAAGGGGGCCATGTGAAGGATCGCACTATTAATTTTCGGCTGACCGATTGCGCTGGGCATGTAACGAATTTTCTAAGCTTGCGTTCCTTTCTGACGTTCTGTGAGGCAGAAGCAAGCTTTTGGAAGGAGCGTAAACAGATAGTCCAGGCCGATAGAAATAGCGCTAACCATACACATCTGAATGCAGGCGATGTATTCACCCGAGCGGCAGATACGATTCAGGGTTGGAAGGACAACATAGAGGTTTGGAGCGACGATGATCTAAGCCGTCAGCTACAGCAGCTTCAGCAAAGCTATTTTCAGCGATTACAGCGAGACTGGCTTTGGCGTGGTCATCCTTTTGTTGAGCCATTCGTCCAGTGCCTCAAAGAACATGGCGATAATACAGCTAATGCATTCTTGGACTTTTCGATTCGAAAATCCGTACAGAATATTAGCAATATCGAGCATTTCAAAGGCTACATGTATGCTTATGAATTTGCCAATCAGGACTCTCAAATAATAAAGCGCCGCCATGGTGAGAAATTGTCTCTTGGGCATCTGCGCACGCAGTTCGCCGACGCCCAAGACAAACTATTCACTGAGTTTGGCGAGCTGAAATCTGAAATTACAGATTGGGATACACAGAATAGGGCTTCTAGCAGCAGACTTGCTAAAGTACAAAAAGCATTAGGCCGCCGAAAGATAAAATCGCAATCCAATGCATTTGAACGACAATTAGCCGAATGGACTGAGAAAGTCACGACCCTTGAAAGCACTTATGAAGAAAAGCTGAAACTGAAAAAACCTGCCGAATATTGGGCAAAATCGGCGCGTAAGTATGGAATACAAGGCGGGCTTTGGACGCTAGCTATTGTTGCTTTGGTTATCGTCGCAGCGATCAATTTTCAAGAAATCTTTGTCACGTGGCTGCAAGGCCGCGAGACTCCCGTTCAGCTCAACACGATACAAGGGGTTATCCTTTTCGGTTCCCTTGCGGGTGTGTATGCGTTCTTGCTGAGGGTATTGTCGAGGCTGGCTTTTAGTTCGTTCCACCTTATGCGCGATGCCGAAGAGCGTGAGCAGCTAACCTACCTATATTTGTCACTCACTAACGAAGCAGAGATCGACAAGGAATCGAGAGATATTGTCTTGCAGGCCCTATTCAGCCGCAGCGAAACCGGCTTACTGGCGCAGGAGCATGGACCGACCATGCCCGGAGCATCAGAGATGCTGCGCTCAACGCTAAGAGGTAGAGGCCAATAACATGGATGCTAATGACCTGATCCTTTACACCAGTGACGACGGCGAAGCTCAACTAGTGCTCCGCGTACTGGATGGCCAAGTATGGCTGACGCAACTAGAAATGGCCGAGCTGTACCAAACCAGCAAACAGAACATCAGCTTGCATGTGCAGAACGTCCTCGCTGAGGGCGAATTGACAGAGGAGGCAACCGTCAAGGAAAACTTGACAGTTCAAGCCGAGGGCTCGCGCCAAGTCAGGCGCAACCTAGCGTACTACGCTCTCCCGATGATCATCGCCGTGGGCTACCGGGTGCGCTCAACTCGTGGCACCCAGTTTCGTCAGTGGGCCACCCGCACCTTGGGTGAGTACCTGCAGAAGGGCTTCGTGATGGACGACGCCCGATTGAAGGAGCCCCGCTGGGACTACTTCGATGAGCTGCTCAAGCGCATCCGTGACATACGAGCCTCGGAGAAGCGCTTCTACCAGAAGGTACGTGACCTCTTCACCCTGGCCGAGGATTACCGCGCCAATGAGCAGGACACCGCCCGCTTGTTTGCCGAAGTGCAGAACAAGCTGTTCTTCGCCGTTACCGGCCATACCGCCGCCGAGCTGATCGTGCAGCGCGCCGATGCCAGCGCACCCAATATGAACCTGCTTAGTTTCAAGGGCGACCGGGTGCGCAAGGCCGATGTTGTGGTGGCCAAGAACTACCTGAATGCCGAGGAACTAGACCAGCTCAATCGCTTGGTCGGCATGTTCCTCGACTTCGCCGAGCTGCGCGCCGAGCAGCGTAAGCACTTGATGCTCGCCGATTGGCGGCAATACATCGACAGCTTCATGGCCTTCAACGAGCAACCGCTACTGCGCACTGCTGGCAGCATCAGCCACGAGCAGATGAAACAAGTGGCACATGAGCGTTACGAGCAGTTCGACCAGCACCGCCGACAGGCCGAAGCCCTAGCCGCCGATGCTCAAGAGCTGGCAGAGCTTGAGCGTCTTGAAAAGCGCCTGAGCAGCCAAAAAAAGAAACGCTGATCGCTCGCGAGTCGCCACTGCGTGTGCCCCGGAAGAAGAAGAAGGAATTACCCAGTGACCCCTGCCCCAAAATTTCAGGAAGAATACAGCGCAAAGCTTCCGGCGCTGGCACTTCTGTGCAATCTCGGTTGGGAGTTCCTCTCACCCGAACAGGCGCTGTCCGCACGAGCGGGGAAGAGCGATGAGGTCGTTCTCCGCGATGTTCTGCGCCAGCAACTGGCTAAGCGTCGCTTCCTGTTCGGTGGGAATGAGTATCCACTTTCGCCCAAGGCAATCGACAATCTGGTCAACGAAGTCTGTAGCCCTGCACTCAATGAAGGATTGATGGCTGCAAACGAACGGCTCTATAACCATCTGCTGTATGGCATCTCGGTGACGGAGTTCGTGGATGGTAAAAAGGCCAGCCCAACCGTGGCGCTGATCGACTGGCACAATCCAGCCAACAACAGTTTTATCTTCACTGAAGAATTTCGCGTGCTACGCAGCGGCGGTGTGGAAGCGCGCAGGCCGGATATCGTTTGCTTCGTCAATGGCATTCCTCTGGTCGTAATCGAGGCCAAGCGCCCGGACGGCAACGCACAAAAAGGCCCGACAATCGACGAAGGCGTTTCGCAAAGCCTGCGCAACCAGCGTCATGACGAAATTCCCAAACTGTTCGCCTATAGCCAGTTACTGCTGTCGATCAATGGCAGCGATGGGCGCTATGCCACCTGCGGCACGCCAGCTAAGTTCTGGGCGGCTTGGCGCGAAGAGGATATCTCTACCTCTGAGTTGTACACGCTAAAGAATCGCCAACTGACTGGTGTGCAGAAGGCGGCAATTTTCAGCCATCGCCCAGCGGCTGATCTGCACTGGTACGAAAACCTGATCGCTGGCGGCGAGCTCGCACTGACAGGCCAGGATCAGTTGCTCATTAGCCTATTGTCCCCAGCCAGGCTGCTGGAGATGACTCGTTTCTTCACCTTGTTCGACAAGAAGGCCGGCAAGATTGTCGCGCGCTACCAACAGGTGTTCGGCATCAAACGGCTGATTGAACGGATCAATCAGAAACGCAAAGACGGCGGTCGTGAAGGTGGTGTCATCTGGCATACAACCGGCTCGGGCAAATCATTCACCATGGTTTTTCTGAGCAAGGCGCTGATCCTGCATGACTCTCTCAAGCAGTGCCGCATTGTTGTAGTCACCGACCGGGTTGACCTGGAGAGCCAGCTGAGTAAAACGTTTGCCTCGGGCGGCGAACTGGCTGGCAAGAAGGATCGCGAGGCTGCCATGGCCACTTCCGGCACGCGCTTGGCTGAGCAAATCGGCAAGGGCAACGAGCGCATCATTTTCTCGCTGATCCAGAAGTTCAACAGCGCTACCAAGCTGCCACAGTGCGTGAACACCAGTGCCAACATCATCGTGCTTATCGATGAGGGTCATCGTAGCCAAGGCGGTGAAAACCATATCCGCATGAAGCAGGCGCTGCCCAATGCGGCCTTTGTCGCGTTTACCGGCACACCGCTGCTCAAGGACGATAAGACGACGAACAAGTTTGGCCCCATCGTGCATGCCTACACCATGCAGCGCGCAGTGGAGGATCAGGCTGTGACACCGTTGCTCTATGAAGAGCGCATACCTGATCTGGATGTAAATGCGCGGGCCATCGACAGTTGGTTTGAGCGAATCACTGAAGGGCTAAACGAACAGCAGAAAGCCGACCTCAAGCGCAAGTTCGCCAAGAAGGGGCAAATCTATAGCGCGGATGACCGTATTCGCCTGATAGCTCTGGATATTGCTAATCACTTCGTGAAGAACATCGACGAGGGGCTGAAGGGTCAATTGGCCTGTGAAAGCAAGGCCTCGGCAATCAAATACAAGCAGTACCTGGATGAAGCAGGCTTGCTCGAGAGCGCCGTTGTGATGAGCCCGCCGGATAGCCGTGAGGGCAACACCGATGTGGATGAGGCGGCCTCTCCCGAGGTAACCCTGTGGTGGAAGAAAAACGTCGGCAGCACGGATGAGCAGACCTACACCAAGCAATTAATCGAGCGATTCGACAAGGATGACTCACTCAAGCTCCTGATTGTGGTGGACAAGCTGCTGACGGGATTCGATGAGCCGAAAAACACCGTCCTCTACATCGACAAGCCACTTAAGGAGCACAACCTGATTCAGGCCATTGCCCGGGTAAACCGTCTGCATCCACTAAAGAAGTTCGGCCTGCTGATCGACTACAGAGGCATCCTTTCCGAGCTGGATACCACGATCCAAAAGTATCAGGATCTGGCCTCGCGCACCCAGGGCGGCTATGACATCAATGACATCGCTGGCCTCTATAACCAGATGAGCAGCGAGTACAAACGGCTACCCCAACTGCATAAGAACCTCTGGGCGATCTTCTCCGATGTGAAAAACAAAGGTGATATCGAACAGCTACGCCAAGTGCTGGTGCCCAGGATGCAAGAGCGCGATGGGGAGCTGGTTGATGTGAATCTCAAGGTACGCGACGACTTCTACGAAGCTCTGACCGAGTTTGCTACCTGCCTAAAGGTCGCCTTGCAGTCAGCATCCTTCTTCGAGGACACCAGCTTCAGCGATGCCGACCGAGCTCATTACAAGGAAACTCTTAAACAGTTCTCCAGTCTGCGCCAACTCGCCAAACAAGATGCCGGTGAAACGGTGAACTACGACCAGTATGCCGAGCAGGTACGTAAGCTGCTGGATAAGCATGTGGTAGGCGTCGAGGTGAAAGACCCCGGCGGGGTTTATGAAGTCGGCAAGATGGGGCAGCAAAAGCCTGAACAGTGGAGCGAGGAAAAGACGCGCAACGAAACAGACATCATCAAGACCCGTGTCAGCAAGATGATTGAGCAGGAGTTGCGTGATGACCCCTACGCCCAAGAGGCGTTCTCCAAACTGCTGCGCCAGGCCATCGAAGAGGCGGCAAAGCTATTTGACCACCCGCTTAAGCAATACCTGCTATTCCACGAATTTGAGCAGAAGGTGCAGGCCCGCAAGCTCGATGAGCTGCCAGATGCTTTTGCAGGTAACCGGCATGCCCAGGCGTACTTCGGCATTTTCAAGAAGAGCCTTCCTGAGGCCTTGGTTTCAGCTGATGAACAGGCACAGGATCACTGGGTAAAACTGGCTTTCAGCCTGGATGAAATGGTCACGACCTCAGTGGCTGAGCACTCAATCAACCCACAAAATATCGAAAGCGATATTCGCAAGAAGCTACTGCCGCTGCTCTTCAAGGAGTGCAAAGCGGTGGGCGCTGGCATGGATCAGGCGAAGGCCATGGTTGAGTGGGTGGTGCAAATCACGCGAGTAGGCTTGTCGGGCTTATGAGTGTACCCATCGTCATGAGCGCTCCACCTGCCTCCGCAGTGTCGAGCTGGCTGAGCTTCCACTATGCCGATGAGTTGATACAGGTTGAAAGGGCGCGAAGGGCTCGCGATGTTTCACGCATTCTGATCAAGGTCGATCCAGACTGCCGCGTGCGCGTCAGTGCGCCGGATGGGGCCAGCGATGAACAGGTATTGGCCGCGCTGAAACGACGCGGTCGCTGGATCTATGAGCAGCTTCGTGAGTTCCGTGCTCAGCTAACGCACATTCGCCCGCGGCAGTACATCAGCGGGGAAAGCCACTACTACTTGGGCAAGCAGTATGTGCTCAAGGTGATTGAGGCGCCTGAAGAGCTACAGAAGGTGCGTTTGTTGCGGGGCAAGCTGGAGGTTTCTGTTCGGGTAAAGTCAGCAGACAAGATCCGCGAACTCCTTTACGCCTGGTACAAAGCTCGCGCCCGAGAGGTGTTTGATCGACGTCTAGATGCTGTCTTGCAACAAGCCCTTTGGGTTGCAACCAAACCGCCACTGCGCATCCTAAGCATGCAGACACAGTGGGGCAGTTGTTCACCTGCGGGCCGTATCACGCTCAATCCCCACTTGGTTAAAGCATCCCGCGAGTGCATCGACTATGTGATCTTGCATGAGCTTTGCCACATCGCCGAACACAACCACAGTGAGCGGTTCTACCGCCTTATGCAGCAGGTCATGCCGCAATGGGAAAAGACAAAAAAACGACTGGACGGTATGGCGGCTGCCTTGCTGAACGGAGGCTGAGCATCTCTTGATTCACGTGCATCCATCAATGCACTTCATCTCCAGCCCCCACAAGCCGGATGAATCCGTCGCCTTGTTTTAAGACTGAAAAAAGGACACGATCCAAGGACAGCCTTTGAGGCAGCTCACTCGTTCACAAAAAAGGAATTATGTGTGCCGCTTGTCCAATGGATTTCAGATTTTTTATCTAGGCGTGGACTGCAAGAGCCGGATGGTCGTCCCCTATTCGCCTATAAGACCTCATCAGAAGAATTCGAGACACTGCGCCAGCTCTTGCATGGGCTCAACCTAGGGCAACACGCGCACCCCGAATATGCTCAGGCCTGGCTACTTTTTGCGGCCGAATGGTGGAAGCGCGAATATCCAGGGGGAGCATGGCGCTGGGGACCACTGTGCGAGGCAGCCGGCCAGAGAAAGGTAGCTCATGAGAAGACCCGCAGCCTGGTAATTGATGGGCGTCGTCAGTGGCGTCTGCAAACCACTATAAAAAGTGAAGGCAAACGTTTCATCGGCCTGGTCGCGGTGAATGGCGGCCTGCCCATGCGCCTTGTCGAGTCGGCACAGGGCGGGTTATCCCGCCTGCTACGCATGGTCACTGAGCAGGCACTGGAATACCGCCTGCAGGATGAGCATCTGCGCCAGGCCATCGAGGCCCAGGCCGAGCTTTTGCCCGCCTGCTACCAGCAGGCGCCGGTCTACGAACTGCTCGACAGCTTGGTCAAGGCGGTGCTGCACATCCGCAAGGCCTATGCCCTGCAGGGCGCCCAAGACCCAATCGCCCGGCTGCAGGAAGAGTGCCCTCACTGGGAAGAGCTCTTCCCCATCGCCCTCGATTCCCAGGCCGCCGCCAGCCTGATCAAGGGTCTGGTCCGGGATACAGTCAGCATCACGCCCCAGTCGCGGCGGCCTCCTTTCCAGATCCAGCGCGGCCTGCGCTTCAGTTCCGATGGCTCCATACCCGTCTACGAGCTGTCCTTCGTGATGCAGGCTCAGGCCAGGCGCGATCAGGTTGCCGAGGCGCTGGGGATGGCTGTGGATGCGCTGCCGCCACACTTCCAGCTCCTGCTGCGCATCGGCGAGCGGGAATACCTGGTCGGCGAAGCCCTGCTTAGAGACGAGGAATACCAGCTGATCGCCAGGCCGCTGCCGGCCATCCACAGCCTGCACAATGCCGCGCAGCTGATCGTCAGCCGCTGGGGCGCCACCCTGCACATTGCCAACCTACCGGGCGGCGAAGCCTTGAGCCATGACGAGCCGCTGATCTTCGAGAATACCTACCCCTTTGCCCGCCTGCTCGCCCAGGGCGATGCGCTGGTCAAGGGCGAGTCGGCACTGGCGGCCATGCCGGCAAGAACCATCGTGTATGCCGAAGAAGGCGAGGCTCGCGAGCTGCATGACTGCCTGGCCGACGGGCAAATGCTGATGGAACTTCCCGCCGGTACCACCCGGCTCACGTACAAACAACAGCCCTTCGTTGTCACCATCAGCGCCAGCGCTACCCGCCACCCGGAAGCCTACTGGCATGGCAACAGTCTGGAGGCGCTCTCCGTGCCGGGGCTGCTGTTCCGTGGCACGCCGCGCCTACGCATTGAGCAGGGAACGGGCTTTTCCAGCTATGCGCCCGCCCATGAGCTGTTTGTCCGCACGCAGGGCAAGGAGCTGCCGCTCGCCCAAGCCCGGGCGCCGGGGCTGTGCCGGCTGATCTGGCGCAAGGATGGCCAGCGCCTGCTGAACACCCGCGCCGTGCTTCTCCCGGACGAAGCCTCCATCACCTACGCGCCGGGCGCCACTACCCTCGAGGGCAGCATTCGCCTTCACCACTGGCCTGATGTGCCCGTGCGCTGCGAGAGCGAACAGATCGCGCTGGAGCGCCGCCATGATGGAACAGGCCTGACCCTGCGGCTGAAGAGCACCGGCAGCCGGCCGGCCACCACGGTTCCGCTGTGCCTGCAGTGGCCCGACGGCGAGCAGAAGCTCACTCTGCCCTTCCCCGGCTATGGCGTCACGCTGCTGCGCAACGACACTCCTCTCAAGCTGAATCAGGCCCTGACCATCGAAGAGCTGATCGGATGCCGTGCGGTATTGATGTCGACACAGGGCGCCGAGAACTGGCAGATTCGCCTGACCTCCGGCGGCACCGACTCACGCTCCACCCTGTCGCAGGAAATTCGCTACACCGGGATCCGCGAAATCCGTCTGTTCGAGCTGATTCCGGCAATCCAGCAGATGATGTCCTGCCACCCCGGACTCGATCATACCGTGCAGCTGGAGCTGATCCACGCCCACCAGACCCACGCCCGCCTGCAGGTGGGCCGCTACTCGACGCGCATCCGCCTGCACAGCCAAAAAGAAATGGCCTCCCTGAGCGATGGCGCTCGTGATCTCCTGCCCGAGCAGCCCCAGGCCGAGGGCCTGATACTGGCCCTGCCTCTGGCCGAGCCGGAACATGACCCAGTCAGCCTGCCGCTGCATTTCTCCGAGCAGGTGTTCACCGGCAACTGGCTGGTCAGCCTGCCGACCGATGCGGTTGGTCCCTGGCTGCTGTACACCCCCGACGACTCCAAACTGCACAGCCGTCCGACCGTCGTGCCGCCGACCGTGAGACAACTGTCGAAGCCCCTGACCCCGCTGCGCGACGCGCTCTGCGAAGCCGATGGTGAAGAGCGCATGCGCCTGCTCCGAGCCGCGCTGCGCGCCATGGCCGCGGATCCAGAAGCCGAGGACTGGCAGACGCTGGAGCTGCTGCTGGACCGGCTGCACCATCTGCCGCTGGCCAGCTTGGATATCTGCCAGGCACTGATCCGCGAGCCGCAGGCGCTGGCCATGGCCACCCTGCGGCTGGACGATTTCTCCAGCCGCCTGGCCGAGCGCCTGCCCTGCGAGCTGCCCTTCGAGTGGCTGCTGATTGCCCCGGAGCACTGGTTCGACACCTTTGCGACATTGCGCCAACAGCTGGCCGCCGACAATCCCCGGCTACTGTCGCTGATCCGCACCGACATCCAGAGTAAGAGCCAGTTCCTGTCTCGCTGGCAGCCCGCGCTGCGCTTTATCTTCGATCAGGGCCTGCACCACTCCTTCGATCTGCAAAGCCCGGATGTGGGGTTCTTCCTGAAAAACCCGGCGATGCTCACCGCCTCCTGGCAGTCGCACCTGTTTGATGGCGAGCACTCGGCCATGCAGCAGATGTTCCGGCGGAACCCTGCCGAAACCCATCAATACCCCGGCAGCGGCAATACGGATATAGGAGCCTTCCTGAAAACGCCCCACGGGCAAATGCTCCTCCGCTGCAGCAAGCTCCCTGCCAACGACTTCAAGTTGGCCACGGTCATGCTGCCCTTCATGGCCGCCTTCGATACCTACGCTGGCCGCGGGCAGCAATGGCAAGCCGACCCGGCACGCCTGTTCAGCCTCAGAGACGCTCGCCAGTTCGATACCGTCTGGTTCGACTCCGCCTATCAACTCGGCCTGGCCATGGCGCAAGCCGCCTCGATGCAGAAGTGAATCACATGCTCTATCAGAAGAACTATTTCTCCGCCCTCACCGACAACCTGAGCACCCGCAGCGAGCGTGCCGCCCAGGGCCTGCTCAGCCTCGGCAACCCGCAGCTGCGCCAGTTTCTACATGACCAGCTGACCGCCGCCCCCGGCACGCCGGGCGCCTGGCTGGCCGATCCGGTCTTCGAGCCGACCTTCGGCTGGCAGGAAAGTGCTGAAACCATGGGCTCACTGGCCGGCGGCAACCTGCTGCACTGGCGCCTTGCCGATACGATGGCACACCCGCCCAAAAAGGAAGACGGAGAAGACCTTATAGATCCTTTTCCAGAAGACCGTAGATTGTTTACGCATCAGTTAGCAGCGTGGGAGATCCTCAACCGTGCGGAGCCGCAATCGCTTGTGGTGACCAGCGGCACCGGCTCAGGCAAGACCGAATGCTTCCTGGTGCCGGTCCTCAACCAGTTGGCCAAGGCCATCGACGCGGGCGAAGACCCGGAAGGCGTTCGCGCCCTGTTCATCTACCCGCTGAACGCGCTGATCAACTCGCAACAGAACCGCCTGGATGCCTGGACCCACGGATTCGGCGGACAGATTCGCCATTGTCTATACACCGGTGCCCTGGAGAACGAACGCAGGAATAGAGACCAGCAGTACGATGGCCAGGTGATCGACCGCAAGAGCCTGCGCGCCAGCCCGCCGCAACTGCTGGTGACTAACGCGACCATGCTGGAGTACATGCTCATCCGTAAGGATGATGAGCCGATCCTGCAGAAGTCGGCCGGCAGGCTGCGCTGGATCATTCTTGACGAGGCGCACACCCACATCGGCTCCCAGGCCGCGGAGATGGCGCTGCTGCTGCGCCGGGTAATGCTGGCCTTCCAGGTCAAGCCGCAGGATGTGCGCTTCGTGGCAACCTCGGCCACCTTCGGCTCGGATACCCAGACCATCGAGAGCCTGCGCACCTTCCTCGCCGATATCGGCGGAGTGGATCCGCAGCAGGTGCATGTCGTGCAGGGTCATCGGGATATCCCGGCGCTGCTGAACGCCACCCCGGATGCCGAGCAGGACACCCCTGAAGCCATCGGCGCCATCGAGGCGGACCGGGAGCAGTCAGCGCTGCGCTACCAGCGCCTCGAGGCCAGCCCGACCGCTCGGCGGCTGCGCGCCCTGTTCATGCCTGATGGCCAGGTGAAACCACAAAGCCTGCAAGGGCTGATCCGTGAGTCCGGTCTACCCTCCGCGCAGGTGCTCGCCTGGCTGGATCTGCTGTCCGGCACCAAGAGTGCCGAAGGGCTGTCCTTCCTGCCGCTGCGCGCACACCTGTTCCATAACGTGATTCCGGCAATCCGCGCCTGCGTGGACCGCCACTGCAGCCACAAGGTTGGCTCCGCGCTGGAGCATGCCGACTGGCCGTTTGGCATGGTTTACCTGGAAGAGCGAACTCACTGCCGCTGCGGCGCGCCGCTGATGCCGCTGGTGTCCTGCGAGGAGTGCAACGAGAGCTTCCTGCAGGCGGCGACTACCAACCACGGGAGACTTATCGATCAGTCGCAACAACAGGTCGATGAGTTCTCTCTTGACGAGGAGCCTACGGATACCGATGACCAAGCTGATGACATTGCATTACTCAGCCGTGTCCTGATTACCAATCGTCCTACCAACTACAGCTATCCCGAGTTTCTGGATCGTGACAGCCAAAGGTTGAAGCACGACGGCCCTAAGGTTGGCTACCTAGAGCTACAAGTTTTTCGCAGCCAAAAGAACGAATGCCCCTGCTGTGGCGCCAACATCCAAGGCCGCAGCCTGCTGCGCCCGGCGCGCATCGGCACGCCCTTCACCCTGAGCACGGTGATCGGCACCCTGCTGGAGTTCTGCCCGCCGGATCCGATGCCGACCGGCAAGCCGTTCCAGGGCCGCAAGCTGATCTCCTTCACCGACAGCCGCCAGGGTACGGCGCGGATTGCGGTCAAGCTGCAGCAGGACTCCGAGCGCAACCGGATTCGCGGACTTGTATACCAGCACTTACTGCACTCGCAGCCAGCCAACCCACTCTCACCTACCCAGCAAGACAAACTGAGAGCTCTTGAAGCAAAGAAGGCCTGCGACAGTCTCGACGATTCAGAAGAAATGCTGCTTGACGTGCTGAAAGATAAGCAAGCTATAGCGTTATCGGGCATGGAAATCAGCTGGACCGATATGGCCAACTATCTGGCCGGAACCCCAGAGCTGCAGATGGGCATGCTCGATTATTACAACAATCTCGCGCCGAACACCTTCGGCAAGCAGGACAGTGTGGCCCTGGCCAACATGCTGCTGGCCCGCGAGTTCTATCGCCGTCCGAAACGCGCCAACAGCCTGGAAACCTTGGGCCTTGTGCAGGTGTGCTACCCCAAGCTGGCCAGCATCACCAGCAAGCCCATGGCCTGGCCTGCACACCTGGATGTCGAGTCCTGGCGCATCTACCTGAAGGTGCTGATGGACTTTTTCGTCCGCGAAAACACCATCCTGAACATCGATAAACGCTGGCAGTCGCTGATCGGCGCGCGTATCAGCCCCAAATGGGCTGTGCCGCCGGTCCTGGGGAAAAAACCTGAAAAGCTGCAAAGTCGCTTTGCCCGCTGGCCTACGGTCAACACCGTCAATGGCATCCAGTCGCGGGCCATCCTGCTGCTCTGCAAGGCATTCAACTGGTCGACCGCGGCCCACCAAGACCACATCGACTCGATCCTGAGCGAAGCATGGCGCGTGCTGCAGGGAAAACTGCTGACCTCATTCGGCGATAGCTACCAACTCGATCTCAAGGATCTGAGCTTCCGGCTGCCCGAAACGGTCTATCTGTGCCCGGTATCGCGGCGCTTCATCGACACCCCGTTCGAGCAACTCAGCCCCTACACGCCACGTACCGACCGCGACATGGTCGTCAAGGTGAGGCCCTACACCCTGCCGCGTCCGCCCGAGGCGCTCCTGCATGTGCCGGGTGATGAGGGCCTGCTGGCGGTCCGCGACTGGCTGAACAGCGAGCCGCAGATCCAGCAGTTGCGCAAGGATGCACTCTGGTCGGACATCATGGACCGGGTCATCGAGGGTGGTCACTACTTCCGCGCTGCCGAGCATTCTGCGCAGCAGTCGCAGCAGAAGCTAAAGGGCTACGAGAAGCTCTTTGAAAAAGGCAAGCTGAACCTGCTGAGCTGCTCGACCACCATGGAAATGGGCGTGGATATCGGCGGTATCAGCGTGGTGGCGATGAACAACGTACCCCCGCACCCGGCCAACTACCTGCAGCGCGCCGGGCGCGCCGGGCGCCGCCGCGAGGGACGCTCGCTGGCCCTGGCCGTCTGCAAGAACACCCCGCACGACCAGAGCGTGTTCAACAATCCGCTCTGGCCGTTCAATACGCCCATGCGCATGCCCAAGGTGTCCCTGCAGAGCCCCGATCTGGTACAGCGCCACGTCAATGCCTGGCTGCTGTCGCACTGGCTCAAGCACGTGGTCGCCGCCCAGGAAATCAAATCGATGACCGCCGGTGCCTTCTTCCTAGACGGCAAACTGCCTATGTCGCTGGCCGCGCGTTTCTGCCTGTGGTGCGACAACCAGGCGGTCGATACCGAAACGCTGGTGGGACAGGCCCTCAAGGACATCACCCGCCGCAGCATCCTTGATACCGCCCCGCAGCCCAAGCTGTTCGAGCACGCCAGCCGCCGCATGAAAGAGATCATGCAGGCATGGCAGCAGGAATACTCGGCCAGCGAAGCCCAACTGCAGCAGATTGCCGACAAGAAGGCCGCTGCCTACCGAGCCATGGATGCACAGCTCAGCCGCATCGCCAAGGAGTACCTGCTCAGCGAGCTGGCCGACCGGCGCTTCCTGCCGGGCTACGGCTTCCCGACCGACATTGTCAGCTTCGATAACCGCTGCATGCAGACCTTGAAGCGGGAGGACGGCGACCAGCGCGAGGACAACCGCGCCCGCTACCGCTCACTGGCTTCCCGCGACCGTATCACCGGCCTGCGCGAATATGCGCCGGGTGCCGAGCTGGTCATGGACGGGCTGGTTTACAAATCCTCTGGCATCACGCTGAACTGGCACGCGCCTGCGTCTGCCGAAAACGTCAAGGAGCTTCAGCTGTTCAAGAAGGCCTGGCGCTGTGGGCAATGCGGTGCCAGTGACTCGGCCATCAATCCCGGACTGGAGATCAACTGCCAGGAATGCGGCGCGCCGATCGAGCGCGACAACATCCGTGAATACCTGGTGCCTGCAGGCTTTGCCGTGGACTTCTTCGACGAGCCGCACAATGACATCAGCCGCCTGCAGTATGTGCCGGTCAAAGCGCCATGGCTGAACGTACCTGCTAGCTGGGTCTGCCTGGCCAACCCAGCGCTCGGCCAGTTCCGTGCCAGCCAGCAGGCGCACCTGTTCAACTACACCTCGGGTGCCAATCAGCAAGGCTTTGCCATCTGCCTGGAGTGCGGCAAGGCTGAGCCCATGCTGAGCTATCCCGATGCATCCGCCCCTGCCAATGAACAGTATCTGCCGGCTATTTTCCGCCAGAAGGCACAGCACCGCCGCCTGCGCGGTGGCAAAAGCAATGAACAAGGCGACGGGACAAACATCTGCCCCGGCAGCCACAACAGCTGGAAGATCAAACAGAACGTCCACCTTGGCCATGACAGCCTGACCGATGCGCTGGAACTGGTGCTGCGCAACCCTACCAGCGGCGAACTGCTCAACGACGATATCACCGCCTACTCGATTGCCGTGGCGCTGCGCGAAGCGATTGCCGCCGATCTGGGCATACAGACCGAAGAGCTGGGCTGCGACAGCCACCCGATCAAGGTCGATGGCCAGCCAACCCGCGCCATCCGCGTGTTCGACCTGCGCAGCGGTGGCTATACCACCCAGGCCGCAGAGCGGCTGAATGAAGCCAGCCTGTGGCAGCGGGTCATCACCCGCTTGGACAGCTGCAACTGCTCGCATGCCTGCCAGCGCTGCCTGCTCAGTTTCGATACCCGCTTCGAGGCCGATCGCCTGGATCGCCATGCCGCGCTGGCATGGATCAACCCGGCCTGGCTGGCCGGTCTGGCGCTGCCTGCCGAGCTCGCTGTCTTTGGTCCGAAAAGCCAGGCAGAAATCTCCACTCTACAGGAAGCGGTCGAAAGAGCGATTACTAGGGACGACAACGCGAAGACCGTAGCCATTTACTTCACTGCACCCGCCGAAGAGTGGGATCTTGCTGTCGCACGCCGCCTGAGGCATCAACTGCATAGCTGGGAAAGCGTCGGACACCTAGTGCAATTACATTTACTGGAAAGTACCGTTTCCAGCCTGCCAAGAGACCAAAAGGAATGGTTGGCAAAGCTAGCCTTCAACGGAGTACAGATATGCCTACACAATTCCATACCGGATCTCGGGGCGCTGGCACTCAATGTCTCACTGCAAGGCCCACAAGGCTGCATTGCCTGGGCTAGCGACAATACGAACCTGGCCGCACCTGGCCACACATGGGATCTAGCGGAGGCCGGTGCACGGATCATCCGAGGCACCCCCTCCGACCTCAAGGCAGAGCGCATCTTGAATGCTGCCGATCTCATGCCGGCCCCACCCCCTGGCTTGATCAAGATCGAGATCGGCAATCAGCTGGATGGCTCGCTCGACAACTTTGCTCGTCGGTTCTGGGAGCACCTAGGTACTGAGGCCAATGGCCTGATTAATGATGCCCTCACAGGCAAGGATCCAATTACAGAACTGGTTTACAGCGACCGTTACGTATGCAGCCCGCTAGTTGTGAATCTGCTGGTCAGCGTGATCCACGAGCTCGGACGGCTGAGTGATGCAGATTTCGCTATCCGAATCCTAGGCCGACAATATCAGCGGGAAGACAATCGCTCGCCTTGGCAGTACCGGCATGACTGGCACTCAGCTCGCGAGCGCGATGAGGCCCTCCGCCAGGCTCTGGCGTACTGCGGCCGCGAGGGAGAGGTGCTAAGCCTGCCTACCTTGCCGCACTACCGCCGGCTACAGCTTAAGCTGCGCTCCGGTAATCAACTGACCATCCAGTTTGATCAGGGGCTTTCGTATTGGGAAGCCGAGCGCAGCGAAAAGTCTTACCAGCTCAGGTTCGACTTTGCATCACGCGAGCTTGGAGAAGAAATCATGGAGCGCATCAGGTGTAAAGTTTCGGCGGCTGGGGAGGAAAACACTCAGATATTCCTCTCTTCCTCTTGAGAGCGGCTCAACTGGTATGAGTATCGGAGGCAATTGCCCAAATTTCAGAACTCCGATACGCACAGTAGCGAAATAAGCCCCTGTTCAATGCAAATTTGGACAGGGTCTCTTACGATTTACGGATTACCAGCCATCTGTCGAGCGTAATTGCGATCGCTGAGGTCTTTCTTGGGGTCAGCTTTGACCCAGCGCTCAGGTCTGTTGCAGGTCGCGCAGGTCAGTATCTGCTTATCAGGGCTGAGGCTATATAGGCGGTTCTCAGAGCCGACTTTGACTTTCAATCCAACATCTGAGACCTCGAACCCTGGTGCTTCCTGCCCTATGCGATCCATGGATTCAAATCGGAACGACCAGCGTTTAATCTGATTTTTGCGCCAGATAGTCATAATGATCAAGGGGTCTTGTTTCGTTGTCCTCTGATAAACCCAGTCCCCTTCATATGCACCTAGTTTGGTTGCTTCCTCGTCTCGTTTGGCCTGCTCATAAATTTGCTCCTGCATCTTGAGCAGTTCGGCATTTAATGCTTTTTCATCCTTAAGTGCTTGGTCTTTCAGCATCCGCTCTACGTCATAGGGCCCTTGAGGGTCATATTTCCAAACCGCCGCATCATTGATTCCAAGCACCTTGCAGTTTAGACAATCGACACTCTGCTCATCTACATTTCGCGTTAGAGCCAAGCGCTCGGAGCTGTTAACGTCGTCAAGGAGAAGTTTTTTATCTTTTACTGAAACTTTCATTTTAACCAGCGGCTTGATGCGACCATCTCTCGCGTCCTCTCCAAATATCTCGGCCTCATCACCGTGAACGTTGAGAACAATGACTCTCTCCCCACCAGCTATCTTATAACGATATGCACCTGTGAAATCCTCGCTGCCGCAACCAGCAAGAATGGAGCTAACAAAAGCTAATGAAATTAACCTAGAAAAGCCTCGCATAATATCCTTTACGGCAAGCCGAATAATCAATGGCGTACGACTAGACTGACGACTGTGGAAAAACTAATCAGCCGCACTGCCCTGCTATTAATCGAACCTTAATGCTGTAGTCCATATGGCGTTCAGCTTCATGTAGATCCTTTGGCTTGAAGTCTCGTCGAGAAAAATTAACGATCTCCGAATCAGAGAACCCATACTCCTGCATCTGCTTCAGCGTACACGAGCAGAGTGCAGGTGATGTCCCACGCGCCTTAGAAGCAGACTCGCATCTTTTAACAAGCTGCTGAACTCCAGTTTCACCAGCGAAGGCTCCTGACTGCAAAAGTATTGCAAATGATGCGAAAGCAGCTATGCCAATAATCCTCATATATTTTTAACATCCTTCTATTTAACTGCTTAATTATCGGCAATTAATCGTTTGCACCTGAATTACAGCCGATTGCGAAGACGGCATGTGTAGGAAAGCGGCCCTGCAATTCGCTGGAGGGTGACGCCATGCCATAAAGTCACGTTTTACCAAATTCACAATATACTGTGAAGACCAGAGATGACGCCGCCCAGATAGTCCTCCCTTTTGGGGAGTCATCTGTGGAAGTCGGATTGGCGTTCGGAAAGGTCCTGCGCAGACGCCGTGTCGAAGCAGGATTCACCCAGGAGCAATTGGCCCATGAGGCGGAATTGCAGCGTAACTACGTCAGCCTGATGGAACGGGGCATCAATCAGCCCACGATCACCACCTTGATCAAGCTAGCTAACCCCCTGGGCTGCACCGCAGCTGAGATCGTCGCCGAGGTAGAACAACTCGTTGCGCATCCCTGAGCACTCGGTGTCCTTCGAGCCCCTCAATCGACGACTAGTTGAATGGTCGACTCAAGAGCACTTCTCATCCTAGAGTCGACCACCAAAGGCTCCTGCTCCAACCAAAGACCTTTGTCCACGAGATCATGCACCAGCTTGGGCGCATGACGAAGATCAAGCCCAGCAGGCCATGGCTTTTTCAACTTCCTAGGCTCAACGCACTCGGTCCAGAAGGATGGAACGAACCAGCACAGATCCGACCGAAGCTCTCGTAGTTTCAGGAAGATTCGTACGCCGTTCGGGTCGAGATCACCAAAGTGAACGACAGGAACCTCGGGCTGCACCTGAGCGAGTAGATGCACAACAGTGGCTATGTCCCAGCCAGGGACATGAGCCAAAAGCCATCCGTCCAGCATCGGCAGGTCACGCCAAGCGCCAGAGTTTTCCACCAGCAAGACCGCTCGCAAGGGACCTTCCAAGGTGAGGCCATCCAGGAAGGCCCTCTCCGGGATCGGTGCTTCACCAAGAATACGGGCAAGCTTCCACAGATCCAGGACACCCTGCTCGGTCTGTGCCACCAATCCACGCGGTGGTCGCAAGCGTAACAATCCGTCGTGGGTCGCTTCGGTGCCGGCAAGCGCGGCTTGCCGGCGCGGCGTGAGTACCGCTTTGGAGTGGGGCGCGGTTAGCGCGGCTGCAGTCCGGCGATTGAGACGTCCTGGCAGCGCCGGAAGCCGCCCTGCGCGGCGCGCATCTTCCAAGCGAGTCCAACCATCAGGCGTGGGGGAAAACCCACCCGCTGTAAGTGCCGCCAGCGCTTCCTGCCAGTCCGGCCATACCCGCTCAAGCAGCGCAACGAGTTCAGTGCGGCGAGCCTCTACCAAGGCAATCTGATCACGCCGGCCGGTCGAGCGGATCCAGGATAGCTCTGCCAGAGTGTCATACGCTTTCACCTGTGAGGCGCGGCGCTTGAGCGTCCCCTGCACCAGCAACTCGAGCAGAGCGATGCGCTGCTGCGGCGTCTGCCACATTAGCCTACGCTCCTAGTGCGACGACCGAACACCAGAACTTCCTCGCGCCCCTCGGGCGTCACCTGGCGCACCAAGCGATAAGTCGTATTGCCTTCGGCACGTGCCACTTCGGGGGCCGCGATCATCAACTGCAGATCCAGTGTCTGACACAAATCGAACAGGACGCCGAGATTGTCCGGCGACAGACGGTTCGCTTCGTCCAGGAACAGGAAACGCAGCGAACCGTGAGCGCGCTTACCGCGCAGCAAGGTCGCATCGCGTTCCCACTCGGTGAGAACCACCATCATCAACGCAGCACCGACACCGATCGCCTCGCCGGTCGACAAACGTGTCGGGTTGGCGACTTCCCACTCGGTGCCGGACTTGCGACGGATCTCCACCTGCAGATGCACGTATTCCCGATAATCGAGCAGGCGCTGCCCTGCTGAGCGCCCACCGCCGTAGCGACGAAAGATTTCGTCGAGCGCCTCCTCGATCGGCATGTCCGCCTGGAACAGTAACTCCTGGGCCGCACCTTCACGCAGGGCGCGCAGGATCTGCTCCATACGCTCGACAGTCTGCATGCGCACACGGATGCCCTGAATGCTGCCGAAACTGACCTTTTCTAGATTCTTGGTCAAGCGAGTGACTTGGCCGCGCGCTTTGCGAATCTGTACGTCAATGCCGCGTGCTACATCTTCGCTAGCTCCACGCAGGTCGCTTTCCTGACGGGCGAGACGCTCTTCGAGATCAGACAGTTGGTCGCGCAGCCGGATGAGCGCTTCGCGCGGGTCATCGACCTCGGCCACCTGTGCCGGCAGGCGGCGGCGCAGCCAGTCGCGCACAGCCAGCCAAAGCGTCAGGATGGCATCAGCGAAGGCGGTATCGGAGGTGTCGCGCAGCTGTTGCAGTTCGGTCAGCAAGATCTCCCCGCCGCGCGCACTACTCAGGCGCTCCAGTAGGACACCCCGGCGTATTTTGGCTTCCTGGACAAAATTAATGTGGCCACGGATGTCGGCAAACTCTTCAGGAGTTCTGGTCAGCAACTCACCTACCAGACCATCGCGCATCGCCCAGTCAAGTAGGTCGTCCCAGCGCTTACGTGCAGGCTCGGCCTCACGGCGTTCGATAGCGAGTTTGTCGTCGGCAGACTGCAGATCCTGCTGGGCGTTCTGTAAGCCATGTTCCTGGTTGCCTTTGGCCGTCAGCAACACATCGCGCCGCGTCCCATGGGTACGCAGTTCTTGTTCCAACCGCATCACCTCGGCACCAGCCGCCAACAGGGCATCCTCGGTAGGAGCGGGTATGCCGAGGGAATTGAAATGTTCAGCGGCGGATTCATGTTCCTGTCTTGCATTGTCATACTGGCTTTGCGCTGCAAGAAAGCGCTTGCTCGCCTCGTCATACCGGGCTTCCGCCTGGGTGACCTTGTTTTCGCTATCTTGAAGTAGCGTTTCGGCTTCGCTCAGTTGCTCTTGCAGCGCCGGAACCAGTTCCTGCGAGTCTTCGAGCCGACCTGGAGCTTCCTCCCAAGCCAAGGCTTCGGCGTTTTCGCACAGATATTCGAGTGCTTCGATCCCGGCATCGAGTTGCTGGCGCCGCGTCTCCAAAGCATTGGCGTGAAGCGTCAGGTTTTCTATATCCGTGTCCGACAACGGAGGCTGGCGCAAGTCACCAAGCCCATTCTCCACACGAAGGACATCTGCCTGGTTGGCGGCGATCCAGCTCCTGGCCTCGTCTGCTTGCGATGCTTTTTCGCTGAGTACTTGCACGCGCTCGCCATGATCGGGAGGATCGAGAAGCATCGCCTCGGCCAGCAACAAGCGCAGTCTGCCAATACGCGGCCGCAGTGCCTGTGCCACCGTAGCATTGCGATCAGCCGTTTCGCGCTGCTCCTCGATCTGTTCATCGACCAAGGTGATCGCCTGCTGCACCTCCGCGATGGCGCCCGCAGGATCGCCCGCCAGCCAGACCTCCAGCCCAGCAAGTAGAGCATCGCCATCGGCCTGCAGCCGCTCCAGCGTGCGCCGTGCACTCCTCATCGTATGCAGTTCGAGGGCTTTCTCTTCGGCCTGGGCCTGCAGGTCAGCCGCCCTTTTCTCGCGCGCCCGCCGCCCTATGCGCGGCTTGGTGGGAATACGGGATAAGCGGAGAGCGATACCGTCTTGGATAACAAGATCGCCTTCGCTGGCATTCGTGGTACCAGAGGCTTCTGCCAAGCGGTAGAGGTCGGCATCACGCGATACCAGTAGTACATCAGCTAGTTCCTCTGGCCGGTCCACAGCCGTACGAGCTGCTGCTGTGAGATCGTCGACGACTAGTGCCTGCACCAAGGCCCCGAGCCGGGCCTCCAGCACCGCAGCCTCCTCTATCGCCACTTCTTCGTAACTACCAGCCAGTAGTTCAGCACCGAGCCTGTCCTTGAGCTGCAACAACGCCGGCGAAAACGGGCCTCCGGCCGCCAGTAAATCGCGCGCCTCGCGGATCAGCCGCTCCTGCGCTTGCTGTGCCTGCTGTTCGGCCCGGCCGGCCTCGGCGTACTGTTTGCCTAAGCAAGCACGGGCTTCATCCAAGCTGCCCCGATTCTCTACTCGTGTACCGAGGTGTTCGGAAAAGCGCATAGCGCATTCCGTCAGCTTCCGCCATTGCGGCTCTCGTGCCAGCAACTGTTGATATTGTTGCTGGAGCTCCTCGCGCCGACGCCGTAGCTCGGCAAGCTCGTCATTAGCCGTCCGTTGCGCCTGCTCGTGTACGGATCGTTCGGCTTCAGTATTGGTGAGCAAAGCGTTGACGACTTGCGTGGCGGGTGCCTCAGTCAAAACCACACCCAACTCGCTCGCCTGTGCGCGTACCCGAGCCTGCCGAATCTGCAACTGTTGTGCTTCGGCCAGTTCACGTTCGATGCTGTGAATCTGATCAGCAAGTACGCTCAGTTGCCGGTGAAGACGCAACGCTTCAGTAGCCGCATCGTACGCAGCGATGATTTCGACATCGTGCCCTGCGAGCCGCCGGACAGCCGCCATTAGCTGCGCATACCGCTCACGATGCTCCAGCGCATCGGACAGACGTGTCCTGGCTTCACGACGCTCCTGGTCGATGGAGTCGAGTGTGTTACGTGCCAATGCGAGGTGATCGACGAACTGCGCCGGGAGCAAGGGGGCAACCTGCAACGTCACCTCGGCTTCCCGCAGTCGTCGGGTTACTTGGCGATAGGCAGCGGCCCGGCGATGCAGTTCCTCTATTCCCCGCTGTAGGTCGGCGAGCCCCTCAGCGGCACGTTTGTAATCCTCCTGGGCACGCTTGAGTTCCTCGCGGCTGCGGAGTCGCAACGTTTCAGCCTCGCTTCGCAGCCTGCCCGCTTCCTGTGCTTCGGGCTCGGTCTCCGCGAGACGGATAACACTCTGTTGCAGGGTGCACAATGCCGCCAAGGCATCCTTCAGCTTGGAGTGCCAATTGCGTGCGGATTCGAGCACTGGCTCCAGTTCGACCTTGCGAGCATCGAGCTCATCCAACTCGGTCAGAGTCGCGTCGAGTGCTTCACGCGCAATTTCCTGCGCATGGAAAGCCTGATCACGCGAGCTCTGAGCCTCGCTCACCCGGCGTGCGAGCTCGTCGGCACGTTCGCGAGTAGCGAGAAAGGCCGCGCCGAACATGGCCTGGCCGGCTTCGTAGATACTGCCGATTTCTTGCTCCAGACGACGCGACTCTTGCACTTCTACCCGGGTCCGCCGACAGGCATCCAGGTTTGATCGCATCCTCTGCAAGGTATCAGCGAGGCCACTTTGCTCCCTGAGCAGGAACGAGCGTAGCTCCGAAGTGAGCACCCTTGAGATGCCGCCGGTCATGCTGGTACGCAACATATCGTTAAACTTATTGCGCTCCTCGTCGGTACCAAGGCGCAGTGGCATGACTCCCTGGTCGAATAGCGCGGCGAAGTACTCCCGGGCGGAGGGATAAGATTGTAATCGCCCACCGAGCCGCGCCGCGTTGTCGCGCAACTCCTGCAACTCCGGCACAGACTCGACGCCCCCCTGTGCAACCAGCAGCAGATCTTGCAATCGGATCGCAGGGTCGAGGCCCCAGACAATAAATGGGGTAGGCTCCACGGAGGGTTCACCTTTGCGTTCCAGATGCACCCCAGCCAGCAGCCTCTGTGCACCTGCAAGGGCAAAATCTACCACCACGTAGGAAGGGCGTCCGGGATCACCTAGACGTCCCCAAATACCCTTGTCGCCGCCAGTCGCTCCAGTCTCGCCGAGATTGGTGAAGCGCAGGCGGGACATATCGGGCAACAGAGCGACATAGGCGGCAATCATCACCGTGGTCTTGCCGGCACCGTTGCTGCCTTCCAGCGCAGTGACATGCCGATCGAGTAGATAACGCTCGTAGAAGACACCTTTCCAATTGACCAGGGCTAAAGCATCGGCACGTGTTCGACTCATGACGACATTTCCTCCCCCTCCGCGTCGCCGCTATCGTCATCCATGTCGTTAGCATCACCCAGTAATACCTCTCCACGCGCAACCAGCCGCTCTAGGGCGTCGCTGGGATCTGTGAGCCCGCGAACTGGCTCGGCAAAGCGCATGAGTGCCGGACGCAGGCGCAATCTGGCCGCATCAACCACATCGATGAAACCCAGCTCAGCTAACTTACGCAGCGCCTCGTCCGCTTTCCCTCGCACAGTTTCAGCGGCAATGCGTTCGTCATACTTGCGTCTACGCGGATTTAGCGTACGCACCAGCACATCGGTGCCCAGTAATCCGGACAGCCGCTGCAATAGCGCTTCACGTGTCGCCATGCCGCCATGCTGCAAAGTCGCGGGATCGAGATACATCAGCGCCAGCACCTGCCCGATAAGCATTTCGCCGACGGATAGCTGACGTCGCCCCAGCCGCTCGCCGCTGGGCAGCAAATAGAAATAGCCATCGCTCTGCTGGATCAGCTCACAACCGAAACGCCGATAAAAAGGTTCGAGCAGCGCCTGTGCCTCCACCAGGTAATCATAGGGGCAGCCATCATCTCGACCGATATGGCGTCCACGTCGCAGCATCAGATCCACCTCGGGGAATCGCTCGTCGACAATCACCTCTTCCAGAGAATCGAATACGGCATCGCTCACTCCACTTTCCTCCGGCCCTGGACAGTCCATTCCTCGACTTCGAGCTGTTCGCCCACTTCTAGCCATAGCCGCTCGCGGCTTGAACGCAATCGGGCTAGCCTTGCAGCTGCGTCAGCGATGCGACCCGCAGCCACGTATTGGCTATCGTCGGTCAGCGTGGCGAGTACCTGCACCGTTAGCCCCGCCAAGGTATCTACGCCCTCGTCGAGCGCCCGACTCACCAACACTTCGATATCTGCCAGCGCATTTTCAGCTTCCACCCAGGCTGGTTCGGCCTCACGATCAGTCTTTGGCCTGGCCACCACCGGACGCTCGACGCGTGCTTCAAGTGTACGTAGCAGGCAGATAGAGCCTGCATGCGCAGCTAGTAGATGGAAAGGCCTGTTTCCCCACTCCGCAATCTGATCGCGCAAGCGCTGGCTCAGCGCCCGATCAGGATCCAGTCTGACCACGTCGCGCAGGTAGCGGTGTACATACTGGTAGTATTCGGACCATGCCTTTTGGCGTGCACCGCCCCAGGCTCCGATCCGGTCTACATGTTCGATGACCCGCTGTGCGGCTCCCTCGGCTTCGACATTTTCTGCTGAAACGGCCAGCGCCTGGATGTCCTGGAGCAACGCAACGAAATGGTGTGTGTCTCGCAGCAGGATTTCATTGAGCTCGCGCAATGTGTGGGTCGTTGCGTCGAGCAGGCTCTGGCATCGATCGATTGCGCTAAACCAGTCGTTCGACAGCAGGCTAGCGATTTCCGCCTGGATTTCCTCCTGCTGGGCATCAAGCCCCCGCTGCCGACGTTCGATACCCGCCACCATGTCACCGACCGTGATCCTCAGGGGGGCGACCACGCGCTGACGCCAATCCTCATCGTTATGGGCCTTCCTGGCTGTCGCCAGGATGTCGGCAAGTTGAGCGCGCAAGGTACCGGTCAGTAGGCTGAGGCTTTCCCGAGTCAGGGCCTCGTCCGCCAGAAAGTATTCGATAACCGCAGCAGCAAGTCGTGTCAGCGCATACTCGCCCGCCCGAACGATGCCGGCGCCATCAACTCGGGCCAGCATGCGCTGCTCGCGTAATCGTTGAATGGCGTGCGTCGCGCGCTTGCGCGGATTTTCGGCAGCGGGTTCGACGACATCGCAGACCTGTTCAAACAGGTCGATCAGCAGATCTTCCTCGAACGACGCAAGCCCAGCCTTGTCCGCTCGCAGGTACAGACCTGCGAGAAAGCAGACATCCGCTGTTTTCAGGTCAAGATTGACCTGATCCCGTACCAGCGAGGCGATAAGGCGATTCGGATCGGATGCTGTCATAAGCGCTGAGTAGGCTTCTCTGCTACGCAGTATGAATGTATCCAAGCCTCATATTGTTCAGGCATGGACGGCCCCCTGTGCATCGGCCTGCTGTTCCTGAGTTTTGGCCGCGATCTCAGAATCGTCTGAGTATGCTTCTCGCATCATCATCTTGTAGTGAGCCAAATGCCCGGACTTGACGAAGATCGCCTTGAAGATATTCAGGTAGCTTTCCACCATTGCATCGTCGACAGCGACATATAGGTCATCGTGTGCGAAGTGAGAACCATCGTTGACCCATGAAAAAAGCGATCGGCATATGACCTTCTCACGCCCCTCGAACAGGTTGCAGATGTCGTCGGTATCGGATCCACCCAGGATCTTGAAGTAGTTTTCAAGAATGCGCCTGAGGGTGTTCTGGATTGAAAGGTTGGATCGGTCGGCCCGTCGTACCTCCGCCCACAGCAGTTCGTATGAGGTGACTATCGGGTTGCTTGTGTGGGCCTCTACTCTTGAAGAGTGATGAGATTTTCGGACGACCCAGAAGGTTTCCTCGCTGCGCATCGCATTTCTATCAGTGCGCCGGGCGTTGAAGGTCACTTCCTTGTGGAAGTAGACGTTATGGGTCAGTACGAAAACCTGTTTGATGTGACCGGTTCCTTGGCGCACCTCATCGAACAGCGCCTTGATCAGGCTGCTAACGATGAAGAGGATGTCGCTATCCAGACTCGACACAGGATCGTCGAAGACCACTATACGGTCAGTCGTCACGCCGCTTTCCGAATCGCTGCCTTTGAGCAGATGGTAAAAATAGAGGAAGGTGACGAAGGTACGTTCGCCTTCGCTCAAGGTTTCCTTCGCATCCATACCATCCGGTCGCCGCAGCACATAGGCGGTACCGCTATCTGCCTTGGCTAGGGAGAAACCATGAAAACCGAACGAGGCTAGCAAGGTATTTATTGCATCGATGGTCGGCTGGATGCTGGTGGTCGCACGCTCCAGCTCAGCTATTTCTTTCTCCACCTGACGCCGGTCTGCTTCCGCCGCTTCGATCTTTCCGTTCAAGGCAGTGATCGCGCCCACCAACCCTCGCTTCTTCGTCGAGCAATCCTGCAATGCGGGCGCCAGCTCGATGGCGACGATGTGTTTCCACACCTGGCTTGCCAATTGCTGCTTTTCTTTGCCCAGATTAGCTACCGTAGCGTTGTGTGACTCGATCTGCTCGTTGGCAAGCGCCAGTGCCTGGGAGATCGCGCCCAGAGCGTCAGCCAGAGGTTCCAGTGCAATGAGCTGGCTTGGCTCGCGTTGCTTATCGGCAAGATGCTGACGATTGAGGGCAATCCGAGAAGCCAGCAGCGCCACTTCTGTCTTCAGTGTTTCCGCATCGAGGAATCGGGAAGGCGCATTAAGGATCTCGGACAATTGCGCCAAAAGGTGATCGGCCGCCGCGGCATAGGTCTTAGCCAGTTCATCAATGGCACGACTGTCATCCAGAAACGTTTCGTCGAAATAGGCCTCCAGACTGGCCGCGAACGAGGCTTCTGTGGCTTGCTGGCAGAAAGGGCAGACTCCTGTCGCCTCATCGAAGTAAGCCCGGCCCTGCCGCACCCAATCGCTGTTGCCCAGCGCCTTGATCATTGCCGCGATATCGACATCTTCCCGGCCCAGAACGCGCTTGCTCAGGATCGGATTCGATTCGTGGGACAACAGCGCATCGAACGAAGGCAATACGACGTGGGGCTCCAACATAGGTGAGGGGCCAAAAATGGTCTTGGCTTTCTCCTGGAGATCGGCCAACGAAACCAATGCTGCAGAATTCCCAGCATGCTCCTGCAGCACACGGACCTTGAAGTTCTCGGCATTGTTGCGTACGCCCTGGAATGCCAAAGCGAATGCACTATCGTGCTTTTTTTTCTGGGCCCAGCATGTCTCCTGAAACCAAGCCTCGAGATCGGCGAGTTCTTTGCGTTTTCCTCCCAGACCATCCAGCCCTTCTAGAGTCTCCCTCAGACTGCTGATGCGTCCACTACAGCTACCGGACTCCTGTTTGAGTGCCGCGATCTTGGCAACATTCTCGACGTTCTTTTCACCGAGGGTGAAGATGCCTTTGAGCTCTGCGGAAGGGCCGAAATTACGTGCAACGAAGTCGCGGTTGTAGACCATAGCCTGAAGGGGCACGCCGCTCTTCCAGCCAACATGGCAACTCGGATAACGAGTGGGGTTGTCGATCACCCTGGAAATTGTGGTTTTGCCACACCCATTGGCACCGTAGATAAAGTTGAACTTCGTCAGCCCATCAAGCGCTTGTACCTCTTGTCCATACGAAGCCACCCCCACTATCCGTATTGACTCAATCATTCGCCTCTCTCCCTAGGCAATCGGTGCCAATCTCTGGCCGGCTATTCGTTATATAGCTTGCAATGTCATTCGAATAGAGTGAGTGAAAGACTAGACCAGTCGAGGTCTAGTGATCTATTCCGGAGGCGCACGCTGGATATGGGCGATTTGGCGGAGAGTTCTGTCGTCACGAGGGTGTATTTGGCTAGTTCGGCGGAGGTGCCCCAGTGAGCGCTTGTGGCGGGTCAGTGGTTTTTGCAGGACTGCCACCGACATTTTGCGGTAGACGAGTGCAGCCACGGTGGCTACGGAGCGAAGTCTCGATGACCTATCAATGAACTGCCGGTGGATTAGCTGAATGTCCTCAACCTGTTTCGGCTCGACCCCACTGGCAAGAAGGGAGGTATCAAGACCCGCCGCCTGGTTGCATCCACCTCCGATACCTATCGCGCTGCACTTCTCGGGCTTGGCCAGCCTTCAAGCGATTGCCCTGCGTCGGTGCCCTGGAAGATTGCAGTTTCTGCGGGCTGCACGGCACTGCGATGCGAACAACGCAACGCTTGCGAGGATCGCCTCACGGCATTCGTCGTCGCTCGACAGCGAGAAGTGGCGTTTCGTGATGCGCTGATGGATACGCGGTGCGCACGGCGCACCCTGCGGGCCCGGCGAGGCTTGAGCGGCTGCATGCATTTCGCACCAGGCTGGCGCGTGACAGCGATTGTGCGACCTGTTGTGGTGCGGGCTGGGCGGCTGGGCGTCGCCCCACCGCCTGCCCAGGGCCGTTGTTGGCGATCTGGCATACTTTTTTCATGGGCAAGCGCATCCACTGCAAGCCGGGCTCTGCCTCGTAAGCCTTGTGACCATTCGCGCCCCCGGGCGCCGGGTAATGAAGCCCGATCCACCAGCCTGCTGGTCGATCGGGCTTTTTTCGTTTCTGGGAACACGGAAAAATGCGTCGAACACTGCCCATCGGCCTGCTGCTCTCCACCGACGGCACCTACCGCCGGATGGCCCGCCATGCGTTGGCTGGCGCCCGCGATGCCTTGGCCGAGATCAATGCCGACCCGCAGCTGGACTTCCAGCTGGCCGCCACCCACTGCAACCCGCGTGGCGAGCTGAGCCGCTACGGCGAGGCAACCGCCGCGCTGATGCAGCAGGGCGTGCGGCACCTGTTCGGCACCATCACCTCGGCCAGCCGCAAGGAAATCATTCCCGACCTGGAACAGCAGGGCGGGCTGCTCTGGTATGGCTGCCCCTACGAGGGCTTCGAGAGCAGCGAGAGCGTGCTCTACCTCGGCGCCTGCCCGAACCAGACGCTGGTGCCGCTGCTGCGCTACGCGCTGGCCACCTTCGGCGCGCGCGGCTACCTGATCGGCTCGAACTACGTGTGGGGCTGGGAGAGCAACCGGATCGCCCGCGAGGTGCTGGAGCTGGCCGGCGGCCGGGTGCTCGGCGAGAAGTACGTGCACCTGGGCGGCACCGGCTTCGCCGAGGCGATTCCCACGCTCATGGGCCAGGCGCCCTCGTTCGTGCTGAACAACCTGGTGGGCGAGTCCTCCTACGCCTTCCTGCGCGAGCTGGACGCCGCCTGCGCGCAGGCCGGCATCCGCCTGCCGGTGCTCAGCTGCAACCTCACCGAGGCGGAGCTGGGCGAGGTCGGCGAGCGGCCGAACCTGCGCCTGCTGTCCTGCGGTCCGTTCTTCGAGAGCGTGCATGCCGAATTCAGCCGGTGCCAGCAACTGGTGCACGGGCTCGACCGCTGCTCGCACTACTACACCGGCGCCTACGTGGCGGTGCACGCCTTCGCCGAGGCCCTGCAGCACACCGGCAGCGACGCGCCCGAGGTGATCTGCGACTACCTCTACCGGCATCCGCTGCCCGGCGTGCTCGGCGAGCTGCGGGTGTCGTCGCGCAACAACCATTCGAGCCTGCCCTGCCACATCGCCGAGCTGCGCGCCGGCCGCTTCGAGCTGCTGCACAGCGAGGCCGCAGCGCTGCCCGCCGACCCCTACCTCACCGCCACCGACCTCGGCGCCTTCCAGGCGCTGCGTCACGAGGTCCCCCGGCAGCACCTGAGGATCGTCAAATGAAGTCCCTGTCGCGTCCCGATTTCGAGAACGGCCGGCTGCTGCTGGTCGACTGCGACGAGCGCACCCTGGCCAGCCTGCATAAGAGCCTGCGGCGCCTGGGCATCACCGCCGAGGCGGTGGCCGCCGACACGTTGCCGGCGCTCGATGGCTGCTTCGCCGCCATCGTCGAACTGGAGCATTTCGCCAGCCCGGCGACCCTGGCCCGACTCGAGGCCGCCGGCGTGCCGCTGATCGCGCTCACCGCCCACGAGACGCTGTCGCAGATCCAGCGCGCCATCGAGCTCGGCGTCACCGCACTACTGAACAAGCCGATCACCCAGGGCTCGGTGTACACCACGCTGATGATGGCCATCGGGCTGCGCGCTCGGCTGGCCGAGGCGAACCGGCAGCAGGCGGCGCTGGCCCGGCGGGTCGAGGCCGGGCCCTTGCTGGCGCGCACCCTGGCGCGGCTGATGGTGGAGCGGACGCTGACCGAGCAGCAGGCCTACGAGCAACTGCGCGAGCTGTCGATGCGCCTCAACCGCAGCGTCGAGGCGCTCTGTGCCGAATTCGAGGTCGACCGCCTGGGCGCCGATCCGCGGCAGGAGCGGCAGCGATGAACATCCTGCTGGCGCTGCTGCGGCGCCCCTCGGTGGCGCTGTCGCTGCTGTTCGTGCTGACCGTGGTGACCTTCGCCGTGCTGGCTCCCTGGCTCAGCCCCTACGACCCCTCCGAGCAGTACATCGAGGGCCTGTCGCTGGAAGGCGCGCCGCTGCCGCCGGATTCGACCTACTGGCTGGGCACCGACCTGCTCGGCCGCGACCTGTTCTCGCGGCTGGTCTACGGCGCGCGCACCTCGCTCTTCATCGGCCTGGTTGCCAACGGCCTGGCGGTGCTGATCGGCACCCTGGTCGGGCTCACCGCCGGCTTCGTGCGCGGCTGGCTGGGCAGCGTGCTGATGCGCTTTACCGACCTGATGATGGCCTTCCCGGCGCTGCTGCTGGCGATCGCGCTGGCGGCGATCTTCCAGCCGAGCGTGTGGATCGTCGCGCTGGTGATCGCCATGGTGAACTGGGTGCAGATCGCCCGGGTGATCTACTCGGAGACGGTGGCCCTGGCCGCGCGCGACTTCGTCGCGGTGGAGCGCACCCTCGGCGCCAGCGCCCGTCGCATCCTGTTCAGCCACCTGCTGCCGCACCTGCTGCCTACCATTCTGGTCTGGGCCACGCTGGGCATCTCCACAACCGTGCTGCTGGAGGCGACCCTGTCGTTCCTCGGCGTGGGCGTACAGCCGCCGACGCCGAGCTGGGGCAACATCATCTTCGAGAGCCAGACCTACTTCACCGAGGCGCCCTGGCTGGTGTTCTTTCCCGGGGCGGCCATCGTGCTGCTGTCGCTGGCCTTCAACCTGGTGGGCGACGCATTGCGCGACGAGCTCGACCCGACCCTGTCGGGGAGACGCTGATGGCTCCTTTCATCCTGCGCCGCCTCGGCTACTCGCTGCTGATCCTGCTCGGCGTCACCCTGATCACCTACCTGCTGCTGTTTATGCTGCCGGCCGACCCGGCGCGGCAAATCGCCGGGCGCAGCGCGACCCCTGAGGTGGTGGCCAGCATCCGCGCCCAGCTCGGGCTCGACCAGCCGTTCTACGTGCAGTACGGGCGCTACCTGGCCGGCCTGGTACAGGGCGACCTGGGCCGCTCGTACATCCAGCGCAGCGAGGTGGCCGAGCTGATCGGCGCACGGCTGAAGCCTTCGCTGCAGCTGATGGCCGCCGGCATCGGCTTCGAGCTGCTGATCGGCATCGGCCTCGGGGTGATCGCCGCGCTGCGCCGCGGCGGCTTCGCCGACAAGCTGCTGATGGCCTTCTCCTTCGTCGGCGTGTCGGCGCCGCAGTTCATCGCCGCCATGCTCGCGCTCTACTTCTTCGCGGTGAAGCTCGGCTGGTTCCCGCTCGGTGGCTACGGCGGCGTTGAGCACCTGCTGCTGCCGGCGCTGACCCTTGGCGTGCTCGGCAGCGGCTGGTACGCGCGCATGACACGCTCCTCGATGATCGAGGTGCTGCACCAGGACTTCATCCGCACCGCCCGCGCCAAGGGCCTGAGCCGGCTGAGGGTGATCGCCCGCCACGTGCTGCCCAACGCCATCGTCCCGGTGATCCCGATGATCGGCATCGATATCGGCATTTTCATGGGCGGGCTGGTGGTGGTCGAGTCGGTGTTCGGCTGGCCGGGCATCGGCCAGCTCGCCTGGCAGGCCATCCAGCAGGTGGACATCCCGGTGATCGTCGGCGTGACCACCGTGTCGGCACTGGCCATCGTCCTCGGCAACCTGATCGCGGACCTCACCGTTCCACTGGTCGATCCGCGCATCGACGTCAAGAAACACTAACCAGAAAGAGGCAAGGAGCATGAAGCGCAAGGCAATTTCCCTGGCCATCGCGGCCACCCTGTTCGCCGGCCCGCTGCTGGCCGCCGAGCCCAAGGCCGGTGGCGACATCGTGGTGACCTACCAGAACGACGTGGCCACGCTAGACCCGGCGATCGGCTACGACTGGCAGAACTGGTCGATGATCAAGAGCCTGTTCGACGGCCTGATGGACTACAAGCCGGGCACCACCGAGCTGGAGAAGGACCTCGCCGAGGACTACGACATCTCCGAGGACGGCACCGTCTACACCTTCACCCTGAAGAAGGGCGTAAAGTTCCACAACGGCCGCGAGATGAAGGCCGCGGACGTCAAGTACTCGCTCGAGCGCACCGTCAACCCGAAGACCCAGAGCCCGGGCGCCGGCTTCTTCAACTCCATCGCCGGCTTCGACGCCATGGCCGAGGGCAAGGCCGAGACCCTGAGCGGCATTGAGGTGCTCGACGACTACACCGTGAAGATCACCCTGAGCGCGCCCAACGCCACCTTCCTACACGTGATGGCGATCAACTTCGCCTCGGTGGTGCCCAGGGAAGAGGCCGAGAAATGGGGCGCCGATTTCGGCAAGCACCCGGTCGGCACCGGCGCCTTCACCCTGGCCGACTGGCAGCTGGGCCAGAAGCTGGTGTTCAAGAAGAATCCGGACTACTACAAGGCCGGCATCCCGCGTCTGGACGGCATCACCTTCGAGGTCGGCCAGGAGCCCATGGTCGCCCTGCTGCGCCTGGAGAAGGGCGAGGTCGACATCGCCGGCGACGGCGTGCCGCCGGCCAAGTTCCTGCAGTTCCGCAAGGACCCGAAGTACAAGGACCTGCTGGTGGTCGGTGACCAGCTGCACACCGGCTACCTGACGCTGAAGACCACGCTGCCGCCGTTCGACAACCTCAAGGTGCGCCAGGCGGTGAACATGGCCATCAGTAAGGACCGCATCGTGCGCATCATCAACGGCCGCGCCACCCCGGCCAACCAGCCGCTGCCGCCGGCCATGCCCGGCTACGCCGAGGACTACCAGGGCTACGCCTACGATGTCGAGGACGCGAAGAAGCTGCTCGCCGAGGCCGGCTTCGCCGACGGCTTCGACACCGAGCTGTTCGTAATGAACACCGACCCGCAGCCGCGCATCGCCCAGTCGATCCAGCAGGACCTGGCCAAGGTCGGCATCCGCGCGCAGATCAAGTCGCTGGCGCAGGCCAACGTGATCGCCGCCGGCAGCGAGCCGAACCAGGCGCCGATGGTCTGGTCCGGCGGTATGGGGTGGATCGCCGACTTCCCGGATCCGTCGAATTTCTATGGGCCGATTCTCGGTTGCGCCGGGGCGGTCGATGGCGGCTGGAACTGGGCGCTGTACTGCAACAAGGCGCTCGATGCCAAGGCCGCGCAGGCTGATGCCATGGCCGACCCGGCGCAGGAAGCCGAGCGCATCGCGCTGTGGAAGGAGGTGTTCCTCGAGGCGATGGCCGACGCACCCTGGGTACCGATCTTCAACGAGCAGCGCTTCACCGTGCGCTCGGCGCGCATGGCCGGCGACGACGCGCTCTACGTCGACCCGGTGCACGTGCCGGTCAACTACGACTACATCTCGGTGAAATAACCGCCGGGCAGCGGGCGCTCGCCGTCCCGCTGCCGCGGACCTGCTAGGAGGGCCTCGCCCCATGTGTCAGAACTGCTTGGTCAAGACGATTCACAGCGTCCACAGCCACTTCGGCTGGGACAACAGCTTCACCCCGGTGGAGCGGGTGGCGCCCGGCACTACCCTCGAGTTCGAATGCCACGACTCGTCCAACGGCCATTTCACCAAGGACTCCGTCGTCGCCGACGTCACCAGCATGCCGTTCGACCGGATCAACCCGGTCAGCGGCCCGGTGTTCGTCGAAGGCGCCATGCCCGGCGACGTGCTCAAGGTCACCATCGACAGCTTCAAGCCGTCCGGCTTCGGCTGGACCGCCAACATCCCCGGCTTCGGCCTGCTCGCCGACCAGTTCCTCGAACCGGCCCTGGCGCTCTGGCAGTACGACACCGAGAGCCTGGCGCCGGCCGCCTTCGGCGACTTCGCGCGGATACCGCTCAAGCCCTTCGCCGGCACCATCGGCGTCGCCCCGGCCGAACCCGGCCTGCACTCGGTGGTGCCGCCGCGGCGCGTCGGCGGCAACCTGGACATCCGCGACCTGGCCGCCGGCACCACCCTGTACCTGCCGGTGGAGGTCGAAGGTGCGCTGCTCTCCATCGGCGACACCCACGCCGCCCAGGGCGACGGCGAGGTCTGCGGCACGGCCATCGAAAGCCGGATGAACGCCGTGGTCACGCTCGACCTGATCAAGGGCGAGAAGCTCGCCGCGCCGCGCTTCAGCACTCCCGGGCCGGTCACCCGGCACCTCGACGGCACCGGCTACGAAGCCTTCACCGGGATTGGCCCGGACCTGATGCAGGCCGCCCGCGGCGCGGTCAGCAGCGCCATCGACTGGCTCTGCCGCGAGCACAGGATGCCGGCCGAACAGGCCTACATGCTCTGCTCGGTGTGCGGCGACCTGCGCATCAGCGAGATCGTCGACCTGCCCAACTGGGTGGTGTCCTTCTACGTGCCGAAGGTGGTGTTCGCCTGACGGCGACGCCCTTCCTCGCAGGAGCGAGCTTGCTCGTGAAAGGCGCTGGCGTCCCTCGCTCCTGCCAGAACATCTACAGAGAACCGCCGTGAACACCTCGACATCCCCCGACCGCCCCGTGCTCTCCGTCGAACGCCTGACCATCGACTTTGGCCCCAGGCGGGTGGTCGACGAGCTGAGCTTCGCCCTGCAACGCGGCCGCACGCTGTGCATCGCCGGCGAATCGGGCAGCGGCAAGTCGCTCACCTCGCTGGCGATCATGGGCCTGCTGCCGCGCGCCGCCAGCGTGCCCGGCGGGGCGATCATCTTCGAGGGCCGCGACCTGCTCGGCCTGCCCGAGCGGCAGCTGCAGCCGCTGCGCGGCAAGCGCCTGGGGATGATCTTCCAGGAGCCGATGACCTCGCTGAACCCGCTGATGACGGTCGGCCAGCAGCTCGAGGAAACGTTGCGCCGGCACGAGCCGCTGGGGCGCCGCGAGATCGCCCGGCGCGCCCGCGAGATGCTCGACGCGGTGCGCATGCCGCACGCCGAGAAGCGCCTGGCGCAGTACCCGCACGAGCTGTCTGGCGGCATGCGCCAGCGGGTGATGATCGCCATGGCGATGCTCTGCCGACCGGACGTGCTGATCGCCGACGAGCCCACCACCGCGCTGGACGTGACCATCCAGGCGCAGATCCTCGAACTCATGCGCGAGCTGCAGCAGAGCTTCGGCACCGGCCTGCTGCTGATCACCCACGACATGGGCGTGGTCGCCGAGATGGCCGACGAAGTGGTGGTGATGAACCAGGGGCGGATGGAGGAGCGGGCGCCGGTGCGCCAGCTGTTCGCCGCGCCCGCCGCGGCCTATACGCGCAAGTTGCTCGCCGCGGTGCCGGTGCTGGGCAGCGCCGGCGAGCCCGAGGCGCTCGGTGAACGCCCACCGCTGCTGGAGGTGAACGACCTGTGCGTGCGCTTTCCGGTGCGTGGCGGCTGGCTCGAACCGGTGCGCAACGTTCACGCGGTGGAGCACGTCAGCTTCACCCTGCGCCAGGGCGAAACCCTCGGGCTGGTGGGAGAGAGCGGCTGCGGCAAGTCCACCACCGGCAAGGCGCTGATGAACATGCTCGCCTACCAGGGCAGCGTGAAGCTCGACGGCCGCGAGCTCAACGGCCTGCAGGGCGAGGCGCTACAGGCCGTGCGGCGCGACGTGCAGATGATCTTCCAGGACCCCTACGCTGCGCTCAACCCGCGCAAGACGGTGCTGGAACTGGTCGGCGAGCCGCTGCTGATTCACGACCGCCTGCCGCTGGCCGAACGCCGCGAGCGGGTCGCCGCGCTGCTCGAGGACGTCGGCCTGGCCGCCGACGCCATGACCCGTTACCCGCACCAGTTCTCCGGCGGCCAGCGCCAGCGCCTCTGCATCGCCCGCGCGCTGTCGCTCAACCCGAAGCTGATCATCGCCGACGAATCGGTCTCGGCGCTGGACGTCTCGGTGCAGGCGCAGGTGCTGGAACTGCTCGAGCGGCTGCGCGAGACGCATGGTCTGAGCTACCTGTTCATCTCTCACGACCTGGCGGTGGTCGAGCGCATCTGTCACCGGGTGGCGGTGATGTATGGAGGGAAGATCGTCGAGATCGGTCGCCGCGACCAGGTGCTGCACAATCCGCGGCATCCCTACACGCGGCGCCTGCTAGAGGCGGTGCCCATGCCCGACGTCGACCGCCGGCGCGACTTCAAGGCGCTGCTCGAGGCCTTCGAGGCGCCCGATCCGATCAAGCCGCAGGGCTTCCGGGCGCCGCCGCAGCGCTTCGACGCGGTCGGCGAGGATCATCTGGTGGCGGTCTGAGCGCTGCGCCGGCAGGAGTGAGGGGTGCCAGCCCGCGCCTCCGTATCCAATACCAGACGCTGGATAGCTTCCATGAGAGTGGTAACGCTAACGACGAGGGGGTCTCCCTTCACAAAAGCCTGTGTTTTGATCGTATGAACGAGAACGGTTCTCTTCATGCGATTGCCCTGGTAAAGGGGGGCCTGACGAAGCCGGCTCGCGAATCAGCGAAACCGGATCAACCACACTTGGAGTTGCCGCAATTGAGGCAGGTCGCGCAGCCGTCCATCTGCACCACCGCCTGGGTGTTGCACTTGTTGCACAGCTGCGCGCCGGCCGGGAAACCCTCGCCCGGCTCGACCGCCACCGCACCCTGGCTCGCCTCGTAGGCGGCACGCTTCTCGGCCAGGTACTTGAGCTGGGTCTCGTCCAGCGCATGGCCTTCGAGCATGCCGATGGCGATCAGATGGCGCTCCAGCACTGCGCCGATCTCGGCGACGATCGACGGCATGTAGACGCCGCCCTTCTTCAGGTAGCCGCCACGCGGGTCGAATACCGCCTTCAGTTCCTCCACCAGGAAGGTGCAGTCGCCGCCCTTGCGGAACACCGCGGACATGATCCGGGTCAGCGCGACGATCCACTGGAAGTGGTCCATGTGTTGGCGCTGATGGAAAATTGACCCACCCTGCCGATTGAAATTTGACCCAGGGCGGATTGCTGATTTTGTTACCAGCAACTGTGGATAAGTCTACCAGCGCAGCTGCTTTTGAACCCACTCCTTCGCTAGCCCAGTTCAGTTGTTTAAGACCTGCCACACGCAGCCACGTAGCAGGCCGTCGTCGCCATGAAATCAGAACGGCTCATCGTCCTCCGGTTCCTGGCCGCCCTTACGCTTTCGCTCCCGTGATTTGATCTTGGCCTGGGCCGCCAAGCTACTGTGTTGCAGGCGATAGGACTCGTTACCGGTTTCGACGATGTGGCAGTGGTGGGTCAGCCGATCCAGCAGGGCGGTGGTCATCTTGGCGTCGCCGAACACGCTCGACCATTCGGCGAAGCTCAGGTTGGTGGTGATCACCACGCTGGTGTGTTCGTACAGCTTGGACAGCAGGTGAAACAGCAACGCACCGCCTGCCTGGCTGAACGGCAGATAACCCAGTTCGTCGAGGATGACCAGATCCATGCGCAGCAGTGCCTGGGCGATCCGCCCGGCTTTGCCGTCGTGTTTTTCGCGCTCCAGCAGATTGACCAGATCGACCGTGGAGTAGAAGCGCACGCGCTTGCCATGCCGGGTGATGCCGGACACGGCCAGCGCGGTGGCTAGGTGGGTTTTACCGGTGCCTGGCCCACCGATCAGCACCACGTTCTGCGCGGTGTCGGTAAAGGCCAGGCTGGCCAGCTCGCTGATCAGGCGTGCGTCGGCGCTAGCAGGCCGTTGAAAAACTCGGCTTCAACTGCCCCAACCCGTCCGGTTTGGCGCTTTTTCAAGCGCTTTGGCCTAACGGAGTCCACACAAGGCCTGACTTCAGGCCTTTTTGACAGGTTTCAGCACCACGTTCACGCCTTTCGGCGTTTTTTGGGCGTAACTCGCCCTATACATGCGATCCTCGCCACCAACCCGACAGGCTACCCAGTCGGATCAGGTTGTAGACCGAGAAACCCAGCAATAACTGAGCACTCAGCTTGGCGCGACCGATCAGCTTGGTCTTGCGCAGGCCGCCAACCGTCTTCAGCCAGCCAAAACCTTCTTCGATCCGCTTGCGGATCTTCTGGCTGGCGGCATACCCCGGATGCCGCGTGGTGCGCCCATCGATGGCGCTGCCCTTGCGCTTCTGCGCCACATGCGGTGTCACTTTCAGCTCGCGCGCCCTCTGCACGAAACGCTTCTGGTCGTAATTCTTGTCTGCACCTACCGTGCTGCCCGGCTTGGCCGTGCGCTCCAGCATCTCCAGCGCCGCCTCTACCTCGGCACGTCCATTGAACTCGGTGCATTCCACATCCACGATCAGACCGTTGCGGTGCTCCATCATCGTGTGGGCCATGTGCGCCAGACGACTGGCATCGCCATTGCTCTTGCGCGCCAGCCGGGCCTCGGGATCGCTGGTCGATTGGTGGGTCGCGTTGCTGCGCTTCTCGCCCTTGAAGTCGGCATCGGGGTTGCGCGTGCCATCCTCCGGTGGGTCGCCGCCATCCTTCTTGATAAAGGACTTGTGCGAGGCCCAGGCGTCGATCAGCGTGCCATCGACGCTGAAATGCTCGTTGCTGGCGTACTCGGACCATGCGGCCAGCGACTTGATGCGCTGGAAGAACAGCCGCGCTACATCCTGGTTGAACAAGCGGTCACGGTTCTGGCTGAAGGTCGAGTGATCCCACATGCGCTCGTCCATCGACAAGCCGACGAACCAGCGAAACAGCAGGTTGAAATCAATCTGCTCGACCAACTGCCGCTCGGAGCGAATGGTGTAAATCACCTGCAGCAACGAGGCGCGCAGCAGCCGCTCCGGCGCAATCGAGGCCCGTCCCAGGGTGGAGTACAGCCCGTCGAAGTCCCGATCCATCGAAGCCAGAACGGTATCGACCAGGCCTCGCAGGGGACGCAGCGGGTGATCGTTCGGGATGCGCTGCTCCAGCGTCGTATAACTGAACAGCTCGTTTTGTTTGAGGTCGAGTCCACGCATCGGCTTGGGCTGGCTTCGGCAGAAGAGGATGGCCGCCATTTTGCCAGAGCCACACGGGCTCTGGCTTTTTTCAACGGCCTGCTAGGGGCTGGCTAGGTGTCAAAAAGCGCTGGGCCCCATTTCTTTTTTGTGCCCTAGATACCCACCCTTAGATATCGTTAAGAGCTATAAACTGCAGGCAGTTAGATAAGGCCAAAGCTTTGCGGGACGGCACTTAGAGGCATTTTTGAACGCTTGCCACCAACCAAGATTCCTGTACCGCATTACCCTCCGAAGGGGGGGTCGTGGGTTCGAATCCCGCCTGGTGCGCCATATCTCCTTGATTCACAAGTTTTCCCACAAGACCTTTCCGATTCGATTACCGAATTGGCTGCCCCTTCCAGAATCTACTCCAAGTGCAACCATCGCACATCAATGAGCACTGCCCTCAACGCACCTTTTTGACTGCTTTTCGGCCTGTGCCAATTTTGTGCCGAATCCGTGCCACGTAGTTTGCTCACTTGTAAAAGACATGCCACTCCGGGAGTACTAGCTCGTCGCTCCTTGGCTCATACGGACAGCGATTATCAGTGCGTCCACCGGCAAGGCGTGCGCACGCCACTTACAGTGGATCACCCAGCAGTTGCAGGCTCTTTCGAGCCCACTGCTCGATAGCGCGCTCAACTTGTTCCTTTGGCAGGTACTCCTGCTCAAGACGTCCTCGTTCTTGCACCAGCAGATACCGATAGAAGTCCGCTTCGTCAGCCAGCAAATCAGGTGGGGCCGAATCCAGAGCTTTGGTCGGCTCGACGACTGCGCTCACCGGTGAGTGCTGTTCAAACAGCTCTTGCTTCATTAATAGTGCTTCGACTGCTGGTTGATGGAGTCTCGCTCGCGCCAGCATCAGCAAGCCCCAGGTATCCATATCGCCCCAGTATGCGATCTGTTTCCCGACCAGGTGCGCGGACGCTAGCCACTGCAAATCGAGTCCTGAGCCCAGCACAGCCAGGGTGTCCGGTAAGCTCTCAGGCAGCAAGTGAATGCATTGCTCATTTTCCACCACGAGCAATCGCGAACCGGGAAGTGGGGTTTCGGCCAGTTCCGCAGTGGTGAGCCTGAGCCGCTTAAAGGGCAGCAGCTCAGGCTGAAGGGGAACGACTAGAACCCAATGACTGCTTTCTTCAAAGGCATCCAGAAAAGTCGTCAGGCCTTGCTCGGACGCCGCGCCTTCGAAGCGCTCGTCGAGGAGCCAGGTCAGCAAGCTGGCGTTACGCTCGAAAAACTTGGTGTCTACGCCGTGCTCGGCAAGCAGGCGCAGCGGACGGCCTCGGGCACAGCCTGGCGACAACCGGGTGGCGAGTCGCGCCGTGGCGACGACTTCTTCAGACGGCTTCGTCAACCACAAGCTCCGTTGTGCCACCAGCAGCGCATGAAAGGCACTGTCTACCTGCTCGACCAGATACTCGAGTTGAGCATATTCCTGGCTGACCCTTGGATCATCGCTCGCGGCAATCCATTCGGAGGGGCTACGCAAGTGCCAACGCATCGGCAAGGAAATGGGGGACAGCCCTGCTCGGTAGCTGACGGGCTCCCAGTCGACTTTACCAACGTTCACGCTCCGCCAGTTCTCCACATGCCGGAGTACCGCCTGGATGTTGTCAGTAAATAGACGTGCCGAAGGCTTGCCGATGTTGAGGCTTTGCGGCCAGCTAGCGGGATTGAGCAAACGTTCCAAGCGTACGCTGGAGCGCTGCCATTGTTTGGCCAGGCTGCGACTGATGTCAGTGGGCGACTTCATGCATGGCCTTGATGCGCTGTTGATGATGCTCATCCAAAGCTTCCCAGCTCAGGGAAACCAGACTGGATTCCACGCCGCGCCGATGAACGACGACTGCCGAACGCGTATGGTGGCGCAACAGGCGCATTTCCTTGTTGGGCGTGATGAAGACAGCATGCAGGCCGAATTCCCTCAGCGCTGCGATGATCCGACCGGCAACCGCATGGGAGCTGCGCGAGAACGCCTCGTCGAGCACGATGGTGCCGAACAACGGCCGGCTGCTGCCGTCGGGACAGAGCGCATAGCTGAGGGAAGCGGTCAGCACATAGGAGGCGATGATCTCTTTCTCGCCACCACTACCCCCCTGAGAACCTGTTCGGGTTTCGATGACACTCCTGCTTTCGCGATCGATCACCGAGACCGCGAACTCCAGGCGGAAGCGCGGATCCAGCAGCGCCTTGGCTCCCTGATTCCTGCTGTGCTCGCAAGCATCCTTGAGCAGGCCAACGAGCGCCTGCAATGCCTTGTAGTGGCTCTCGCCTTCATCATCGATGAAACGCGCCGAGTTCAGTTGACGCTGAGCCTGTTGCAAGGTGCGAAGGCTTGCATGAATGACCTTTTTCGCGACCAAGCGCAGATAGCGCCCGGGCTGAAAGTCAACACGCTGCATCGTACTGTTCAGGTCATCCAAACGCTCCTCGATCACCGAGACTTCATGGTCGATATAGCTAAGTAGCTGGGTGACGCCGTCATCCGAAGAACGATTGAGGTATTCCAGAAAGCGCTTGAGCTTCTCGGGCAGGGCTTCCTCGGTCAGCACGCGTAGACGCTCCAGATACTTGGGTACGTCCACCAGCTCTCGCCCAACTTCTGCAAGCGCCCCGGTGTCTACCTTCAGGGAGTCGGACATCCGTTTGGCAAGCTCGGATTTCTGATCGCCTAGTTTTTCGCCGAGTGTTTTGAGCTGCCCTTGCAGCTCATGCGTATGCTTGCGCTCCAGCTCGACAATATCGCCGAGGTCATCAGCACTCAGGGTCGGGAAGTGCGCTAGCGCCAACTCACGTTGCGTATCGCTCAGCCCCTTTTCGGCGCCGCGATAAGCCTTACGGGTAGCGGATGCGGCCTGCTCGAACTGAATTTTCAACTGACCGCACTGCTCGATAAGTTGTTGCCTCTGTCGATCCAGAGAGTCCAGCAATGCCTCAGCTTCATCCAGCTCAGCCTTGATAAGGGCGAGGTCAGAGTCGGGACGTGTCAGGGTGTCCAGCTGAGCACGCAGCGACTCCAGCTGACGCTCGGCGCCCGGCAGATCAATCTCCTCGAACTGCAGTTCTTCGACGCGCTGCAGCAGCGAAGCTTGATCCTCCAACTTGCGGACATCGCCCTGGGCAGCATCCAAGGCCAGCTTGGCAGGCGCGAGCTGTTCATTGACCTCGCGAATTTGTTCAGTCAGGAAGGCCAGACGGTCGAGGTTATCGAAGCCGGTCAGCCAGTCTTCATCGAGGCGCTTCTGGTCCTGCTTGTCGAAGAAGCGTTCTTTACCCGACATCAGCCCCTGAGCCGTCATGGCGTGCGGGGTATGACGCAATTGCTCCGTGCTCTCCACGCAATGTCGGTCGTTGTCCGCCAGTAGCGCCTTTACCGCTTCGCGGTACGGATGCTCCTTGAAGGTCAGCTTGCGGGTATAACCATCGTCGAAGAACACAGGGCGCGACGACGGTTCCTTGACCTCCAACAAGCGCACATGCAAGCGGTTGTGTCGTTGGTTCACCCAACGCAGTGCAGCCTCGGACGCACCCTGCGGCACCAGGATACGCAGGCGGTGGCTGCCGATTGCCCGCTCGATGGCCCCCCGCCAGGCCAGCTCCTCGGGCTTGACCTGCACCAGCTCGGCAACGAAAGGCAGGGCCGATTCATCGACGCCAAGCATCTGCGCCAGCTCCCCTCGAAAAGCATGAAAATGCCCAGGCAGGTTCGAGCCTGGCCGTCGTTCGACCTCGGCACGCTCCTGCTGCAAGCTCTGCAGGCGGCCATCGAGTTCTTTCTGGACAATGCCTATATCGAACGACTTTTGCCGTGCCTCAGTAATTTGCTCGGCCAGTACTTCCAGGCGTGCCGTGATCTGCTGCTGATTTTCCTCGAGCGCAGCGGCTGATAACTCCTCCACGAGTCCTAGCCCTTTGGCCAAACGCTGGTACTGCTCGGCTTTCAGGCGCCGTTTATCAAACTCCCGAACCCAATCCGCGATGCGCGCGCGCAATAGATCTATCTCTGCACCGCCTACTCGCAGGTAGCGCTGACGATGCTGATCGACCACGCCCTTCTGGATATCAAACTGTCCCCTGCATTGCTCCTGATTCAGTTCGGCCTGTTTTTGCGCCTTCTCAAGCCTGTTGGTTTCGGCCAACCACAGGCGATAACCCTGCTCGGCGAACCAGACCGGAAGAATGCCTTCGAGCGCCTGCTTGTCCTGCAACTGGGCTTGCAAGACTCGGTAACGCTCCCAGCCATCGGCGACCGGCAGCAGTGAGCGCTGCTGCTTTCTAGCGGTTTCCAGTTCGCGGTGAATGTCCGTTAGATCATCGAAACTAGTAGCGACCTCGGCAGCCCGCCCGAAAGCGGAGCGGTCATCGAGCACCAACTCGCGAAAGATCTCATCAATGCTATTGAGCTGTTTCAGGCCGGCAGCGCGGTTGAGCAAGGTGAAGGCGTTTTCACCGACTTCGAAGTAATCCCTGAGCCTGGCCAGGAACGCTTTCTTGCTGGGATAAGGCCAGATACCCGTCCCATCCTTCTCCATCTGACGCAACGCCCGCATGCCGCCTGCGTGATGTTGGCTGAGCCAATGCTCCAGCGTCTGCTCGGGGGACTCGCTTAACAGCCACAGTTTTTTCAGATCGGACGCCGAAGAGCTGGTGCCCTCGAACCAGAGCACAGCGCCCAGTCGCACCTGCGCACCGTCACGCTCGAGCGTGGCGGCAATGGCGGTGACCGTCTTTCCCTGGCGCGCGATATGAGATTGCTCTACACCTCCGTCTCCAGGGCCGGTAACCCCGCGCACATAGGACACCAGATCACGGTCGCTTTCATGCCCACCTGTGGAAGCCAGATTGTAGCGCGGGTTGGCGCACAGCAAGGTCATCAGCGCATCCACCAGCGTCGTTTTACCGCTACCCGTTGGGCCGATCACGGCGGTGCCTGAGGGATCGATCTCGGCACGGTGATAGCCCTGAAAGCCGCCCCAGTTATAGAGTTCGATGCTGCTGAGAATGAAGGTCTCGCTGTCACGCCAGAGCAGTGCTTGCTTCACGCCTCGTCCTCCTCAGCAGCGGCAGCCGGGGTAGTCGCGCCCTCCACCTGCTCGCGCAGCCAAACCACCAGTGCCTGCAGGTTCTCCGGGTTGGCCAAGTGGGTAATGATGGGGCGGATGATGACGCGGTCATGGGCGTCCAGAGCCGACACCAAACCATGCCCCTTGAGCTGATCCAGCAGCGTGATGACGCGATTGCGCTCCTTCGCCTCACTGCCCAGCTCGCCCAGGTAAACCTGCAATTGCGGAATCAGCTCATCAACAGCTACCAGTGCCTGAGTGGCGCCCGTACCGCTTTCCTGTTCGTAGGCGATGAAATGCTGGCGCAGAATGGCGATCAGCAGGGACTGCTCCAGGTTCAGCCTTTGCCTGCGCACAAGGGGGTGCGACCAGTCATCCTGCTCGGCCCCCTCGCCCTGACGAACGGTGACGAACACCAGCCCGCGAACCTCGTCGACCCCCATGGCCAGGTCGAGGGCTTCCAGGATTGTGTCGACCGCCTCGATATTGGCAAGCGCCGAGCGATACAGATTGGGCTTGTGACTTTCTTCCAGCAGCCCGTACTTGAGCATTTCCTGTACGGCCTCACGTACCCGTTGCGGCGTCCGGCGCTCATCGACCTGAACAGCGGCGCTCATAAGAGACTGTTCATCATCCATGCCGTCATCCAACGCTATGGGCTCCACCGTCAGCTCCGTTTCGTCGGTGCCAGAGGCACCTGCAATTCGATCGAAGATCCCTGCCATGCTCACAACTCCCAATCGATGTCTTTGAGTGCCTCGTGGTCGAGTCCGACATAAGGCAGATTGAAGCGCCAGCGTTGCTCATCCTCGTCCACCAGCTCCACGAGCTGACGTTCCTCTGTCAGCACCTCGATACCTGCCTCGCGCGCCATCGCCAGCCAGAGCGCAAAGGTTTCCAGGTCGTGAACAGGTGGAAGCAAAGACGCAAGCTCCACGAGACTCACGGGGCGACCCTGCTCCACCAGCACAGCCAGGGTGTCATGAATCAGCGCTTCACGATCCAGCCCGTCGAAGGCATCCCAGAAGTCATCATCAATCTGCTCCAACCCCGCAGGCTTCAAACTCAGATCCAGCTCGCCCGTATCATCGTCATCCAGAGTCTTGAAGCGCAGACGCTCGATTGCTGGGACACCGGTAATGGCTACACCAACTGGTGGTAAACATGCAGGCTTACGGCGTTCTGACTGGCGTTGCCAGTCGACGCTGAGCGCTAGATTGAAGAAGTCGTTGAGTAACTGTCCGACGCGATGATGCTCGGCGGCCAGCCCCGTCTTCATGAAGCCACGAACATCGCGCTCGCTTCGGGCGCGCGCTTGGAGCACAGCCTGCGACTCCCGAACCAGGCGTAACGCCAGCCAACGTAGCTCACGTTGCTGGGGACGATTCAGCGCCTTTGGAACCGCTGGATGACGAAGGATGGTGCGCAAGCGCTCACGCATGGCCTCCAGCTCAGCGGACTGCCTCAGTTGCTGCTGGAAGCTTTCAAAGACACGCCCTTCCGGCGTGTTGAGTAGGGCATCTTGCCCGTCCAACAACCGATCGACGATTTCTCCACGGTGAGACTGCTCGCTGATGATGGAGTGTCGAAGGGCGCGATCCGCCTCGCGCCAAGAGTCTTCAACTCGTCGAAAGTCCGCGCGTAGGCTGGTGGCCAGGCTATACACCTCGCGTATGCCCTCTATCGCCTGCGCTTCATCCAGCACGATGACGTGGCCAGCTTCTACCTGCGCTAGCTCGTGCTCCAAATCCTGGATTCGGCGGCGCAGGCTGGCAATACGGCCAGTTGGGCTGGGGTTCAGCCCCGTTTCCAGGTTTTCGATCTCGCGCTGAACCACCGAAAGGCGAGATGCCGTGGAGGTCATGATCCGACTATCCAACGAATCGACGAACTGGATGGCGGACTCCAACGCGTCGGTTGCATAGATACGGCCCTCTCGCTCTACGACGAGGCGCCGCTTGATCCATTCACGAAGTTCACGACCTGCTTGGAGATGCGTTGCATCTGGGTCGATTTCGTAAAGCTCCTGGCTGGCATAAGCAGCCAGCATTTCGGACAGCGCTTGCAGCGCATCCTCCATGGGGATCCCATCATGCGCCCGCTCGAACAGAGTGCGCAGGCAGCCCAATACGAGCGGAGCACGCCGCGAGGCAAGCAAAAGCCACGCGGGGTGCTGGCTGCGGGCAGATACATAGCGTTCTGAACGCTGTTGCGCGCTTTCTTCCATGACGGCCACATTGACAAGAGTTATCTGAGAGCGAGCTTACCAAGCTACCCGCTGCCTCATGATACGTATTTGTCCTGGCGGGTGGGCTTCGTTTAATGGTCCGCAGGAGCTGCGTCATTCGAACTCAACAACCACCGACTGAAGTCGGTGGTTGTTGAGTCCAATTCCTCTCGTCCCGAGCGTGCCGGCTACCCCGAGTGCGGCCGACAGGGCCATCCAGATCGCCATTCCCCATCGGGCCGGCAAGCTGTCGGTGCAGTGGCCGGGCAACGACCCTGAAGGCTGCGCCCGCTTTCTGCGCGAGCTGCTGAAGTGATCCGCATCGAGCGCATCTGGCTCGCCACCGAGCCGCTGGACATGCGCGCCGGCACTGAAACTGCGTTGGCCCGGGTGGTGCAGGTGTTCGGATCGGCGCAGCCGCACTGTGCCTACCTGTTCACCAACAAGCGCGCCAACCGGATGAAGGTGCTGGTGCACGATGGCTTCGGCATCTGGCTGGCCGCTCGCAGGCTGAATAAGGGGCGCTTCGTCTGGTCGGGCAATGGGCAGGGGCAGCCGTTGGAACTCAGTACCGAGCAGTTGCAGGCCCTGGTGATCGGCCCTCGCAGCGTCTTGGGCCCAATGCCGAGATCAGGCTCCTGTAGCCGACGTGCAATTAGGCCAATGGCCTATCGCCGAGGGCGCCGGGATTCCTCACACTCGACGCCATGAACCCTGCCGCTTTCGATCACCTGACGCCTGAGCAACTGCGCCAACTGGCCGCGCAGTTGAGTCAGCGCGTCGGTCATCTGGAAACGCTCAACCAGCGGTTGAACCACGAACTCGCCGTGCTGCGGCGCCACCGCTTCGCCCGCCGCAGCGAGCAGCTCAATGCCGACCAGCTCAATCTGCTCGACGAGATGATCGATGCCGACATCGCCGCCATCGAGGCAGAGCTTGAGGCGGTCCGACCAAAGTCCGCCAAGCGCGAGCTACGGCAGCAGCCCAAGCGAGCGCCTCTGCCGGCCGAACTGCCGCGCACGCTGATACTTCACGAGCCGGACAGCACCCAGTGTGCCTGCGGCTGCCAGCTCAAGCGCATCGGTGAAGACGTCAGCGAGAAGCTCGACTACACCCCGGGCACCTTCACCGTCGAGCGGCATATCCGTGGCAAGTGGGTCTGCGCCCAGTGTGAAACGCTGATCCAGGCCCCAGTGCCGGCGCAGGTGATCGACAAGGGCATCCCGACTGCCGGGCTACTGGCTCAGGTCATGGTGGCCAAGTTCGCCGATCACCTGCCGCTATACCGCCAGGAAAAGATCTTCGCCCGCGCCGGGCTTGCCATCGCGCGTTCCACGCTGGCGCAATGGGTCGGCGCTTGCGGCGTCCAGCTGCAACCCCTGCTCAATGCCCTGCGCGACTGCCTGCTCCAGCAGGACGTCATCCTCGCCGACGAAACCCCGGTGCAGATGCTCGCCCCGGGCACGAAGAAGACCCAGCGGGCTTACGTCTGGGCCTATGCACCCAGCCCCTTCGCCGACCTCAAGGCCGTGGTCTACGACTTCAGGCCGAGTCGGGCTGGCGAGCACGCGCGCAGCTTCCTGGGCGACTGGCAAGGCAAACTGGTCTGCGACGACTTCGCCGGCTACAAGGCCAGCTTCGAGCAAGGCGTGACCGAGATCGGCTGCATGGCCCATGCACGGCGCAAGTTCTTCGACCTGCATGCCGCCAACCAGAGCCAACTGGCCGAGCAGGCCCTCCAGTACATCGGTCAGCTCTACGATGTGGAACGCGAAGGGCGAGAGCTACTCGCCGAACAGCGACGGCAACTGCGCCAGGACAAAGCCAGGCCAATCATCGATGGCCTGCATAGCTGGATGCTTGGGCAGCGGCAGAAGGTGCCGGAGGGCAGCGCGATCGCCAAAGCACTCGACTACAGCCTCAAGCGCTGGGCAGCGCTGGTGCGCTACCTGGATGACGGCAACCTACCCATCGACAACAACTGGATCGAGAACCAGATCCGCCCCTGGGCCCTGGGACGCGCCAACTGGCTGTTTGCCGGCTCGCTACGCAGTGGCCAGCGTGGCGCAGCCTTGATGACGCTGATCCAGTCAGCCCGCCTGAACGGGCATGATCCGTACGCCTACCTGAAGGACGTGCTCACGCGCCTGCCGACGCAGAAGGCCAGCGCTCTGGCCGAGCTGCTGCCGCATAACTGGGTATCCGTCGGCAAGGTGTAATGCCCGTTCGCTTACCGTTCGCTTACCGCGCAGCGCCCCCCTACGCGCAGCTCTATTTTCCGCGCCGCAAAGAAGAAGGCTATATCTGAGTTAACTGTTGCATATCCCTATACCCCAACGCCTCTTTCAAGCAAATCAATGGGTTGAGCTGTGTTTTGTAGCGCTCAAGCAGGCGGCGCCAGCCCAGGTAGTTCGTTAGGTACTTGGTGGCCACACCATGAAAAGGAATCATCCAGCTCTTGAGTCGGCTGTCGTAGGCATTCACGTTCTGGATGTGGAAAGCACCATCAACCCGTCGATTCTGGCTCGGGTTAATCGGTCGGTGAGTGATGCCTTCAACCTTGGCGAAATGGGCGTAGACACTTGCGCTGTCAGTACAGAGAATCGCATCCGCGTCTATCAGCGGGCGTAGCCGCTCCCCTATGTGCTGTGCATCCAGCTTTTCCAACTTGAAGTCTGCCTGCTGACCACTGCGATCTCTTACCACCAGCACAGGAATTTGCTCGGCAGACAGTCCGCGTCGTTTGGCGCTGCCACCGCGCCGACGAGGCGGTCGAGGCAGTTCGCGTTGCCCCTTGAAGGACTCCAGGAAGAAGGTTTCATCTGCTTCGACAATGCCTGACGCGTGCTGGGCCTGGTGATCGGCAATCCGAGAAAGAAACCTATGTCGCCACAGGAAAGCTGTGTTTTTGCTGACGCCACAATGAACGGCGGCCTTGCGCACGCTCAGGCTCTGGGTCAGTGCGTCCGCATAGTCTTGCCAGAGATGGCGCTTTCTCAGTCGCGCCATTGGGGTGCCCGTCAGGGCATTGCTGGTTTTGCCGCAAACCTTGCAGCGGTATCGCGGCAAGTCACCACTGGAACCCCAGGGGCGCAGTTCCCGCGATTGACAATGCGGGCAATGGCTTGGGGCCTTGATTGCGTCCTGCGAGTGCCTGGCAGCTGGCAAGAGCTTGGATCTCAACTGGTCGCGTTGCTCTGGGTTGAGGCTGGAGAGCTGTGCCATCCACCGCGAAAACTGAACCGCTTTCATGATAGATCCCTCATGCTGGGAAAGATCACGATTCAGTTTAGACCACTGCAACAGCTAACTCAGACAGAGCCAAGAAGAAACCCCAGACCGCTAGGCGATCTGGGGTTTCGTATAGGAGCTTGACGATGACCTACTCTCACATGGTGAAGCACCACACTACCATCGGCGATGCGTCGTTTCACTACTGAGTTCGGGATGGGATCAGGTGGTTCCAACGCTCTATGGTCGTCAAGCAATTCGGTTGGGATGTCGCGGTTAGGCGCTATCCCTTGGATACGTGATAGAGGCTTGTAGCTCTCGCAAATTTTCGGCTTTGTGTCGGCTTCACCATCGACACCCTCTGCTTTGAGGGCAGATTGTTTGGGTGTTATATGGTCAAGCCTCACGGGCAATTAGTATGGGTTAGCTCAACGCCTCACAGCGCTTACACACCCCACCTATCAACGTCGTAGTCTTCGACGGCCCTTTAGGGAGCTCAAGGCTCCAGTGAGATCTCATCTTGAGGCAAGTTTCCCGCTTAGATGCTTTCAGCGGTTATCTTTTCCGAACATAGCTACCCGGCAATGCCACTGGCGTGACAACCGGAACACCAGAGGTTCGTCCAACCCGGTCCTCTCGTACTAAGGTCAGCCCCTCTCAAATCTCAAACGTCCACGGCAGATAGGGACCGAACTGTCTCACGACGTTCTAAACCCAGCTCGCGTACCACTTTAAATGGCGAACAGCCATACCCTTGGGACCGGCTTCAGCCCCAGGATGTGATGAGCCGACATCGAGGTGCCAAACACCGCCGTCGATATGAACTCTTGGGCGGTATCAGCCTGTTATCCCCGGAGTACCTTTTATCCGTTGAGCGATGGCCCTTCCATACAGAACCACCGGATCACTAAGACCTACTTTCGTACCTGCTCGACGTGTCTGTCTCGCAGTCAAGCGCGCTTTTGCCTTTATACTCTACGACCGATTTCCGACCGGTCTGAGCGCACCTTCGTACTCCTCCGTTACTCTTTGGGAGGAGACCGCCCCAGTCAAACTACCCACCATACACTGTCCTCGATCCGGATAACGGACCAGAGTTAGAACCTCAAGGTTGCCAGGGTGGTATTTCAAGGATGGCTCCATGAGAACTGGCGTCCCCACTTCAAAGCCTCCCACCTATCCTACACAAGCAAGCTCAAAGTCCAGTGCAAAGCTATAGTAAAGGTTCACGGGGTCTTTCCGTCTAGCCGCGGATACACTGCATCTTCACAGCGATTTCAATTTCACTGAGTCTCGGGTGGAGACAGCGCCGCCATCGTTACGCCATTCGTGCAGGTCGGAACTTACCCGACAAGGAATTTCGCTACCTTAGGACCGTTATAGTTACGGCCGCCGTTTACCGGGGCTTCGATCAAGAGCTTCGCTTGCGCTAACCCCATCAATTAACCTTCCGGCACCGGGCAGGCGTCACACCCTATACGTCCACTTTCGTGTTTGCAGAGTGCTGTGTTTTTAATAAACAGTCGCAGCGGCCTGGTATCTTCGACCGGCATGGGCTTACGTAGTAAATACTTCACCCTCACCGGCGCACCTTCTCCCGAAGTTACGGTGCCATTTTGCCTAGTTCCTTCACCCGAGTTCTCTCAAGCGCCTTGGTATTCTCTACCTAACCACCTGTGTCGGTTTGGGGTACGGTTCCTAGTTACCTGAAGCTTAGAAGCTTTTCCTGGAAGCATGGCATCAACCACTTCGCATTCTAAAAGAACGCTCGTCATCAGCTCTCGGCTTTAAGATCCCGGATTTACCTAAGATCTCAGCCTACCACCTTAAACACGGACAACCAACGCCGTGCTGGCCTAGCCTTCTCCGTCCCTCCATCGCAGTAACTAGAAGTACGGGAATATTAACCCGTTTCCCATCGACTACGCATTTCTGCCTCGCCTTAGGGGCCGACTAACCCTGCGTCGATTAACGTTGCGCAGGAAACCTTGGTCTTTCGGCGTGCGAGTTTTTCACTCGCATTGTCGTTACTCATGTCAGCATTCGCACTTCTGATACCTCCAGCAAGCTTCTCAACTCACCTTCACAGGCTTACAGAACGCTCCTCTACCGCTCATCCAAAGGATGAACCCGTAGCTTCGGTGTATGGTTTGAGCCCCGTTACATCTTCCGCGCAGGCCGACTCGACTAGTGAGCTATTACGCTTTCTTTAAAGGATGGCTGCTTCTAAGCCAACCTCCTAGCTGTCTAAGCCTTCCCACATCGTTTCCCACTTAACCATAACTTTGGGACCTTAGCTGACGGTCTGGGTTGTTTCCCTTTTCACGACGGACGTTAGCACCCGCCGTGTGTCTCCCGTGCTGACACTTGCTGGTATTCGGAGTTTGCATCGGTTTGGTAAGTCGGGATGACCCCCTAGCCGAAACAGTGCTCTACCCCCAGCAGTGATACACGAGGCGCTACCTAAATAGCTTTCGAGGAGAACCAGCTATCTCCGAGCTTGATTAGCCTTTCACTCCGATCCACAGGTCATCCGCTAACTTTTCAACGGTAGTCGGTTCGGTCCTCCAGTCAGTGTTACCTAACCTTCAACCTGCCCATGGATAGATCGCCCGGTTTCGGGTCTATACCCAGCGACTAAAGCGCCCTATTAAGACTCGCTTTCGCTACGCCTCCCCTATTCGGTTAAGCTCGCCACTGAATATAAGTCGCTGACCCATTATACAAAAGGTACGCAGTCACCCAACAAAGTGGGCTCCCACTGCTTGTACGCATACGGTTTCAGGTTCTATTTCACTCCCCTCTCCGGGGTTCTTTTCGCCTTTCCCTCACGGTACTGGTTCACTATCGGTCAGTCAGTAGTATTTAGCCTTGGAGGATGGTCCCCCCATGTTCAGACAAGGTTTCTCGTGCCCCGTCCTACTCGATTTCATTGATAAGAGCGTTTCGTGTACGGGGCTATCACCCACTACGGCGGCACTTTCCAGAGCCTTCCACTACACTCAAATCAACTTAAGGGCTAGTCCCCGTTCGCTCGCCACTACTTAGGGAATCTCGGTTGATTTCTTTTCCTCAGGGTACTTAGATGTTTCAGTTCCCCTGGTTCGCCTCTTGCACCTATGGATTCAGTACAAGATACCTAGGTTATCCTAGGTGGGTTCCCCCATTCAGAGATCTCTGGATCACAGTCTGTTTGCCGACTCCCCAAAGCTTTTCGCAGGCTACCACGTCTTTCATCGCCTCTGACTGCCAAGGCATCCACCGTATGCGCTTCTTCACTTGACCATATAACCCCAAGCAATCTGGTTACTGTCTCAATCGTGAAGACGACATTCGCCGAAAATTTGCGTCTTGAGAACTACAAATTTTGCCTTGATTAACAACGTGCAGTGAAACACGCTGTTAGTCACTTCTATCACATATCCAAATTTTTAAAGAACGATTTTCTTACCGGTCAAAAGACCAGAAATCAGCACTCAACAGGCCAAACCTGAAGCGCTCATTTCTGAACTCTTTCCTTCACACCGCAACGCGCAGAGAGTGGTGGAGCCAAGCGGGATCGAACCGCTGACCTCCTGCGTGCAAAGCAGGCGCTCTCCCAGCTGAGCTATGGCCCCGTAATCTTCTGCACCAAGCAATTGGTAGGTCTGGGCAGATTTGAACTGCCGACCTCACCCTTATCAGGGGTGCGCTCTAACCAACTGAGCTACAGACCTATAACAGGGTCGCGTTACAGCATCGTCTTCGACTATGAATCAAGCAATTCGTGTGGATACTTATGAAGAAGCTGATGTCTTCGATTAAGGAGGTGATCCAGCCGCAGGTTCCCCTACGGCTACCTTGTTACGACTTCACCCCAGTCATGAATCACTCCGTGGTAACCGTCCCCCCGAAGGTTAGACTAGCTACTTCTGGAGCAACCCACTCCCATGGTGTGACGGGCGGTGTGTACAAGGCCCGGGAACGTATTCACCGTGACATTCTGATTCACGATTACTAGCGATTCCGACTTCACGCAGTCGAGTTGCAGACTGCGATCCGGACTACGATCGGTTTTATGGGATTAGCTCCACCTCGCGGCTTGGCAACCCTTTGTACCGACCATTGTAGCACGTGTGTAGCCCTGGCCGTAAGGGCCATGATGACTTGACGTCATCCCCACCTTCCTCCGGTTTGTCACCGGCAGTCTCCTTAGAGTGCCCACCCGAGGTGCTGGTAACTAAGGACAAGGGTTGCGCTCGTTACGGGACTTAACCCAACATCTCACGACACGAGCTGACGACAGCCATGCAGCACCTGTGTCTGAGTTCCCGAAGGCACCAATCCATCTCTGGAAAGTTCTCAGCATGTCAAGGCCAGGTAAGGTTCTTCGCGTTGCTTCGAATTAAACCACATGCTCCACCGCTTGTGCGGGCCCCCGTCAATTCATTTGAGTTTTAACCTTGCGGCCGTACTCCCCAGGCGGTCAACTTAATGCGTTAGCTGCGCCACTAAAATCTCAAGGATTCCAACGGCTAGTTGACATCGTTTACGGCGTGGACTACCAGGGTATCTAATCCTGTTTGCTCCCCACGCTTTCGCACCTCAGTGTCAGTATCAGTCCAGGTGGTCGCCTTCGCCACTGGTGTTCCTTCCTATATCTACGCATTTCACCGCTACACAGGAAATTCCACCACCCTCTACCGTACTCTAGCTCGCCAGTTTTGGATGCAGTTCCCAGGTTGAGCCCGGGGCTTTCACATCCAACTTAACGAACCACCTACGCGCGCTTTACGCCCAGTAATTCCGATTAACGCTTGCACCCTTCGTATTACCGCGGCTGCTGGCACGAAGTTAGCCGGTGCTTATTCTGTCGGTAACGTCAAAACAGCAAGGTATTAACTTACTGCCCTTCCTCCCAACTTAAAGTGCTTTACAATCCGAAGACCTTCTTCACACACGCGGCATGGCTGGATCAGGCTTTCGCCCATTGTCCAATATTCCCCACTGCTGCCTCCCGTAGGAGTCTGGACCGTGTCTCAGTTCCAGTGTGACTGATCATCCTCTCAGACCAGTTACGGATCGTCGCCTTGGTGAGCCATTACCTCACCAACTAGCTAATCCGACCTAGGCTCATCTGATAGCGCAAGGCCCGAAGGTCCCCTGCTTTCTCCCGTAGGACGTATGCGGTATTAGCGTTCCTTTCGGAACGTTATCCCCCACTACCAGGCAGATTCCTAGGCATTACTCACCCGTCCGCCGCTAAATCAGGGAGCAAGCTCCCGTCATCCGCTCGACTTGCATGTGTTAGGCCTGCCGCCAGCGTTCAATCTGAGCCATGATCAAACTCTTCAGTTCAATACTGCTTGGGTTTTGAGAAAACCCTAAACTTGGCTCAGCAATCGCAAATAAACTCTCGAATTCACGAGTGTTACTTGTGATGCTGATAATCAGTTGACTATCAGTCTTACCTCACAAGCACCCACACGAATTGCTTGATTCAGTTGTTAAAGAACAGTTGGTTAAGCTTTTCGTCTCAACCGAGGCCGCACACTCTACAGCAGCCTTTCTATCTGTCAAGCTGTTTTTCGATTTTGTTTCCGGAGAAACTCTTTTCTACTCAACCGCTTGGAGCAACCTCAGCTTCATCTCTTCCGCTTCGGTGAGGCGCGCATTCTACAGCACCTGCTTAGCTCGTCAAGTTGTTTTTGAAGAAATTTTCTTTCTATCTCAACAACTTAGCGCTTCGTCGAACCGGTGTTCGTCTCAGCGAGGCGCGCATTCTACATGAGCCCTGCGCACTGTAAACCCCTGATATGCAAATATTTGCAGAAAAAGGATCTGAGGCTTTCACCTCTATATATAAAGCAGATCGAAGGGCTCAGATCACGCCCGCCTCACGCAACTGGGCTACCTGCGCATCACTCATTCCCAGCAGGTTACGCAGGAGAGCATCGGTATGCTGCCCAAGCAAGGGAGGCGCCGAATGATAAGCCACCGGCGTTTCCGATAGCCGCAGCGGACTGGCGACTTGCGGTGTCGTGCTACCCAGGGCATTAGGCAGGTCGAGACGCAGACCACGCGCCTGCACCTGAGGATCGGCGAAGACCTGCTGCAGATCGTTGATCGGCCCGCAGGGCACCCCTGCCTTTTCCAGCAACTCGATCCACTGCGCCGTAGTCTTGAATACCGTGGCCTGGCGCAACAGCGGGATCAACTCGGCACGATGGGCAACCCGGGCCTTGTTAGTGACAAAGCGCGGGTCATCGGCAAGGTTCGCAATACCCGCCACTTCACAGAACTTGCGGAACTGCCCATCGTTACCCACCGCAAGGATGAAGTTGCCATCGGCACTGGGGAAATCCTGATAAGGCACGATATTGGGATGGGCGTTACCCAGACGCTTGGGTGATAGACCTGTCGCCAGGTAATTCATCGCCTGGTTGGCCAGGCAGGCAACCTGCACATCGAGCAAGGCCACATCGATATGCTGACCGATGTCCGATTGCTCACGCTGATTCAACGCCGCCAGCACACCCACGGTTGCGTAGAGCCCGGTGAGGATATCGGTCAGCGCTACACCGACCTTCATCGGCCCTGCGCCTTCTTCCCCTTCCGGGCGACCGGTCAGGCTCATCAAGCCACCCAGCCCCTGGATCATGAAGTCGTAGCCGGCACGCTTGGCATAGGGCCCGGTCTGACCGAAGCCAGTGATAGAGCAATAAATCAGACGCGGATTGATCGCTTTCAGTGATTCGTAGTCCAGGCCGTAGGCGGCCAGCCCACCCACCTTGAAGTTCTCCAGTAATACATCGCACTGCGCCACCAGCTCACGTACCAGGCGCTGGCCTTCGGGCTGGGTGAAGTCCAGAGTCACTGACTGCTTGTTGCGGTTGGCGCTCTGGAAGTAGGCCGCCTCACGCGAATCATTACCCTCGGCATCCTTTATATAAGGAGGCCCCCAGTGCCGGGTGTCATCCCCGCTGCCTGGTCGCTCGACCTTGATCACCTCGGCGCCCAGATCACCCAGGATCTGCCCACACCAGGGGCCAGCCAGGACTCGGGACAGATCGAGCACGCGGATATGGGAAAGGGCGCCAGCCATAAGAACTCCGTAGGGTACGCCACGCGCACCCTGCTATAAGAAGAACGCCTGAATACCGGTCTGCGCACGACCGAGGATCAACGCATGCACGTCATGCGTGCCCTCATAGGTGTTGACCACCTCGAGGTTGACCAGGTGACGAGCGATACCAAACTCGTCGCTGATGCCATTACCCCCCAGCATGTCGCGCGCCATACGGGCGACATCCAGCGCCTTGCCGCAGCTGTTGCGCTTCATGATCGAGGTGATTTCCACGGCGGCGCTGCCTTCGTCCTTCATCCGCCCCAGACGCAGGCAACCTTGCAGGGCCAGGGTGATCTCGGTCTGCATATCGGCCAGCTTCTTCTGGATCAGTTGATTGGCCGCCAGAGGGCGACCGAACTGCTTACGGTCGAGTACGTATTGGCGAGCGGTGTGCCAGCAGAACTCGGCAGCACCCAGCGCGCCCCAGCTGATACCGTAGCGAGCAGAGTTCAGGCAGGTGAACGGGCCACGCAGACCGCGCACATCGGGGAAAGCGTTCTCTTCAGGGCAGAACACGTTGTCCATGACGATCTCGCCGGTGATCGAGGCGCGCAGCCCGACCTTGCCGTGAATCGCCGGAGCAGAAAGCCCTTGCCAGCCTTTCTCCAGGACGAAACCGCGAATCTCGCCGGCATCGTCCTTGGCCCAGACGACGAAGACATCGGCGATCGGGCTGTTGGTGATCCACATCTTGCTGCCCGTGAGGCGATAGCCGCCGTCGACCTTCTTGGCACGGGTAACCATGGAGCCCGGATCGGAACCATGGTCCGGCTCGGTCAGACCGAAGCAGCCGATATATTCGCCACTAGCCAGCTTGGGCAGGTACTTCTGCTTGGTCGCCTCACTGCCAAACTCGTTGATCGGCACCATCACCAGCGAAGACTGTACGCTCATCATCGAGCGATAGCCGGAGTCGATACGCTCCACTTCACGCGCGATCAGGCCGTAGCACACATAGTTGAGACCACTTCCACCGTAGGCCTCGGGAATGGTCGCGCCGAGCAAACCGGTTTCGCCCATCTCGCGGAAGATCTTCGGGTCGGTCTGCTCATGACGGAAAGCCTCCAGCACGCGCGGCGCCAGCTTGTCATCGGCAAACTGCTGGGCGCTGTCGCGCACCATGCGCTCTTCTTCAGTCAGTTGCTGATCCAGCAGCAGCGGGTCGATCCAGTTGAAGCTTGCCTTGGCCATCACGAGAAACCTCGAAGCGGTGAAGTGAACGGTCGACACTGTCGACCTCGGATGACACAGATCCTAGGCCGGCTTTGCACACAGGACAAACGCATAATTCGCACACACCTGTGCTTTTTCATCACTTCGAGATAGCTTAAATGGGTTTTTCCATCGCATATGAGTGAGGCTTACGCATAAATGCGCCGCAAGATACCCAGCACAGCCGCCCTGGTCGCCTTCGAGTCCGCAGCTCGCCACCAGAGCTTCACCAAGGCAGCCGACGAACTCAGCCTCACGCAAAGCGCGATCTGCAGGCAGATTGGCGGGCTGGAAAGCTTCCTCAATGTCGAACTGTTCCGCCGCTCCCGGCGCGGTGTGGTGCTGACCGAGGCCGGCGTCGCCTATAGCCGCAAGGTTGCGGCGCAACTCGATGCCGTGGAGCGCGATACCCTGGCGCTGATGGGCAACCAGGGCACAACCAGCATCGAGCTGGCCGTGGTACCAACTTTCGGTACGCAGTGGTTACTGCCACGCCTGCGCGCCTTTCAGCAGTTGCACCCCGAGGTGACGGTGCACCTGACCAACCGCACACGCCCCTTCCTGTTCGCCGACACCCATTTCGATGCTGCCATCTACTACGGCGATGCCGAATGGTCGGGCACCGAAGCTCACTTTCTGATGCACGAGCACCTGCTGCCAGTCTGCAGCCCGGCACTGCTGGGCAATGAACCGTTCACAGCCGAGCACATCGCCACACTGCCGCTGCTGCAGCAGACCACTCGCCCCTATGCCTGGCGCCAGTGGTTCGCCGCTCAGGGTATGAGCGTTCCTCGCGACATGACCGGCCCACGCCTGGAGCTGTTTTCCATGCTGGCCCAGGCAGCCAGGCACGAGATGGGTATCGCACTGATACCGCCCTTCCTGATTCAGCGGGAGCTTGAAGAAGGCAGCCTGATAGTCGCCCTCGACAACGCCCTGACGAACAATGACCGCGCCTATCACCTGATGGTGCCGGAGCGCAAAGCCGAGTCCGCAGCACTCAAGGCTTTTCGGGACTGGCTACTGAACGAGGCCTACACCTACCAACAGCAGTGACCGAAAAACAGAAAACGCCATCATTGATGCCAGGCAAGCTAAAAAGAACAAATAAAGACCGGTAGCAATAAATAGGTCACACTACAAGGGCATCTGCCAAAAAAGTACACCGACACTACTACTTTCGGGCCATAGGGCTATTCGAACAGTCTGTGCATTACCTTCCACACCCAGCACCAGTCGACCAGCGGTCATTCTCGACATGAATGCCTGAGCGGCCCTACAGGCAACGCTCTAGCAGCCTTTAGCCAGAATCCACGCGGGGTGCGTGCAGTATAAAAATCCCTCATGGACTCATTACTTGTAGTAATGCATTTTTTTTACTCCATAACTTCTTGTAAGGGTTTGCATTCGATTGCACAATCGCCGCGCTCGCCACTTTCCGGCGGGTTATGTGCTGATCCCCAATCGCCGGCGCGCCAGCGCAGTGCACCGGTTCACCAAAAAGATCACGCAGGAGATTAGAAGTGCACATCGGTGTTCCTCTCGAAACCCATGCCGGGGAGACGCGGGTTGCCGCGACCCCAGAGACCATCAAGAAGCTGGTCGGCCAAGGTCATCAGGTGACCGTGCAGGCCGGTGCCGGCGTCAGCGCCAGCATTCCGGACAGCGCTTACGAGGCTGCTGGCGCAAGCATTGGCAATGATGCAGCCGCTTTGGGCGCCGACCTGGTGCTGAAAGTGGTCGCGCCGACCGATGCCGAACTGGCTCATATGAGGAGCGGCGCCGTACTGGTCGGCATGCTGAATCCGTTCTGCAACGACACCATCGCGCGCCTCAACGCCCGTGGCATCACCGCCTTCGCCCTGGAGGCCGCGCCGCGTACCTCCCGTGCGCAGAGCCTGGACGTGCTGAGTTCGCAGGCCAACATCGCCGGCTACAAGGCCGTGATGCTCGCCGCCAACCACTACCCGCGCTTCATGCCGATGCTGATGACCGCTGCCGGTACTGTGAAGGCCGCCCGTGTACTGATTCTCGGCGCAGGTGTTGCCGGGCTGCAGGCCATCGCCACGGCCAAGCGCCTGGGAGCGGTGATCGAGGCGTCCGATGTGCGCCCGGCGGTGAAGGAACAGATCGAATCGCTCGGTGCCAAGTTCGTCGATGTACCCTTCGAGACCGATGAGGAGCGCGAGTGCGCCCAAGGCGTCGGCGGTTATGCCCGTCCCATGCCGCAGTCCTGGATGGAACGCCAGGCCAAGGCCGTGCACGAACGCGCCAAGCAGGCCGACATCGTCATCACCACGGCGCTTATTCCGGGCCGCAAGGCGCCGACGCTGCTGCACGAAGCCACTGTGCAAGAGATGAAGCCGGGCTCCGTGGTCATCGATCTGGCCGCAGCGCAAGGCGGCAACTGCCCGCTGACCGAAGCGGACCAGGTGGTGGTCAAGCATGGCGTGACCCTCGTCGGCCACACCAACCTGGCGGCCCTGGTGCCGGCGGATGCTTCCGCGCTGTATGCACGCAACCTGCTGGACTTCCTCAAGCTCGTGATCGACAAGGAAGGCCAGTTCCAGCTCAACCTCGAAGACGACATCGTCGCGGCCTGCCTGATGTGCAATGCCGGCGAAATCGTGCGCAAGAACGGCTAAGGAGTAGGGACATGGATCTGATTTCCGACGGCATCTACAACCTGATCATCTTCGTGCTGGCCATCTATGTCGGCTACCACGTGGTGTGGAACGTCACCCCGGCCCTGCACACCCCGCTGATGGCCGTGACCAACGCCATTTCCGCCATTGTGATCGTCGGCGCCATGCTGGCCGCCGCGCTCACCGTCACGCCGCTGGGCAAGACCATGGGCACCCTGGCCGTGGCCCTGGCTGCGGTCAACGTGTTCGGCGGCTTCCTGGTAACCCGGCGCATGCTGGAAATGTTCAAGAAGAAGGCCCCGAAGGCCCAGGTGGAGAAGTAATCGATGAGCATGAACCTGATCACTGTTCTCTACCTCGTCGCCTCGGTGTGCTTTATCCAGGCGCTCAAGGGCCTGTCGCACCCGACCACGTCGCGGCGCGGCAACTTGTTCGGCATGATCGGCATGGCCATCGCCGTACTGACCACCGTCGGCCTGATCTACAAGCTCGGCAGCGAGCTGGCCCTACAGGGCCTGGGCTTCGTCATCGTCGGCCTGTTGGTCGGCGGCAGCGTCGGCACCCTCATGGCCAAGCGCGTCGAGATGACCAAGATGCCGGAGCTGGTCGCCTTCATGCACAGCATGATCGGCCTGGCCGCCGTGTTCATCGCCATTGCCGCCGTGGTCGAGCCGCAGTCGCTGGGCATCGTCGCTGCGCTGGGTGATGCGATTCCATCCGGCAACCGCCTGGAGCTGTTCCTCGGCGCCGCCATTGGTGCCATCACCTTCTCCGGTTCGGTGATCGCCTTCGGCAAGTTGTCGGGCAAGTACAAGTTCCGCCTGTTCCAAGGCGCGCCCGTGGTGTTCAAGGGTCAGCACCTGGTCAATCTGGTGATCGGCCTGGCGATTCTCGGCCTGGGCCTGTACTACACCTTCACCGGCGACATTACCGCCTTCGCCATCCTGGTGGCGCTGGCGTTCGTCATCGGCGTGCTGATCATCATCCCCATCGGCGGTGCCGACATGCCGGTGGTGGTGTCGATGCTCAACAGCTACTCGGGCTGGGCGGCCGCCGGTATCGGCTTCTCGCTGAACAACTCGATGCTGATCGTCGCCGGTTCGCTGGTCGGCTCTTCGGGCGCCATCCTCTCGTACATCATGTGCAAGGCGATGAACCGCTCGTTCTTCAACGTCATCCTCGGCGGCTTCGGCGCCGATGCCGACGCCGGTGCCGCCGCAGGCAGCCAGGAACAGCGCAGCGTGAAGTCGGGATCAAGCGACGACGCCGCCTTCCTGCTGACCAACGCCGATACCGTGGTCATCGTCCCCGGTTACGGTCTGGCGGTGGCCCGTGCCCAGCATGCATTGATGGAGCTGGCGGAGAAGCTGACCCACCGCGGCGTGACCGTGAAGTACGCGATCCACCCGGTTGCCGGGCGCATGCCGGGCCACATGAACGTGCTGCTGGCCGAAGCCGAAGTACCGTACGAACAGGTGTTCGAGATGGAGGACATCAACTCCGAGTTCGGCCAGACCGACGTGGTGCTGGTGCTCGGCGCCAACGACGTGGTCAACCCGGCCGCGAAGAACGATCCGAAGTCGCCGATCGCCGGCATGCCGATCCTCGAGGCTTACAAAGCCAAGACCGTGATCGTCAACAAGCGCTCGATGGCCAGCGGCTACGCCGGCCTGGATAACGAACTGTTCTACATGGACAAGACCATGATGGTCTTCGGCGATGCCAAGAAGGTCATCGAAGACATGGTCAAGGCCGTCGAATAAGCCCTGACCAGTCAGACAGGAAACCCGGCCATGTGCCGGGTTTCTCATTTCCGGCGCCAGGAAAAAATTGATATTCAGGTCAACAAGCACAACAGACCAATTGGAAACTGTACTGCTTGAAAGACCAGCATTAATGGGTTGCACCCAGTTGAAAATCTCGCAAATCAAGGTTGCACCCAGTCTTTTCACTTATGACCAATACAGTTTCATCGATTCCTGACCGAACAGTTACAAAGCAACCTATCTAATAGCACAACAATTTCATCCAGCTGTGACTATTGGGCCCCGACTGCGCTCGGGATAATTTGCCCATCGATAGCACACATACCCCGCCACAAGCGGAAGGATGACCACCATGGAACGTACCCTCAGTTCCGCCCAGCTTCAGACTCACAGCGTTGCCAGCGACAAATCGGCCTGGCCGCTCCGCGTGATCGCCACCCTCAGCCTGTGGCAGCGCCGCATCGTCAGTCGTCGTCAACTGGCTCGACTGGATGCCCGCCTGCTGGCCGACGCCGGTATCACCGAGAATCAGCGTTACGTCGAACTGCAGAAGCCGTTCTGGCGCTGACACCCTGCTTTGCTCCATCCCCAAGTTGGGATCTTCTGAGAGCTCCACCGTCTCTGCTGCGGTGGGGCTTTCGTTTTTTCTGCAACAGTCATCACCCGTAAGAGCGGTACAGTTGCCATAAGGCCTTCACTGCTCCCGCACAATTACCTTCGTTTGTATCTGCTCGCCTGAGCACGCGTGCGAGATCATGAGCTGCCCCCTTGTCTCCCGACAGGAGAACGCCATGGATCGCATTCACCGCCCCCTTTCGCAGCCTGAGCACAGTACCGCCCCGCACTGGCTGAGCCTCTATTCGCGGCTACGTCACTGGCAACGCAACCGACGCACCCGCCAACAGCTCGCCCTGCTCAACGATCAGCAATTGGCCGACGCCGGCATCAGCAGCGTTCAGCGCGAAGAAGAACTGGCCAAACCCTTCTGGCGCTGAGCCAGCAATGGAGCCACAGGGGCCATTGGGCTAAGATTTGCGGGTGCGCAGAACAGCGACCCACCTATCGGAGTTATCCCAATGCACCTGAAGCAATCTCTCATTGCCGCCCTGCTCTCGGTCGGCCTGGCAGGCAGCGCCTGCGCCAGCAGCCTGGTCGCGACCACCGACACTCTGGGCGGCGCCCTGGCCGGCACCGTCGAGGTCACCTCGGACGCGACCAGCTCGTTGCGCGACATGAAACAGCTGCGCGCGGCCCGCGACGATGCCGCCAGCTTCGTTGCCAGCGACGGCGCCATTCGCAGCGCCCGACTCGAAGCGGCCCTGCTGCAGATTCGCAGTCACGCCGTGGAATTGGCGGCGGCTGACGACCTGACCCTGGCCCAGGCCATTCTCAGCCTGTGAAAACTTTGCACACGTCTGGCCAATGACGCGTAGCTGACCGTCAGCGCTGCGCCCCGTAAACTTCGCCCACCTGCCCGGCAGCGGGGAACCGCGCCGGCCTGCCTACGTCAAATCGTCCGTTCTGCCGTTCTCGGAGTGTCTTACCCATGCGTCGTTCATTCGTCATAGCCGTCACCGCCTGCGCCCTGTTCAGCGGTATCGCCCAGGCGCAAACCGTGGTTGCCACCAGCAACATCGTGGTGCGTTCCCTGGATCGCAGCATCAACTTTACCTCCGACACCACCACCTCGATTCGCGACATGAAAGCCGTGGTACAGGCCCGTGACGACGCCGCCAGCTTCGTCGCCAGCGCCGGTGAAATTCGCGGCGCACAATTGGAAGCTGCGCTGCAGACCATTCGCCAGCAACTGCCCGAAGCACAGAGCGCCAGCGACCTGCAACTGGCCGAAGCCATTCTCGCCCTGTGACCCATCTGCTCGCCTGGTGTTGTGGCGCGCTGCTGGCATGCGCCGCAGGCGTCGCCCAGGCGCAGTTGCGCCTGGCGCTGGACGACAGCGCCCTCGACGCTGAGCAACGCCAGGCCAGCCAGTCACTGCTGGATGAAGCAATGGCTGCCTTGCCGCCACGCTTCATCGAGCAACTGGACCGTGAAGTCAGGGTCAGCTGGCGTGCCGGACTGCCCTCGGAGGTCTACGGCCAGGTCGGGCGCTTCAGCGGTATCGAGCTTAACGCCGAGCTGCTGCCGAAACTGGTCGATGGCTCGGCGGCACGTAACCAGACCGGTCGCCCGCACGGCACCCAGCGCCAGGAACTGCTGGCCACTTTGCTGCATGAACTGACCCACCTCTACGACCGTGCACGCCTGTGGCCTGCGGCCGAGCGCCGCCACATCAACCGCTGCCGCCAGCAGGCCCGCTCGCTGGGCCTGGTCGGGCTGCCGGAGGATTGCCGTGGCCAGAGCGAACGGCGCTTCACTCTCAGCGATGATCCACGCCTGCTCGACCTGGCCGGCTGGCAGCAACGAGTCGGCCAGCGTGGCGCGCGCGACCTGGACAACGGTCAGGTCGCCCGCAGCCCGGACAGCTACGAGCTGACCAACGCGCTGGAGTTCGTCGCGGTCAACCTCGAATACTTTCTGCTCGACCCCAGCTACGCCTGTCGCCGCCCCTCGCTGGCGCGCCATTTCCGCGAGCACTTCGACTGGGCGCCGCCCAGCGAACACTGCAGCAACGACTATGCCTACCTCAATGCCGGGCGCGACTTTGCCCTGCAGCCGCTGGGCCGGCTCGACCCCAAGCGCGTATACGAGGTCGACTACCTGCTCGCCGAGGCCAACGATGCCTGGATGAGCCGCTGGGGTCACAGCATGCTGCGCCTGGTGGTCTGCGCACCAGGCCGACCGCGCGGGCCGGACTGCCGTCTGGATCTCGACCATCACCTGGTGCTGTCCTATCGCGCCTTCGTCGGCGATGTGCAGCTCTCGAGCTGGGATGGCCTGACCGGCGTCTACCCCTCACGTCTGTTCGTCCTGCCGCTGGAACAGGTGATCGATGAATACACCAAGGTCGAGCTGCGCAGCCTGGCCTCGGTGCCGCTGCGCCTGTCGCGCGATGAGCTCGAACAGTTGGTAGTCCGCGCCGCCGAACAGCACTGGAGCTATGACGGCGACTACTACTTCGTCTCCAACAACTGCGCGGTGGAAACCCTCAAGCTGCTGCGCAGCGGTACCGGCAACCCGCGCCTGCATGCACTGGACAGCATCCTGCCCAACGGCCTGCTGGAGCTGATGAATGCTCGCGGCCTGGCCGACACCAGCGTGCTCGACGACCCGCGTGAAGCACTGCGCCTGGGCTATCGCTTCGACTCCTTCCGCGAACGTTACCAGGCCATGTTCGCCGTGCTGCGCCAGCGCCTGCCGATCCAGCACGACAGCGTCGAGGCCTGGCTGGAACAGCCTGCAGCGGCGCGCAGCCAATGGTTCGCTAAGGCCGACCTGCGCGCCAGCGCCGCCCTCTTGCTGCTGGAGCAAGCCGCGCTGCGCCGGCAACTGCTGCTGGCCCAGGACGAACTCAAACGCCGCTACCTCACCGGCCGTGCTGCTGGTGACCCGAGCCTGAACAAGGCCGGTGCCGCGCTTGAACAGATCCTGGCCAACAGCGGCTTTCTCAGCCGTCCGGCGGAGCTGCTCGAAGGCGGCTACGGCTTGCCGCAGCAGCAGGAATGGGAGCGTCTCGAGGCCAGCAGCCGTGAGCGCCAGCAGCAACTGCGCCAGCTTAGCGACGAGCTCGACGGCGAAGTGCGCAACCTGCTGCAACCCGAACGCCTGACCGAACTGGAGGCCAACGAGGCCAACCTGATAGCGCTAGGCGAACACCTGCGCGCCCTGCACAAGGCCAGTGGCGGGCTGGAGCTGCCGTAAGGCACATGCTGGCGCAGACTGGAATTGACCGTAGCGCGAGGATGAGCAGGCTCGTCGCTATAAAAGCCTGGCCTCGCTCTCCCTTTGCGCCCGCCCTGGTTCTTAGCGCTTGCAGTGTGCTGGCGGCAGCACGTCCTGCGCTGCCTGATTGGTCATGATCTGCAGCTCATTGACGTTGCGCGCGGTGAACACCTTGCCCCCGGTCGCCGCCGCCAGGCAATTCCCGGCACCGGTGCCGAGAATATCGACCACGTTGATCTTCAAGTGCGGTTTGCTGCGCGCCAAGGCCTGGGCTATTGCACAGGGATCCTGGTTGCAACTCTCCTCGCCATCGGACACCACCAGCATCACCGACTCGCGGTTGACCCCATCGAGCATCTGTCCGGCCTTGGCGATGCCATCGGCCAGAGGCGTGCCTTGTACCGGTGTCACGGTGCGCAGGCGTGACAGCAGATCTGCTCGTTGGCCAGGACCGAAGTAGCCGACGCTGCGGGCGCCCGGACAGCTCTCCACCAGCACCAGTCCGGCGTTGGCATCACTGGGCAACTGTTGCACCACGCCAATAGTCGCCTCGCGCGCCGTGGTGATGCGCTTGGGTTCACGGAATACATGGCCCATCGTGTTCGGGGCATTGGTTCCAAGCAGCAGCTGCGTGGCGATATTGGCAACCCCTTGCACCATCGTTGCCTGTTCGATTTCCTTGGGTGTGGCCAGCATGCTGATATCCATGGAACCGGAAGCATCAAAGACAATGACCATCTCCGGCGCCAACTCCTTCGGACGCTCATCGGGGCAAAGGTTCTTGGCATTAGTGATCAACTGCTCCTTGCAGTTCTTCGCCAAGTTCTGCTCGACCTGCTCGCGCAGGGCGGCGTTGTCCTTGAGCAACGGCTCTTCGCGCTGCATCTTCTGCAGGGCCGAACAGTCTCGGGCGATGCCATCGATACGTTTTTTCAGCAGCTCGGCAGGATCCGGCTTGGGCTCGGGTTTTGGTTCAGGCTTGGGCTCGGGAATCGGCGGTGGCAGCGGAATTTCCGGCTCGGGTTCGAGCTCCTCGACCACCGGATCCTCTTCCACTGGCTCCTGCTCGGATGGAACCTCCTCAGGCACGGCCGGCTCTTCGGCCACCGGAGACTCGACCGGCACAGGCGGGGTTTCCGGCTCACGACAGAACAGCCACCACCAGAGCGCCGCTAGTAGGGCCAGCAACAGCAGGGCAAGCAGCAGCCACAACCACCAGCGCCGCTTGCGTGGCACCTCGCTGACCACAGCTGCTGCACCTGGCGGTAACGCACCAGCTTCCGCGGTAACAGGCGTGATCGGTGGCGCTGGGGGTTGGCCACCGCCCCAGAAGGTCACCAGCGGCTGGCCATTGAGCGAATACAGGGTCGAGGTGTCGGGATAACGGGCCGCTTCACGCAACAGAGCCGCCTGGCGTACACCATCGCCACCCTGCGCATCGAGCTGGCTGGCCAGTTGTTCGATAGAAGCCAGTCGCTCGTCGAGCAGGTGGCGCACCTGCGCCGCCTCCTTCTCATCCAACTGGCTGAACGGTACCGGCTGGCCGCCAAGATCCGAATACCACTCGACGATATCACCCTCGGCCTGCTTCGGCTTGGCGTACAGGGTCGCCGTGCTCGGCGGCAGGTGCCGGCGCAGGATCTGCGTGAGTTCGCCATGACCGGCCAGGGCATCTGCCGCGCTACGGGTTTGGGAGGACAGGCGGGAGATTCGCTTCATGGCGGTCAGCTTCCTGCTTAGGTAGTCAGGGAAAAGCCTGCTGGCGGAACGACCGGCATGCAGGTGTAACGGCAATGATCAACGCAGGCCAAGATCGCTTTCCAGGCTGGAAACCTTGCTACGCAGCTTCTGCAGCTCAACCTGTTTCTGCAGCACGGCCGGATTCTCCTGCTGGTTGATATTTTTCAGGTCGTTCTCCAGCGCAGCAATTTCTGCCTCGATGCGCCGGTTGCCCTTGGCCTTATTCTTGAGTTCACCAAGCAGGGCGTTCAGCGACTTGTTCAAGGAGGCGTACTGCGCCTGCTGGGTCGCCAGATCCTTGCCGACCGACGCTTTCTCCTGCTCGATAGCGGCATAGACATCACGGAACAACTGGTTGGTTTTCTGCTCGTCGAGCAGGATCTTTTCCTTCTCCTCGACACGCTGGGCGTAGACGCCCTGGGTCTTGCAACCGAATTTGGTGGCGAACCCGGCATCGGCATTACGTGGGTCGCATTCCTGCGAACTGACGGCACAACCGGCGAGCATGGCGACGCCAGCCAGTAGGACAAAAGAACGAAGTGGATGCATGGACGTATTCCTTGGAGCCTGATTAGGCTGTCGCTACAGAGTGTGCCGCGCACACCGAAAAGATCGGTAAAGGTGCGCATAGCGCACCCTACCTGTCATGTTGACCGAGAGTTTCCCGGAGTCTGTTCAGGTCGCGAACAGACTCTTAACCGAGCCGGATCGAAGAACGCTGCTGGTACAGCTGGTCGATTTCCGACTCCAGTTGCGCGATCTGCTTCTGCATCTTGCCGATCTCCGCATCCAAGGTATCGGTACGGGCACCATTGTTGCGCTCGGCGGCGGCAACCTTGGTCCACTCCTGCTGCTTGGAGCGTACGTCGGCCAGGGATTTCTTCAGGTAAGCGGTGTTGGCATCGATCTCGGCGAGCTGCTTCTGCGCCTGGGCGCTCTGCACCTTGTTGGCGGCGATGTCTTGCTTGATCTGCTCGATCTTGCGCTTGTCATCGGCGATCACGCTACGCGCGGTATCGCTGAGCATCTGCAGCTCCTGGTTATCCTTGCGCACGTCGGCGATAGTCGCATCCAGGCGATCCTCCGCGTTGGCATACTGGCTGCGCTGGTTATCCAGATAGTAGTTGGCGCCCATACCCACGCCACAGCCAGCCAACCCGGCAGCGACCATGCACTGAGCCTTCTTGCTCGGGTTACCCAGCTGACAGGCGAGCATGCCAACCACCGCGCCACCAGCGCAGGCTTGCCAGCCCGACTTGCTGAAGAACTGCGCCGAACTGCTGTTGGCCAGCCGTGGGTCGACCGGTGCCTGATTGGCAGCTGGCGTCGTGCCGGTGGTCTGACAGCCAGTCAATACGAGAGCGAGACCCAGAACGACCCATTTCATCCGTTGATCCAACAACGCTACTGATTTCATGTCCATGCCCTTCGCTTAAATGGATTTACAGGATTCCAGCCACTGACTGCGCGCCACCTTGCCGCTTTTCATGTAGCTATTCAGATTCTTCCAGTGGGTGTCGAGGTAACTACGCAGGTTACTTTTGCTGCGCGCCGCCATTTGTTGAGCCACCACACTGACTTGCGGCTCGACGGTGGCCGGGGTGTAGTTGAGCGCACCACTGACCACCGTGTCGGCATAGTAGTTGAGCATGAAGTCGAGCACCTTGCGATGACCTTCGAGCTGCTCTTTGCGCGCATCGCAGCGGCTCATCTGGTCATCTTCACCCGCGCCACAACTACGCTTGTAGTTGCCTTCCAGAGTATCGAGGAACATGCCGTCGTCCTTGAGCTTGGTGCAGAGGAAAGCGCCCAATTGCAGTTCGGAGCGGATCGCTTGGTCGCGTTGCTCGTCACGTGCCTGGGTGTTGGCGCGCAGATCGCCACGCAGCTTTTCCAATTGCTGCTTGAGCGCGTCATCCTGCACGCCGCTGGCGATGCTGGCGATTTCCGCGACTGGATCCTTGTTGTCCTTGCTGCCTGTGGCCTTGCTCGCGGCCGGAGTACCGAGTTTCTTCCAGTCCTGCTCGACTTGCTTGATGCGCTCGCGCGAGGTCAACACCGGCGCCACCAGGGCCAGGCGCACACCGCCGGTCTTGAGCTTGTTCTGCTCGCCAGCGCTGGCGTAGTAAGGCTGTTCCTGACGCAATGCGGTGCGCAGCTCAGCCTGCGGCGTCAGGTAGTTACCGCCACGCACGATATAGCCGCCAGCCTGGCCGTGCTGGCGATCGAGCTTGTTCAGGCGGAAGGGTTCGAAGAGCATCTCATCGACGTTGCCCAGAACGTCATGCAGGCCCAGCGGATTTGGCTTGAGCAAACCGGTCAGTTGCAGCTTGCCATTGGCCGACTGCGCACCAGCGAACCACGCATAAGCACCGAGCCCACCATCCGGCGTGGGGAAACGAATATCGCGAAACTCGGACTGGGAAACGGCCATGCCGCCACGTGCGGCAAACTCCCACTCGGCCTCGGTCGGCAGGCGCAGGAAGCCCGCTGCGCCATCCTCCTTGGGCAGCTTGGCAGCGGCATTCTTACGTAGCCACAGGCTGTATTTGTCGGCAAAGGCAGTGGCGTCGAACCAGCTGACGCCGACCTGCGGCAGGCGCAGCTTGGTCGAAGGCGTCGGGCAGGTATCGTTCATCACGGCCTGGTATTGCAGCTCGCTCAACTCGTACTTGGCCAGCAGGTAATAGCGCCCCGGTTCCGGTTTCTGCACGGTGAAACTACCGGCGATATAGCTGGGGCGGGCCTGCTCGATGTAGCCCCACTCGTCGCTGTCCTGACCGAGGGTCACGCCATAGTCACCCATCGGGCTGGCGACTGGAACCTGCACCTTACGCAGCACCAACGAACCCTCGCACGGCATCGGCAGGATCACGTCATCGGCCAGCGGTTTGGGATTGTAGTACTTCTCCTCCCAAGCAGCCTGGGCCGGCAGACTGCCCAGCGCCAGCAACGTCGCCGCTGCCAGCAAGGCCTGCTCAGAGGTCACGCAGGCTTTCAGCCGGTTGAATATGGATCGCACGAAACCCTCCTACAGCCGCCACGACGATGGCGATCAGCAATGCACTGGCGAAGGCCAGCAAAATATGAATGTTTTCCAACTTGCAGACGAAGCCGTCGTCGGCCAGGTTGGCGCCCAGCGCCGTATTGAACACATGGCTACCGACCAGGTAGGCAGCGTAGCCCAAAGCAAAAGCCAAACAGGTAAGCAGCGCCGCCTGAACCATCACGTAGGCGCCAGCAGCCGAACGCTGAAAACCAAGCAGACGCAACAGAGCCAGATCCTTGCGCTTGCGGTCGATATTGGCGAGAAAGGCCCCGGCCAGCGAGGCCACGCAACCGATCACCGCGGTCCAGGCGATCACCGCGAAAATCAGGCCGAGCACATGGCTGATGGCCTTGACCGACTCGATGTCACGCGCCCGCGTGCTGCTCTCTATGCGCTCGCCATCAAGCCAACTGGCAATGCTGGCCACATCATCCAGGCCCCGGGCGTAGATGCGCGCACGGGCATAGCGCTCGCGCACCGGCGCCACCTCGCCGGTGAGGAAGCCGAACATCGGCACGGCATAACCATCGCGAAAATTTTCCATCGCCACCAGCAGATCAAGGTGCACCAGCACCGCCGGCCGGGTAAAGGCGCTGTTCTCCAGCACCCCACCCACGGTCACCGTCAGTTCGCCACGCTCGTTGCTGCCATCGAGCTTGCGCAGCACCAGCAGACGCAACGTATCGCCGACCTGCACGCCGAGTCGGCTCGCCGCACTGGCGCTGAGCAGTACCTGCTCCAACGTCGCGGGCGACGGCAAAACGGCGATCAGCGGATCGCCGCTGGCTGTCGGGATGACTTCGGCATTAGCGACAAAATGCTGACTGTCGCGCTGCAGGTCGGCCTGGGTGTTCAGCGAGCGGGTCAACGGGATGACGAAGCCTACGCCGGGCTGGGCCCGCAAACGTTCGAACCAGCCGCCGGCCAGGTCATAGTTGCCGAGCATGCGCACTTCGAGGTTGCGCGGATCGCTGAGCAGCTCGTCATTGAGCTGCGAGACCACGCCATGTTTGAGGCCGAACAACAACAGCAGGGGCGCGATCACCGCTACCAGCGAGGCGACGATGCACAGCGACACCTTGCGGTCGTGCCACAGGTCACGCGCGGCCAACTCGATCAGCAAACGCAGACGGGGGCGAGTCTCAGGCCGCGTCATGGAACACCGTGCCGTCGGCGCTGGCATCGACGGCGCTACCCTGCAACGTGCCGACGATGTTGCGGATCGCACAATCGCGCACCAGATCCCAGTCGTGGGTAACCAACAACGCGGCGATCTGGAAACGCTGGACGATTTCGATGATCAGCTCGAACAAGCGTTGCGCCTGCAGAGGATCGAGCGCTGCGGTCGGCTCGTCGGCCAGCAGCAGGTCGGGCTCATGGGCGATCGCGCGGACGAAAGATACGCGCTGGCGCTCGCCGATAGACAGTTGCGCCGGCAGCTTGCCCAGCAAGGGTTGCAAGCACAGACGAGAGATAGCCTCGTCGACCAACTCGCTCTTGCCAGGCAGACCAAGCATGCGCCGGGGCAACTCGATATTCTGCCGCACACTGAGAAACGGCAGCAGACCGCCGCTCTGCAACACGAATCCCAAACGCTGAGCGCGAATATCAGCCAATTGCGCCTGGCGGTCATCGCGCAGCAGCGCGGCAACATCCAGCCCATCGGCATCTCCCAGACGGAACTGGCCGAGCCCATCGGGACGCAGGATCAGACCAATCATTTCCAGCAGCGTGCTCTTGCCACAACCGCTGGCGCCGGTGATTGCCGCCACCTCGCCACGGCCAAGAATCAGGCGCGGCAAGACGATCTGGTAGTCGCTACCCCGGCGAATGCGCATGTCCTCGATATGCAACATGACCCAAGTCCTAAGGCAAAGCCTCCAGCGGCACCGGGTAAACGTGCTCGCGTGGGTCACTGCCCGGCGCCAGGGATACCCAGCGGTCGGCATCGGCGTTGTAGCGTTGGTAGTACTTGAGCTTGGTGTTCAGGCGCCGAATGAATTTCTCCTGCTCAAGCCCTTCCATGCCTTTCCAGGTTTCCTCGTCGAGGCTGAGCACCTCGCTGAGATAAGGCAGGCCATCAAGGTATTCAGCCATCAGGCCCATGTCGGCGACCTTGATGGTCTTGTCCTTGAGCTGGTTGGGATCCTTGCCCATGGTCGCGGCCACCGAACGCAGGCGCTCGAACATGTCGCTGGGCGAGATCAGGCCTTCGTTAGCAGCATCGGCGATCTGCTTGACCACATCGCTAAGGTCGCTGAGCTGACTCTTGGTCATCAGCACACGCACGTCGGTAGTGGGTACATCCTGACGCACGAAGTCACGGTCACTGATCCACGCCTGAAACACCGGCGGCGCACTGGCACCGGTCTTTTCGCCGAGGTAGGCCAGGCGCATGGCGTGTCCGAGCAGCTCGGCATCCTCGGCCAGGGCGGTATCGCCACCTTTGCCGGATTTCGCCTTGGCGTACTCCGCATCGGCCCCCAGCGCGCTACCGGCCGCCATGTCGCCGCGATAGGCCGCCTTGACCTGTGCAGTGATGGCATCGCCAAGGCTGTCGACCATCTTGCCGAAGCTCTCGACGTTGCCGGCATCCACCGGGTAGTACAGCGGCTTATTGAGGAAAGCGTTGGTCGACAAATCCGTGTACTGCGCCTCGGCCGAGGCATGGTTCTTCGAACCGCTCGGGGTCTTCAGGTGCAGGCTGTAGATCGCCACGCCACGGTACTTGGCCTCCAGGCGCACCTGCTCGGCGTTGAGGCCAGTGGACGACAGCTTGCTGTCACCATCGACTGCGCCCGCATCGGTAACCAGTACGATGTAGCGTGCACCGAACTCATTCCACTTGACCTGATCCAGCGCCTGCATCACGCCGGCGTAGGTGTCTTCGTCGTAACTGCTGCTGGACGCAGTTGCCGGTTTGAGCTCGGCGACCTTGGCCAGGAAGTCTTTACCGTCCTTGACCGTGCTCGGGTCGACGTACATCTTGCTGACGTATTCAAGCTTGGGCACTTCCTTGGTGCTGGAGCGGTAGGCGACTAGACCGAACTTGACCTGATCCAGCAGCTTTTCCTGCTCGACGTGGTCGTAGATACGCTTGACCGCCTCACGGGTACGGTCGATGTACGGCCCCATGGAAATGGTCGAGTCGATGACGAACACCACGGCGGCGCTGAACCCCTTGAGGGTGTTGGCATCGGCCGTGGCGTTCTTGTCCGCGCCCTGCTTGTCGGCCGACTCCGCCGCACTCACCGAAGCGACGTTGAGCAGGCGCACCTGGAAACCCTTCTCGGTGAAGGTTTCCTCGGCTTCCAGCACCGGCAACAGGTAGAAATTCTTCGTCAGATCCACCGCGTAATCCGGCTCGCGGGCAGCCACCGCCGGATCACGGCCATTGGCCTTCATGTTGGCCAGGATCGGCTTGAGCAGTGGCGCCGGGTCGTCCTTGGCAAAGAGCTGTTCGAGGCTGTCCTTGTTGCGGAAGAACAGCAGCGGATCACGGCCGGCCGGGTTGGTCAGGGCCAGGGTCATCTGCATCTTCCACGGTACGGCGCAGTCGCCCTTAATCCAGCCGACGGTCTTGCCATAGCTGTCAGGGCCGACCTTCAGCCACTCGGCGTTGCCTGCCTGCTCACGCTGGTACACGTAAAAGCGGGTGAATGCTGGCTGCGCTTTACCGCCACTAGCGCCAGCGCTATCGCCAAGCTGGCAGGTCGGCGTGGTCAGCACGCGCTGGTAGAGGGTCTTCTTGCCTTCCTGCAGCAGCGGTTTGTCTGCCGCCATCAGTGGCGCTGCTGCGCTCAGCAGCAGGCCGGCAAACAACAGTTTGACGCCCGGGGCGGTGCGCACGGTCATTTCTTCAGCTCCTCCAGCCGCTGGCTGGCGTCCTGATTGTCCGGGTCGTTGTTCACGGCAATCTCGTACCAATACATCGCAGTCTCAGCGTCAGCCGCTTCGATGCAACCACCGCTGGCATAATGCGCCGGGTCGTACTCGCGGGCATAGGCATAGGCAATGGCGGCATCGCCCGACTGCGCCTTGTGCGCATACAGACGCTGCACCACGCCACAGCGCTTGGCATCCTTGGCAACGGCGATCACCTCCAGCACCTGTTCGCTGGACGGATTGGACTTCAGGCAGGCCTGGATGAAAGACAGATCCTCCCTGGCATCAGATAGGGCTTGCGAACTGCACGCGGCCATCGCCCCTACCACTGAAGCCGGCGTGTCGCTTGGCGCGATATCGGTCGACGGCGTGCGCAGCAGGAACCACCAGGCCGCAACCGCCAGGGCCAGGATGAGCAGTATGGTGATCAGGATCAGCGGCAGCTTGCTGCCTTTCTTTGCCACCGGGGTCTGAGGTGATGGAGCAGGCGGCGCTTCGACAACTACCGGCTCAGGCACGGGTACTGAAATCACCTCGGGCTCAGGCGCAGGCGGCTCGGGCAGTACTTCTGGCAAAACCGGCACGATGACCGGCTCGGCCTTGCGCTCAACCTTCTTCTCGTCATGCGTCGAGTTACCTGCTGCCTTGGAGGACAGAATGCTGCCAAGGATGCGCAGCACACCCTTGTCGCTGCCGTCCTCGTTACGCAGTTGCAGCATGTAGGCCATCTGAGGATCAAGCATCAACGGGTCGATCAGCCAGGGGCCGACCTCGCCACTGAGTTTTTCATCAACCAGGTTCAAGCCATCGAGCGTATGCCAGGATGGGCTCGTATCCCATTCGCCGTTTTCACCGAGGTAGCGGCCATCCTGATTGCGCTGCACGGTCAGTTCGAGGGCGTCACTGCCCTCCTGCCAACCATGTACGGTCAGCTCTCCATGACCAGGTTGGCCGCTCTGCGCTGCCTTCAGTTCGATTCTCAACATGACTTATTCCGTCCGATCCGCATGCAGGGTGGCGAGCACCTTGCCCAGCGTCTCGTTCTGCTCCGGTGTGATTTCTCGGCCGGCACTGTGACCGGCGTTGTCTTCAGCGATCTTGGCCAGCGCCACCAGCCAGTCGCCCACATAGTTGCGCGTGTGTTCCAAGGGTTGCGCCGGCAGTTGCGGCAGCTTGCCCGGGACGATAACCGGCGGCGCCTGGAACAGCTTGGCGCCACGCTCGATGCGGCTGTCGGGACGCTGCTCCAGCGGTGACTCGATGAACCCTAGCCAGCCGATGAAATCACCCAGCACGGTTTTCGCGGTGAGCACCTGACGTCCGGCCAGCTGCTCGCGTTTGGTGCCAATCTGCTCGGTACTGACGATGGCCTGCAGCAGGCGTGTTTGTAGGTCGAGGCGACTAGCGCCGGTGATGAGCTCATCAACCAGAGCCTCGACCGCTGGCTTGGAGAAGCCCAGATAGGTCATCAGACGCATGTCTTCAGGCAGGTGGCGCAGGTGGCTTATCCACTCACGCAGTACGGCCTGGGCGAAACGTGCATCGCTACCGCTGGAGCGCAGCGGTAAGGCATTGCTCGACGAGCGAGGCGCCGACTCGCTGTCGCCGAACAGATCAAAACCATCGTCGTGTCCCAGGTCATCACCCAGGTTGAGCGCCCCCCCGCTCACAACACCGCTGCTCGCACTATCGCTCACCAGAGCAGTAGGTTCTTCGTCATCGGCGCGCAGGTACAGACCCCGAACCAGATCGTCAGGCAATTGCATTCTCTGCAACAGTTCACCCAGCAGAATGCGCCGCGGCCAGACCGCGTCGAAGATCTGCTTGGCGATCTTGCGCTTCTTCTCCAGCTCGCCGGCGCCTTCTGCCTGATACCAGTGGCCAAGCCGGTTTTCCAGCAGATGCAGTACATCATCGAGCTGTTCACGAATACGCCCCAGCTTGACCTCGCGCAGCGCCACGCCACGCAGGTACTGGCTGATACGGCCCATGCCGCCATCGTTCAGCTCCAGCATCGCGTCCCAGGCCTGCTGCGGCTGGTTGACGTGGCGCTGTACAGTTTCGTCTTCGACGAAGGTACTGCGCATCAGCCCCAACGAATCCTGGGCAGCGGCGTTGATACCGATCTCTTCACCAGCCTGCACGTCGAGGAAGGTCACCTTCATGCGCGGTTTGCGCACCAGGAAGGTGTTATCGAAGGGCTGACCGGCCGTCCACTCCTGCAGCCAGGTGTACTGGCCGAAGCGTTCGAGCATGGTCATCTTCATCATGCCGCCGCTACCCCAACCGAGGCGCAGTAGGTCTTCGCCCTTGTCCAAGTCGCTACCAATGCGCATGTCGAACATGGTGATGGCCCACAGCAGGCCCGGCTTACGCAGAGCACGCTCTTCAGGCTTGGCGCCCTGGGTCTTGTCGATCCAGCGGGTCAGTACCGGACCGACAGCGGTGACGTCGGACTGCTTGTTCGATGGCGTACAGACGATCAGCACGTTCATTTCCTGGCTGTCGGTGTAGCGCTCGAACAAATAGGCAACCTTGCCGCGCAGGATCAGTTGCGCCACCGGGCTGGCTTCGTCGCTGCTCACCGCGCGACGCACGTCGTCCAGCGACTCGACCGACAAGCGGCCGCGATAGCCGGGAAAATCGAGCAGGTCGACCTGCTCGAACAGCGGCTCGCTAGTAGGCTCAACCAACGGGAACACCAACTCGACGGTGAGTGCGGCCAGTTGCGCCAGGGACAGCTCGACCGACGCACGCAGCTCGCCGTCAATGAATGGGCGCACGCCGATGCGCTTGTCGCTGTCCTTGCCCAAGCGCTCGAGCATGTCGACGTTCATGATGCTGTCGGCCTGCGACAGGCCCTTGTCGGTCTGCCGCACCAGGGCATCGAGCGGAGCGAATACGCGATCAGCGTTACCCAAGCTGCTCAGGGTTCTGGCGAAGCTCTGGTAGGCCTCGCTCAACTCGTTGATCTCACCCCAGAAGATCGAGAACAGCCGGGTGCGATCCTCCATCGCCAGCCAGGGCGCCAGCTCCACGGCCACGGGCCAGTAGTACCCAGCCAGACCACTCAGCGACGCCGGGAAACTGCCTTGCAGGTAGTCCCACAGGGCCACCACGTCGTCCTCGCTGACTCCGGGCACCGGCTTGAGCTGGCGGCGCTGGCCGAGTTCCTTGAGCAGTTGGCGGATGGCCGCTTCGTCGAAGCGATAGGACACCTTCTCGGTGTTGAAGTCGTTGAAAAAGGAGTTGGCCAGCACCTTGGCCACTTCCACTTCGCCGAACAGCTTCAGCTCCAGCGGGAAATCGTCCGGGCCGGGGCGCGCAGTACGGCTGAAACGGGTGACCAGGCCGGTGGCCTCTTTGCCTCCACCCGGCGGATTGACATGGGTGAGGAAGTCCAGACGACTGCCACCGAAATCAGTCTCCAGCTTGCCGTTGGCACCGGCAGCCAGGGTCGAGATCAGGTACGACTTGCCGGCCTGGGACAGACCGAAGAAACCCACGGTCATCGGCAGGCCGGAAACGCCGCCCAGGCGTCGGGCGGTATTGCGCACGCGACGCAGGCTGAGGATCAGGTCGTCCGCTTCGTTATCCAGGCGTGGCGCGCTGCGGCGCACGTCGCCGATCCAGCGGATCGCCTCGCCGGCACCGGTATGAATGGCGGCCCAGTGTCGGGTCAGTTGCTCAGGCGAGTTACTCATTTGCGAAACACGCTCCCGCTGTCGAGCCAATATTGGGATTCACCCAGCCCGGCGTCGGACAGGGTGTTGAGGCGCAGGCGAATGTGCGAGCGGCTGACCGAACCACTGTTGGATTCGGCACCAAGAAATTCGAAGCTCTCGCTGCCTTCAGCCGGATTGCGCGAAGGCTTGATGCCCAGGCGCACCTTGAGCACCAGCCCCTGGGAAGCGACCTGCTCGCGCAGCTTCTGGTTCTCGATGCTGAGGATGTACAGCGGCGCTGCAGACCAGCGTTCGTTGGCCAGTTGGCGGAAGCCCAGGCGCATGGTGCCGCGCATATCGAAGGTCAACTCGGGCAGCTCGTACTCGGGGTCGTCGAGATCGATATCGCGGAAGTAGACGTTACCGTCCTTGATCACGTTGTTGTTGTCGATCAGACCGAGGAACTTCAACGTCGAGTAGGGTTTGAACGCCGCCGAACGGAAGAAGAAGTTGGGCAGCCGCAGGCTGCGGCTGAGCAGACAAAGCATGGCGCCGACTGCGGCCGTGGTCTTCGGGTCCTCGATACGGTCGAGCTTGTTGAACGGGTACCAGCCACCGGTGCGGTAATGGTTGAGCGGCAGGATGCGTCCCGGCGGCAACGGCAGCAGCTTGCGAAACAGCGCCTGCACACCGGGCAGACGCGACGGACGCCCAGTGAGCAGAAGCACATCGCAGGGGTAGCTGTGGACAACTTCGCACAGCGCCTGAATGGTCTTGCCGATGTTCATGCGATCGCCGATGAACGCCTCGTGAATGCGCCGCAGACTGACGTTGAGCGTTGTCGCCAGCAGGTCGAACGGCTCGCTGCCGTTACCCAGTTGGCGGCGTACGGCACTGCTGAAATAGTCAAGCACATCGTCGGTGGGACGCTCGTCGCCAAGCAGTTCACCGAAAGTGCCTCTGACCAGGGTGCCGGCATCCAGCGGGTCATATTGTTCGTAGGCCTTGAGCAAGCGCAGACCGATAGGGCTGAACAACTGCAGAGTCAGTTGCTGGCGCAGCACGGCGTCCTGCACGGCCAGCGGCTCGCTGCCAATCAGCTTGGACAGCAGCGCATCAGGGTTGTCGACACCCGCATCACGCAGCGCCGAGCCCAATGCCGGTAGGACGAACTGGCGGATCACGTCGAGCAGGATGTCGTCACCGGCGACCTTGAAACCATCGCGAAAACGCTGCGAGGGGGTGATATAGACGTTGCTACCCACGCCATCATCGAGCCGATATTCGGTGATCACCAGGTCGGTGGTGCCACCACCGATATCGATCGAAGCGATGGTCAGACGATCCTTGTGCGGCTGATCCGGACGCGCCATGGTGGCAAAGAACTCCTCCGGACGACCGGCGAAGTTATTCTGCGTTTCGTTGAACAGGTAGACGACCTGGCCGCAGGTGGCCTCGTCCCACTGCACATGCACTTCCGGTAGGAATGGCCAAGCGGTCTCGCGGCTCTTGGCGTCCTTGATATTGATCGGATCGTCCTCAGGGTGCCAGCCAAGGCTCTTCCACACCAGGCCGATGGCCTGCTCCATGCACTTGGCGAAGATTTCGCGCTCGGGCTTGGGCATCGACGGCGGCACGGTGAGGATGATCGAGCGCAAGTGGCGCGGCACGCGCGAATGGCTCATGCGCAGACGCTGCGACGGGCTGTTTATCTGCATCAATGCCTGGCCGAGCACTTCGCAGAGCATGAAGGTCATCAACGAGCTGCGCGAATAGTGCGGGTGGAACACCGGCATGCGTTCGTCGAAGGGCAGGCTGTAGAGCGCCTGACCTTTCTCGTTGATCAACCCGGCGACTGGCGCAGCAGTGGCGTGCGGCTCGCTTTCGGATTTGACGTAGGCGCAGTTGAAGCGCCAGCCCGGCTCGTAGTTGTCCTCGTCCCACAGGTAACGCTTCGGGCTGGACAGGCCGGTCGAGCCTTCGGTTCCACGCCGGCGACTGGCCAGACGTCCGGCCTCGCGACCAATGCGGGCGATGGTCGGCCACTGGAAGGCCTCGCGACGGCCACTTTGCACCGAAAAGTGATCCTTGCCGAATACCGCCTGAGCGAACTCGATACGGCTTTCGAAAGGTTCTGGATAAACGTGCTCGGGCTGGGTCAGGTCACGCAGTTCCAGCTCATAGCGCTTGCTCAGGCCATCATTCTCCTGCGGGTGATCCTCGATCAGGATGCCGCAGGTGCGCGAGTTGCCGACATCGAGCACCATGTCCACCGGAATCGCCTTGTGCAGGTCGCTGTCGCGGTTGGACACCACCTTGAGCTCCGGCACCAGCAACGCCGTACCGAGCAGGTGCAGCAAGTTGAGGTAGTGCGCCTGGTGATAGAGCTCCTGACACTCGTGCTCGATGTCATCGAACTGCATGCGTATCGGCGGCAGTTGCGCCTGCTCGGTGAACACTTCGCGTAGCCAGCCATCGACCCAGGCCAGGTCGAGGAACCAGCCCATCTCGTCGGCCTGATGTGCCAGGGCAAATGCCGCGCCGGCTCGCACATCGTCACTGGTCGGCGCCAGATAGGCGGTATCGCTGCGGCTGGCGAATACTTTGGTATCGAAGGCCAGGGTCACCCGGTGAGTATGACCATCTGGATCCTCACCCTCCTTGAGCTCGATGATACGCATACGCGCCCAGTTCGACGGGCCATCGTCGAAACGCCGAGGTGGGCTGAAGCGAAAGAATGGCAAGGGTAGCCAGAGCCCTTTGAGCAGACGCACCGACTGGTCGACCGCTACGCTGTAGGCCGGGCTCACAGGACTGCCCGGGGCTGCCGGATGGAAAAAGCTGTTGCTGCGTTCATCGAACATCAGCCGCGCCAACGGGCCATCGTTGCGCTGGCGCACGAACTCGCCAGGTAGTTCGCGGCGCAGTTCAAGGGTCACGGCGAAATCCAGGAACTGGACACCGCTGCCCATGATCAGGGTGATCTTATCTTCGTAGTCGGTCTTTTCTGGAAACATGATGCGTTTTTCCGCCCTGTTCTCGGGTCGTGGCAGGCCGTTGGAACTGCCTGGAATTTCAAGGGCCTGTTACTCGACGCCCTGCCTCATGGACATGGGGAATTGCTTGTTCTCATAACTACCCGTGCAGTCAGCAGCGCTACGGCTATCCGGGCTGCACACGACTTCCGGCAGCTTGTAGCTGCTGCCATCGTTGCAGGCAGCCTGCCCCTGGTTGTTGATCGCCAGCTTGCCGCCCTGCATCGCGGCATTCACCGCACCAGAGCACTCGACACCATCACCACGTCGCACCTTGACCTGCCCCTTGCCATCCTTGAAGTCATAGTCGAGTTGCATGGGCTTGCCGGTCTGCGCATCCTGAATACCGGCACCCGCTTTCCAGTTACCGTTGAGGAACTCAGTGGAGCCGGTTTCCAGTGCCTGCGGGGGAATGCTCAGGTCTTGTGGTACGTCCCGACCCGGCGGTTGCTTGCGAGGTTCCTGCTGCTCCTGTGGCGGGTCGGCTGGTGGCTCCTCAGCGGCTGCATCTTCAGGCGCGGACGGCGGCGGTTCTTCGCCCGGTGCATCGAGCTCGTCGTGTGCAGCAGCGCCCTCCTCCTGCTCGGCAGCGGGAGACTCTTGTCCGTCCGGCAGTTGACCATCGATAGCAGCACCCGACCCGGCACCATCGACCGACCCACCACGACCGAACACGCCGATATCACGCTCATACACCGGCAATCCCGGCAGATCGATGCGATCGAGGCCGAGTGGCAACTCGACCGTTGGCGCACAGGCGCGCAGCAAGAACAACAGCAACAGCAGGAGCAGTGGCAGGAGCAACAGCCACAGCCAGCGCCACCAACGCGACTTCTTCACCACCTCAACCGGCACGGCGGCGGCCAGCGGGGGCGGCGCGAGCGGTGCTACTGGCGCAGCGCTGGGCACAGGCGGACGCAGACACAACAGCGGGTCGTGATCATAGGTTCCCGCGTGATCGGTGAACCCCCAGAAGGTGATGACGGGCTTGCCATCGACCAGGTAGACATGGTCGCTGTCGGGAAAGTGAATGGTTTTTTCCAGCAGGCGACCGAATATCTGCTTTTCCCGGTTCTGCGCGTCAGCACGCATGCTTTCGCTGGTAGCACCCAGTTTGGCGTGCATCACCTCAAGCTGAGCATAGGCATTCGCGCGCTCCTCAACCGTGGCCGCCGACCAGGGGATCACGTCGCCCTCTGCAGGCGCGTACCAATCGATGCGGTCACCGGTTTCGTTGGGCTGCGGAATGGCTAGGCAGCTGGAGGCTTCGCGCCCCATCTTCAGGCGAATGGCCTCGCGCAGTTGCAGCGCGGCGCTGTACACCGGCTGACCATCGACACCCAGCGCCTTGAATTCCTGAAGGTTACCCGTGCGGAGCAATGCGCCTGACATGTGCGGTCATCCTTTCCCTGGCCATCTGAAAATAGAAATTACGGCACAATCATTCCAAATGACGTTGGAAGATCGCGTCAGTCAGCAAGGCTAAAAAGCCTTTTGTATTCAAACGTTAGCTGTACTTAATTTTTCGAAATGTGACATAGACATCGCTTCATGGGAATGCTTTTCGGCGCAAAAATCAATCTGCGATTAACTCTGAATCGATCCCTTATGCGTTTATGTTGAGCTACCTAATCTATCTCTTCTTGCCACTCTTCCGGCAATTGCGGATCGACCGTCAACCAGGACAGCCGGCTGCTCACCCAGATATGCCGATCCGCCGGGGCTTGCTCCGGCTTGTCCAGCGTGGCGACGGTTACATCCAGCGTATCCGGGCTGAGCGAAGTGAGCAGCGCCAGATGTGCACCGCAGTCCGCACAGAAATAGCGTGTACAGCTGGCTGATGAGGCGAACGCCTTCGGCGTGCCGCGCAGCCAGTGAAATGCCTGGCGCGGTACCGTGGCCCAGGTAGTGAGAATGCCGCCACTGCTGCGCCGGCAGACCGAGCAATGGCAGTGCGCGATATCCGTCAGCGGCGCATTGATCCGATAGCGCAGTGCACCACACTGGCAGCCGCCCTGATGTTCGACCTTCATCTTGCCTCCGCCTTGCATTGCCCCGCGCCGCTGACCAAGATGGGCGCTCACCACCACCGGGGGTTCCCGTGATAGACCTGTTGCTGGCCTTGTGGCCGCTGTTCGCCATGATAGTCGCCGGCTACTGGCTGCGCCTGCGCGAGTTCCCCAGCGAGGCTTTCTGGCCGGGTGCCGAGCGCCTCAATTACTTCATTCTGTTCCCTGCCCTGCTGTTCTCCAGCCTGGCCCGTGCGCCGCTGAACAATCCGGCCTTGCCGCGTCTGGCATTGGCGGTGCTGCTCGGCCTGGGCATCGCCTGGCTGGCGCTGCTGCTGGTGCGGCGCCTGCGTGGCTGGCCGGCGGGGCGTTTTGGCGCCTTCACTCAGGGCATCCTGCGCTTCAACACCTACCTGGGCCTGGCCGCGGTCGGCAGCCTGTTCGGTCAGGAGGGCCTGACCCTCGCCGCGCTGATGCTGGCCCTCATGGTGCCGACGGTGAACGTGCTGTCGGTGTGGTCACTGACCGCCGAACGTGGCGTCAGCGCGCGCAGCCTGCTGCTGCCGATCATCAAGAACCCACTGATCCTCGCCTGCGTCGGCGGAGCGCTGTTCAACCTCACGGGTATCGGCCTGCCGGGTGGCAGCGACCGTCTACTCAACCTGCTGGCTGCTGCTAGCCTGCCGCTGGGCCTGCTCTGTGTGGGTGCCGCACTCAAGCCAGAGCAACTGGGCGGAGAAATCCCTGCACTGACCTGGAACAGCGCCCTGCGCCTGCTGGCGATGCCGCTGCTGGCCTGGTGCGTGGCCTGGGCACTGGCCCTGCCGGCCATGGAGAGCGCAGTGCTGGTGCTGTTCTTTGCTCTGCCCACCGCCCCCACGGCCTATGTGCTGACTCGCCAACTTGGCGGCGACAGCCAGTTGATGGCCGGCATAATCACCCTGCAGACGTTGCTGGCAGCAGGAAGTCTGGTGGCGATCATGATGATGCTGGCGTGAACGGCTACTGCGCGTAACTCTCGATCAGCCGCTGATACTCTCCGCGTACCTTGAGCGCCTCGAGCCCACGATTGAAGCGCTCGATCAACTCGGTAGCACGCGGGTGCTGCCGCGAGACGATGAAGTGCAGCGTACTGCTCTGAAACGGCACCCGTGACCGGTGAAACTGCGCCAGTTCAGCGCCAGCACTGTGCAAAGCACTGCCCCCCAGGTTACGGTCGGCAATGAACAGGTCGTCACGTTCGAGCAGCAGCAGCCGTGCGCATTCCTGCAGACCCAGTGGAGAATGACGGCGCAGCACACCCTGCTCGACCATTTGCTGGATCGCCGCCGGTGGCTGCCAGCCCAGCGGATAGCAGAGTCGCCGGCCGATCATGGCGGGCAGATCATCGAGCTCGATGTGATCACCGGCCCGGCTGAAGATGTATGGTTCGGCCACATAAATGGGCGCCGAGTAGAGAAACTCCGCCTCGCGCTCGGCAGAACGGATGTAGGGAAAGGTGGCGTTGTACTCAACGCGCTTGGCTTTCAGGTAACCGCGGTTCCAGGGCAGCCAGTCGAGCGTGATCGCCGTGCCCTGCTCGGCCAATGCCGCACGCACCACCTGGGTAAGCATGCCTTGGCCGGGCAATGCCTTACCGGTGAACGGTGCGTAGTCGTCGCCGGTAGCCAGGTGCAGCACCTCCGCTCGCACCGATGCGCACAACAGCAGGCCCAGCAGAGCCGCCCCCCAGAATCCCACCATCAATCTCCAATAACTGGCGTGCATGCGCCTTACTAACCCTGATCATTGACTCTCGCTGTCGCAAGCCAGGCTGTCCAGTGCAACCCGGTTATAGGGCGACAATTCATCAGGTTCTCTTGATACGGAACAAGAGGCATTGCAAGACTACGACTATCCTTGCTGCACCACGAACCGACTGCGACACGCCGATGAATGACACCAGCGCCAACGACCAGCCCGATGTTTTCCCCTACCTGCAGCTGATGCATCAACATGCCGGCTCAGACCTGTTCTTCAGCGTCGGCGCGCCGCCGCACATGAAGGTCGAAGGGCATAGCCAGCCCGTCGGCCAGCGCATCATGAAGGCCGGTGAGGTGCAGCAGCTGGCCTATCAACTGATGACGCAGAAGCAGATCGCCGAGTTCGAACGCGACCTGGAGATGAACCTGGCCGTCGGCCTGCAGGGCGCCGGGCGTTATCGGGTCAACGTCTATTACCAGCGCGGCGAAGTGGCCATGGTGGTGCGCCTGATCAAGAGCGAGATCCCCAGCTTCGAGGCACTTGGCCTGCCCAGGCTGCTGGAGAAACTGGCCATGCAGGACCGCGGGCTGATCCTGGTCACCGGCGCGGCCGGCTCGGGCAAGTCCACCACGCTGGCGGCGATGCTGGATTTCCGCAATCGCCACAAGAGCGGGCATATCGTCTGCATCGAAGACCCTATCGAGTTTCTCCACAGCCATCAGCGCTCGATCATCGACCAGCGTGAAGTCGGCCTCGACACCCACAGTTTCGACGACGCGCTGCGCAACGTGCTGCGTGAGGCGCCGGACGTGATCATGCTTGGCGAAATCCGCGACGCCGCCACCATGCAGCATGCCCTGCACTACGCCGAAACCGGTCATCTGTGCGTTGCCACGCTGCACGCCACCAGCAGCAGCCACGCCATCGAGCGGATCGCCCGCTTCTTCCCCGACGATGCACGCAAGCAGGTGCTGGCCGATGTGGCGCACAACCTGCTGGCAGTCATTGGCCAACGTCTGGTGCCGGGTATCGCCCAGAAGCGCGTGGCGGCCGTGGAGCTGATGCTCGGTACGCCCTATATCCGCGACCTGATCCAGCGCGACGAGCTGGAGGAGTTGCGCGAGGCCACGGCGCGCGCCTCCGAACAAGGCCTGCAGACCTTCGACCAGCACCTGTTCGCCCTGCTCGAAACCGGGCGCATCAGCCTGGCCGAAGCACTCAAGTTCGCCGACTCGCGCACCGACCTGAGCCTCAAGTTCAAACTCGAACGCGGCTTCTCCGCCGACGACGCCGAGCTCAAGGTGCTGCGCGACGGCTGAGCAGCACCGACGGTCAGCGCCTTCAGTCGCCGCTGCTCACCCGCTCCGGCGCGGCCGGCTCCACCCCGCGCCAGGCATACCAGGCGAAGAACAGGGCCATCAGCAGGTAGCCGTGAACGAAGTCCGGCGCGGCATACCAGGCCAGTTTCGGTGCATGCATCAGGCCGACGAAGGCCATGCCCGCAGCGATCAGGGCAAACACCGTGGCCTGGCGGAACTGACGATCGATCACCGCCACGCACATGGCGCCGAGCAGGATGGCGCTGAACATGGCGCCCTGCCCCAGCGCGCCGATGGCGCTGGAAATGCCCTCGACCACTTCAGGGGCACCACGGTTGAAGCGGGTCGCCAGGTAGTTGGCGAAGTACGGCAGCATCGCCAGCGCCACTGCCGGGTAGTAACGGGCGTGGTTGCTGTTGAACGCGGTGGCGATCATCGACATGCCGACGAATACCAGGATCGGCGCCACCACCGACACCGGAATCAGCGCGGCGATAAAGGCGATCAGACCGAACATGGTCGCCAAGCCGTACACCGCGCCATTGAGCAGGCTGTAACCACGCCCGGCGCCCATCCACTTCGAACCCACGGTGGCGATGTACACGGTGGTCGGGAACACGCCGCCGAACAGCGCCCCGAGCGAGGTGCCGAGTCCGTCTACCGCCTGACACTCGCGCACGCTGTAGCTGTCACCGGCGGCGCTCATGGCCTCGACGTTGTTCATGGTCTCGATGGCGTTGTACAGGGTGATCGGTAAAATTACCGTCATCAGCGCCAGCAGAGTGGTGAACAGCAGGCCCAGGCCTTCGTACCAGGCCAGGTTGGGCAGCAGCGGGTAGAAACCCAGGTGGGTGAAGGCATCGCTGAACTTGCCGCCGTCAGCCGCGCCGATCAGGTAGGCCAGCGCGGTGCCGACGACGATGGCGAACAGCGAGGCAGGGAGGCGGAACGGCATGCTCACCCGCGCCACCAGGCCGACGATGGTGATGGCCAGCACCAGCAGGCCGATCACCGGAATTTCCAGGGTCTTGAACAGCATTTCCCCGGCGATGAAGGTCAGTGCCACCCCGGCCACCGCGCCGAGCATGGCCGCACGCGGCAGATGACGCTGCACCCAGTTGCCGATCAGGCTGATAGCCGCCTCGATCAGGCCACTGATGAAGCACGCGGCCACGGCCACCTTCCAGGCCAGTTCTGCATCGCCGGTGAGGTTTTTCGCCGGCAGCAGCACCCCGAACAGAAAGACGAACATCACCGGCGTGCTGATGCCGTAGGACAGCGCGGTGACGTCGGCGCGGTTCTCCTTGCGCGCCAGACGCGCGGCGCTCCAGGCGTAGTAGAAGTTACCGGCCATCACCGCCACCGCCGCCCCCGGCAGTACCTGACCGAACACGATTTCGGCGGGAAAGCCCATGCCCAGCATGCTGATGGCGATGATCACGAAGTTGGCGATGTTGTTCTGGAACAGGGCGAAGAACGCGTCGGTGTCTTCCTTCTTGTACCAGGGGTAATGCACGCGCGGCGTCGACATGCTGGCTGCGTCCTTGTTGTCTGAGTGGTCAGGGCGGCGAGTCTAGCAACCTGGCAGGCGAGCATAAACGCACAAGGCAGCCGAAGCTCAACGCCTGTCATATAGGCTTCGCAAATCCCCTCTTGCGTAGGAGCCCCGCCCCGGGGCGAAGCTTTTGAGTCTGCGTCGCCCTGGTTCGCGGCGGGGCGCCGCGCCTACGCAAATGGGGGCATGATCAATAAACGAACAAGGCAGCTGAAGCTGCCTTGTCGTCAGTGCCAAACCAGCTATGCGGTCTGCGCCAGCTTGCGACGGCGCTGCAGCAACACCACGAGACCGAACAGCAGGAAGCCCGGAATCCACATCAACTCCTTCATCCAGCGGTCGGTCGGTGCCCGCACGTTGAGGATCTGCTGGTCGAACTCCAGACCGGCATCGGCGGCCAGGCTGCCGAAGGTGACGTTGTCCACCAGCACCTTGTCGCCCTCTTCGTAGAGTGCCAGGCCGAGCTTCTGCAAACGCTCCTCTCCGCTGGCACCATCGGGCACCGGCAACAACACGGTGAACTCGCGCGGATCGCCCACGGCGTTCTCGCCGAGAATGCGCAGACGCAGCGCACTGCCATCTTCCACGCCATCGAGTGCCTGGGCCATCTGGGCGGGCGGCACGTCCTGATAGGGGTCGTGCAACATATCCATCCAGAAGCCGGGGCGGAACAGGGTGAAGGCCACCAGCAACAGCAGCAGGCTTTCGTACCAGCGGCTGCGCACCAGGAAGAAACCCTGGGTGCCGGCGGCGAATATCAGCATGGCGATGGTCGCCACGATGAAGATGATCACGCCATGCCAGAAGTCGACGTCGATCAACAGCAGGTCGGTGTTGAAGATGAACAGGAACGGCAGCGCGGCGGTACGCAAACTATAGAAGAACGCCACGATACCGGTCTTGATCGGATCGCCCTTGGACACAGCAGCCGCGGCGAACGAGGCCAACCCCACCGGCGGAGTCACGTCGGCCATGATGCCGAAGTAGAAGACGAACAGGTGCACCGCGATCAGCGGCACGATCAAGCCGTTCTGCTGCCCCAGCGCCACCACCACCGGCGCCAGCAGGCTGGACACCACGATGTAGTTGGCGGTAGTCGGCAAGCCCATACCGAGGATCAGGCTGAATACTGCCACCAGGATCAGCATCAGCAGCAGGTTGCCCATCGACAGCAACTCGACCAGATCCGCCAGCACCAGGCCAACGCCGGTCTGCGACACCGCACCGACGATGATGCCCGCCGCCGCCGTGGCGATACCGATGCCGATCATGTTGCGCGCGCCAGCGATCAGGCCTTCGCGCAGATCGATCACGCCATCGATGAAACGGCCATGGTCATGGCTGCCATCGCGACGCATCCAGCTCAGCAGCGGGCGCTGGGTGAGCAGGATGATGATCAGCATCACACTGCCCCAGAAAGCCGACAGGCCAGGAGACAGGCGCTCGATCATCAGGCACCAGACCAGCACCACCACCGGCAGCAGGAAGTGCAGGCCCGAGAGCAGCACGGCGCGGGTCTGCGGCAGCTCTTCCAGCGGTGCGTTGGGGTCTTCCGGCGGCAACACCGGTACGCTGGCGGCGACTTTCAGCAGCGCCAGGTAGACCACCGCGAGCAGAACACCGATAACCGGCAAGGCATATTCGCCAAGTGCCGGCTTGAGCCAGCCGAGGCCGTAGTAAACCGCCAGCGACAGACCACTGATCAGCGCCGCACCGAAGGCGAAGCCGGTCAGGCGGCGCAGCCAGGGCTTGGGCTGGGCGCTGCCGATAGGCTGCAGGCCGAGTTTGAGCGCCTCGAGGTGAACGATATAGAGCAGCGCGATATAGGAAATCGCTGCAGGTAGGAAGGCATGCTTGATGATCTCCACATACGGCATGCCGATGTACTCGACCATCAGGAAGGCTGCAGCACCCATCACCGGCGGCATGATCTGGCCGTTGACCGAGGAGGCCACTTCCACCGCGCCGGCCTTCTCCGAAGAGAAGCCGGTGCGTTTCATCATCGGAATGGTGAAGGTACCGGTGGTCACCACGTTGGCGATCGACGAGCCGGAAATCATCCCGGTCAGGCCCGACGCCAGCACCGCCGCCTTGGCCGGGCCACCCCGGAAGTGGCCGAGCAGGCTGAACGCCAACTGGATGAAGTAATGGCCGGCACCGGCGCGCTCGAGCAATGCACCGAACAACACGAAGAGGAACACGAAGCTGGTGGACACACCCAGGGCGATGCCGAACACGCCTTCAGTGGTGATCCACTGGTGGTTGGCCAGGGCATTGAAGCTGACCCCGCGATGCGCCAGCAGGCCCGGCATGTAAGGGCCTGCCAGGCTGTAGATGAGAAACACCAGGGCGATGATCGCCAGAGGTGGGCCAAGCGCACGGCGCGTGGCCTCCAGCAACAGGGGAATACCGATGCAGGCGGTGACCAGGTCGCCCGTGGTCAGGCTGCCGGGGCGCAGCGCCAGTTGCTGATAGAAGATGAACAGGTAGGCGGCACTGGCCGCGGCGACCAGGCCCAGAGCGATATCCAGCAGCGGCACACGATCACGCGGTGAGCGCTTGAACGCCGGATAGGCGAGAAACGCCAGCAGCAGGGCAAAGGCCAGGTGAATGGCGCGGGTCTGGGTATCGTTGAACACACCCACGCCGAAAATGAATGGCAGTGGCGAAGCGATCCACAGCTGGAACAGCGACCAGAGCAGCGCCAGGCCAGTAATCACCTGGGCCATCAGACCGACGGGCGAACGTGCGCCGACGTCCTGGGCAATCAGTTCTTCGGTGGACAGTTGCTTGTCATGCATGGAGCGAACCTGCATTTGAGTAAACGAAAACGGCAAAACCCGCAGGCCGCAGCCTACGGGTTTGCTTAACACTAGAAGCGAATCGGGCAATGCGCTTGCTGCGCATCACCCATAAGCCCTGAGACGGGATCGACAGGGCCGAAGGCTTACAGCCAGCCGCGTTCCTTGTAGTAACGCTCGGCGCCCTCGTGCAGCGGGGCAGTCAGACCGACCTTGATCATGTCGGCTTCCTTCAGGTCAGCGAAGGCCGGGTGCAGACGCTTGAAGCGGTCGATATTCTCGAATACCGACTTGACCAGTTGGTAGACCACTTCCGGATCCGCCTTGGCGCTGGTGGACAGCACGGCCTTGCCACCGATGGACGGCGTCGGCTGATCGTTGCCCTTGTACAGACCGCCAGGAATGTCAGCCTTGGTGTAGTAAGTCTTCTCGGCCAGCAGCTTGTCGATCTCGGCGCCGGTCACCGGAACCAGCACGGCGTCGGTGGTGGTAGTGGCTTCCTGGATCGCGCCGTTGGGATGACCGACGAAGTAGGTCATGGCATCGATGTTGTTGTCGCCCAAGGCGCTGGCCTGCTCGGCCGGCTTCAGCTCGGCAGCCAGGGCGAAGGCGGAGCGATCCCAGCCTTTGACGGCCATGATCTCTTCCAGGGTGTCACGCTGGCCGGAACCCGGGTTGCCGACGTTGACGCGCTTGCCCTTGAGGTCATCGAAGCTGGCGATGTTGGCATCGCGACGAGCGAGGATGGTGAACACTTCGCTCTGCAGCGAGAACACCGCGCGCAGATCGCTCATTGCACCTTCAGCGGCGAACGGTGCAGCGCCATTCAGCGCCTTGTACTGGTGGTCGGACTGCATGATGCCGAAGTTGAATTCGCCACTGCGAATGCCGTTCACATTGGCCACGCCGCCGCCACTGGCCGGGGCGTTGCACTTGATGCCGTGCTCAGCCGAGCCACGGTTGAGGAAACGGCAGATGGACTGACCAGCCACGTAATACACGCCGGTCTGACCGCCGGTACCGATGGTGACGAACTTATCTTCGGCCTGTGCTGTGCCACTCAGGGCAGTCCCCGCAAGCGCGGCAGACAGGACCCATGCCAAGGATTTGCCTTTCATGGGATATCTCCTTTCTCTGTTATTTTGAGCGAGCGCGCCTTGTGAGCGGCGTCAGGGAGGGAAGTCTAACCGCTCAGGACGAATATGCACGCCTTCTTGTCGAGCCGCTGGTAACTGCTTGTGTGAGCGCACAGGCATAGCCATCCCGGCCTTGCATCAGTCCTGTCGATGATGACTATGTCGCCGCGTGGCGTGTGCGAGCTGAGCCGGGAGGTTAGAGTGGCGGGCCATGCAACGAGGAGACTCCCCCATGAGCCGACTGGCCTCGATCAAGCTCTCTACCCTCGATCTGGCGCCGATTCGCGACGATGGCGACGCTGCCCAGGCGCTGCACAATTCGCTGGCACTGGCCCGGCATGTCGAGCGTCTTGGCTTCGAGCGCTTCTGGGTGGCCGAACACCACAACATGGACGGCATCGCTAGCTCCGCCACCTCCGTGCTGATTGGCTATCTGGCCGCCGGCACCTCGAAAATCCGCCTGGGCGCTGGCGGCGTGATGCTGCCCAACCATGCGCCGCTGGTGATTGCCGAACAGTTCGGCACCCTCGCCACGCTGTATCCGGGTCGCATCGAACTGGGCCTGGGCCGCGCGCCCGGCGCCGATCAGTACACCGCCCATGCCCTGCGCCGCAGCCGCGATGGTAGCGCCGACGACTTCCCCAATGACGTCGAAGAACTGCAGGCCTATCTCGGCCCGCGCCAGGCAGGCCAAAGGGTGATCGCCATGCCGGGCACCGGCACCAACGTGCCGATCTGGCTGCTCGGCTCCAGCCTGTTCAGCGCCCAGCTGGCCGGCATGAAAGGGTTGCCCTATGCCTTTGCCTCGCACTTCGCGCCGCGCTACATGCACGAGGCCATCCGCACCTACCGCAACCACTTCCGCCCCTCGGAGGTGCTCGACAAGCCCTACGTGATGCTTGGCGTGCCGCTGCTGGCGGCCGACAGCGACGAACAGGCGCAGTACCTGGCTACATCGGTGTTCCAGCGCATCCTCGCGCTGATCCGTGGCCAGAGCCTGGTGCAGCGCGCGCCGGTAGCGAGCATGGAGGGCCTGTGGTTACCCCATGAGCGCCAGGCGGTCAGTGAGTTTCTCGGTCTGGCCGCCATCGGCGGGCCGCAGACCGTTCGCCAACGCCTGGAGCAGTTGCTGGAACAGACCGAAGCGGACGAGTTGATCTTCACCTGCGACCTGTACGACTTCGCCGACCGCCTGCACGCCTTCGACATCCTCGCCGAGCTGCAAAGCGCCTAATAAAGTCGAACTTTGTGCGCGTGACAGCCCTCTGAATCAGAACAGGCCGCCAGATCGGCGGCCTCGTTGACTCATTGGGAGACGCATATGAAGAAGACAGCTTCGGCCCACTGGCAGGGCGGCATCAAGGACGGCAAGGGCACCCTCTCCACTGAAAGCGGCGCCCTCAGGGACTCGCCCTACGGCTTCAATACCCGCTTCGAGGACAAGCCCGGCACCAACCCCGAAGAGCTGCTCGGCGCCGCGCATGCGGGTTGTTTTTCCATGGCCCTGTCCAAGGAGCTGGGTGACGCCGGGATGACCGCCGAGAGCATCGATACCCAGGCGCAAGTGACCCTGGATAAAGTTGAAGGCGGTTTCGAGATCAGCGCCGTGCACCTCAAGCTGCACGCCAAAATCCCGGGCGCCGAGCGCAGCGCCTTCGAGCAAGCAGTAGAAACCGCCAAGACCGGCTGCCCGGTGTCCAAGGTGCTCAACGCCACCATCACCCTGGACGCCGTGCTGGAAAACTGAACGCACTGCCTACGCCGCTCAGATCGCCGTGCCGCAGCGCCGCACCTCGCCACGCGCCACAACGTTGCGCTGCTCGTCATACAGCCAGGCCTGTGCCTTCATCAGTTGCTGACGCGCCTCGATGCGATAACGCTGCCCCGCCACGAAGTCGTCATAACGCAGGCGAATCTCGCAGGTCATGCGCAGCGGCTCGCTCATCATGCCGAGCCCACCCCCGCCACGCACCTCGAACTGAAAGCGCGTCTGCAACTCATGCTGGCCGGGCGTTACCTGAAAATAGCGACCATCCGGCCAGCGCTTGCCATCCAGACGGTCGGCCATCAGCAGGGTATCGGCCGTGGAATACAGCTCGACCCAGGCCTGTTGCGAGTCAGGCTCGGGCAGGGGCGAAGCGCAGGCCCCGAGCATCATCAGGGCGGGAGCGAGAAGCAGGGCGCGCATGGCGACCTCCAGATAGGGGTTCGGATACCAGCCTACACCGGGAGGCGGGCAAAACCGAGGCGAAAGGGGCTGGAGACAACCCACGCGATCAGCTAGCGTGACGACATGCCCAACGCCTGCCCTATCGACCTGCTGCGCCGCATTGCGGTTCCCCTGCTCAGCCTGCTGCTGAGCGCTTGCTCGACGATTGACTATTACGCCCACCTCGGCCAAGGCCAGTGGCAACTCTTGCATGCCCGCGAGCCCGTACAGCGCCTGCTCGAAGACCCGACGACCGACCCCGATCTGGCCAGGCGCCTGACGCTGAGCCAGCAGGCGCGTGACTTCGCCAGCACGCAGTTGCAGCTACCTGAGAACCGCAGCTATCGCCTGTATGCCGACCTGGGGCGTCCCTTCGTGGTGTGGAACGTCTTCGCCACCCCGGAGTTCTCTCTGGAGCCCGAACTGCACTGTTTCCCCATTGCCGGCTGCGTCGCCTACCGTGGCTACTACCAGCAAGGCCGAGCGCGGGGCGCGGCCGCACTATTGCGCCAGCAAGGGCTGGACACCTACGTCGGCGGCGTCGAGGCCTACTCGACCCTGGGCTGGTTCGACGACCCGCTGCTCAACACCATGCTGCGCTGGAGCGACGAACGCTTTATCGCAGTGATCTTCCACGAACTGGCGCACCAGCAGTTCTACCTGCCTGGTGATACCGCCTTCAATGAATCCTTCGCCACCTTCGTCGAGCGCGAAGGCCTGCGGCAGTGGCACGCCGCCCGTGGCGAAGCACCGCCAGCCAGCGACGACCGCCAGCGCCAGCAGTTCATCGAACTGGTGCTGGCCAGCCGCGAGCGCCTGAAACAGCTCTATGCCAGCGACCTGCCGGAGAAAGCCATGCGCGCCGCCAAGCAGGCCGAATTCGAGCGCCTGCGCCACGACTACCGCGCCATACGCCAACAATGGGGAGGTCAGGGCCGCTATGACGCCTGGATCGAAAGCCCGTTGAACAACGCCAAGCTGCTACCCTTCGGCCTCTATGACCAGTGGGTGCCAGCTTTCGCTGCGCTGTTCGAGGAGCAAGGTCGGGACTGGCGCGCGTTCTACACGGCAGTCGCCGCGCTCGGTCGGCTGCCACAGGCAGCGCGTCAGGCCAAGCTGGAAGACCTGATGCGACACCACTAGAACTGCAGGGCAAATTGCCAGTCCAACCTACACAGGTTTCGCCCAACACCGGAGGTACAAGCGATGCAACGAATGATCCCCGCCCTGACCCTGATGCTCCTGGCTGGCGGCGCACTGGCTGCGCCCAAGCCCTGCGAAGAACTCAAGCAGGAAATAGAAGTGAAGATCCAGGCCAACAACGTGCCCAGCTACACCCTGGAAATCGTGCCCAACGACGACGTTCAGGATCAAAGCATGGTCGTCGGCAGTTGCGACGGCGGCACCAAGAAGATCATCTATCAGCGCAACGGCTGATACAGCGCATTAAACGCCGGACAGAAATGCCCGGCGCATTTGCTCCAGCGTCTCGAAGTGAAAGTCCGGCGCCTCGCCGAGCAACTCCTCCCGACTACCGAATCCGTAACCGACCGCCACCGCCTGCAAGCCATTGCGGCGCGCGCCGATCAGATCATGCTTGCGGTCGCCGATCATCAGCGTCGAATGCGGCGCCAGCCGTTCCGACTCCAGCACATGTGCCAACAGCTCCACCTTGTTGGTGCGCGTGCCGTCCAGCTCACTGCCATAGATGCGCTTGAAATAGCGGTCGAAACCAAAGTGCCGGGCGATTTCCTCGGCGAACACCGTCGGCTTGCTGGTGGCGACATACAGCGTACGCCCTTGCGCCACCAAGGCCGCCAGCAACGCCTCAACACCGTCGAAGACTTGATTCTCGTACAAGCCGGTCACCCGGAAACGCTCACGATAATAATTGACCGCCTGCCAGCCCGTGGCCTCGTCCAGCGCATAGGTGCTCATGAAGCACTGCAACAAAGGCGGGCCGATAAAGTGCTCCAGCGCGGTCAGATCCGGCTCGTCGATACCCAGTTTGGCCAGCGCGTACTGCACCGAACGGGTAATGCCCTCACGCGGGTCGGTGAGGGTGCCATCGAGGTCGAAGAGAATAGTGGAGTGCTGCATGGGCATCAGGCTTCGGCATTACTGGGAAGCCGCAAGGATAAGGTAATTGCCTGTACGACCCAACGCCTGTGCTTGTTCTCATTCCCCTGCAATGTGAGTCCGCGGGCGGCATGGAGAAGCCGCTAAGAAAAGCCTCCAAACCCCCACGTTTACCTGCATCGCTCACTGGTCATACCCCTCGGCCAGGTGCAGATCCTTGAGCTTCACGTAGTTGCCAGCCGTGTAGCTGAAGAAGTTGCGCTCCTTGTCAGTCAGCGGGCGCGCCTTTTTCACCGGGCTGCCGACGTAGAGGTAGCCGCTTTCCAGGCGCTTGCCCGGTGGCACCAGGGAGCCGGCGCCGATGATCACCTCGTCTTCGACCACCGCGCCGTCCATGACGATGCTGCCCATGCCGACCAGAATCCGGTTACCCAGGGTACATGACCTTGTGGCCGATGGTCACCTCGTCGCCGATGATCAGCGGATAACCTTGCGGGTTGAACGGCCCGGCATGGGTGATGTGCAGCACGCTGCCATCCTGCACGCTGGTGCGCGCGCCGATGCGGATGCGGTGCATGTCGCCGCGAATCACGGTCAGCGGCCATACCGAGCTGTCCTCACCCAGCACCACGTCGCCGATGACCACGGCGGAGGCGTCGACGAAGACGCGCGCGCCCAGTTGTGGGAGGTGCTGCTGGTATTTGCGAATCGCCACGATAGAGGCTCCTGGGCTGCGGGAAAGCTTGATTGTAATTAAGATGGCCCCCATATCGACTGCAATCGCCCCGGTATTTGCCGGCTGTTGCCCTTCTTCCTTCGCCACAGGTGCCTCGTCGTGACCGCGAACAATCCCCTGCTGCAAGACTTCGACCTGCCGCCCTATTCGCAGATCAAACCGGAACACGTCGAGCCCGCCGTCGACCAGATCCTGGCCGACAGCCGCGCTGCCATCGCCAAACTGCTCGAACAACAGCAGGCCAATCCGAGCTGGGACGGCCTGGTGCTGGCGCTGGACGAACTCGGCGCGCGCCTGGGCCGCGCCTGGAGCCCGGTGAGCCATCTCAATGCAGTGTGCAACAGCCCCGAGCTGCGCGCCGCCTATGAGGCCTGCCTGCCCAAGCTGTCGGAATACTGGACGGAAATGGGCCAGAACAAGCCGCTGTTCGAGGCCTATAACGCGCTGGCCAAGAGTCCGGCTGCAGCCAATTTCGACGTGGCGCAGAAGACCATTCTCGAACACGCGCTGCGTGACTTCCGCCTGTCCGGCATCGATCTGCCGGCCGAGCAGCAGAAGCGCTACGGCGAGATCCAGATGCGCCTGTCCGAGCTGACCAGCAGATTCTCCAACCAGTTGCTCGACGCCACCCAGGCCTGGACCAAGCACGTCACCGACGAAGCCCTGCTCAGCGGCCTGACCGACTCGGCCAAGGCGCAGATGAAGCAGGCCGCCGAAGCCAAGGGGCTGGACGGCTGGCTGATCACCCTGGAGTTCCCCAGCTACTACGCGGTGATGACCTACGCCGATGACCGCGCCCTGCGCGAAGAGGTGTACGCCGCCTACTGCACCCGCGCCTCCGACCAGGGGCCGAACGCCGGGCAGAACGACAACGGCCCGCTGATGAGCGAGATTCTCGACCTGCGCCAGGAACTGGCGCGCCTGCTCGGCTTCGCCAACTACAGCGAACTGAGCCTGGCCAGCAAGATGGCCGAGTCCACCGACCAGGTGCTGAGCTTCCTACGCGACCTGGCCGTACGCAGCAAACCTTTCGCCGAGCAGGATCTCGCCGAGCTCAAGGCTTTCGCCGCCGAGCAAGGTCTGGATGATCTGCAAAGCTGGGACGTCGGCTACTACAGCGAGAAACTGCGCCAGCAGCGCTACAGCATCTCCCAGGAAGAAGTACGCGCCTGGTTCCCCATCGACAAGGTGCTGACCGGCCTGTTCGCCATCGTGCAGAAGCTCTATGGCATCGAGATTCGCGAACTGAAAGACTTCGACAGCTGGCACCCGGACGTGCGCCTGTTCGAGATTCAGGAAAACGGCCAACACGTCGGCCGCTTCTTCTTCGACCTCTACGCCCGCGCCAACAAGCGTGGCGGTGCATGGATGGACGGCGCACGCGACAAGCGCCGCGACGCCCAAGGCAAGCTGATCGCCCCGGTGGCCAACCTGGTGTGCAACTTCACCCCGCCGGTCGGCGGCAAGCCGGCGCTGCTGACCCACGATGAGGTCACCACCCTGTTCCACGAATTCGGCCACGGTCTGCACCACCTGCTGACCCGCGTCGAACACGCCGGCGCCTCGGGCATCAACGGCGTAGCCTGGGACGCGGTGGAGCTGCCAAGTCAATTCATGGAGAACTGGTGCTGGGAGCCGGAAGGCCTGGCGCTGATCTCTGGCCACTATGAAACCGGCGAGGCGCTGCCACAGGCAATGCTGGACAAGATGCTGGCGGCGAAGAACTTCCAGTCCGGCCTGATGATGGTGCGCCAGCTGGAGTTCTCCCTGTTCGACTTCGAACTGCACGCCACCCACGGCGACGGCCGCAGCGTGCTGGACGTGCTCGAAGGCGTGCGTGCCGAGGTCTCGGTGCTGCGCCCGCCAGCCTATAACCGCTTCGCCAACGGCTTCGCGCATATCTTCGCCGGTGGCTATGCGGCGGGTTACTACAGCTACAAGTGGGCCGAAGTGCTCAGCGCCGATGCCTTCTCCAGGTTCGAGGAAGAAGGGGTGTTCAACGCCGACACCGGCCGTGCCTTCCGCGAGGCGATCCTCGCCCGTGGCGGCTCGCAGGAACCCATGGTGCTGTTCGTCGACTTCCGTGGCCGTGAGCCGAGCATCGATGCGCTGCTGCGTCACCTTGGCCTGAGCCAGGAGGCCGCATGAGCGATACGCCAGTGAACAGCACGCCGAAACGCTTTATCGCCGGCGCCGTATGCCCGGCGTGCAGCGAAACCGACAGCATCAAGATGTGGAACGTCGACGACGTGCCGCACCGCGAATGCGTCAAGTGCGGCTATGCCGACACCCTCGATGCACGTGGTAATTCGGTGCCCAGGGAGCTGCCGACCCGGGTCAACGTCAGCGGCCTCAAGCCCAAGGCGGCTGATCCCAAGGTGCAGGCGGTGCAGTTCTTTCCCAATCCCAAGCTGAAAAAGCCGAAGGCATAGCGCGCAGCCCGGCCACTCGGTAGCGCCGTAAAGGCGCGAACGCCAGACGCGCAAGTGCCAATAGAGACGTGCGCCGCGTCAGCCACCCGCCATCGATCATGTGCCACCGTGGCGGGGAGTACGAACTGTAACCAGCGCCGCATTGCAGCGCGCAGGCGCAAACCACTAGGCTTGCGCTTTTGCCGCGAGCGCCCGCCATGTCGCCCACCGCACCTCGCCCGTCCAATACCACGCTGGTGCTGCTGGCCTCGCTGTATTGCGCGCAGGGCTTGCCCTCCGGGCTGATCGCCCATTCGCTACCGGTACTGCTGCGCCAGCATGGCGTCGATCTGGCACTGATCGGCCTGCTCAAGCTGCTGGCGCTGCCCTGGCTGCTCAAGGTGCTCTGGGCGCCCTGGATCGACCGCCTGGCCTCAGCCCGCCTGGGTCATCACCGTGGCTGGATTCTGCCGCTGCAAGGCGGCGTGATCGTCTGCGTGGCGACGTTGGCGCTACTGACGCCGCAGACCCTATTCGACTCCGGCCTGTGGCTGCTACTCGGCTTGCTGTTGCTGATCAATCTGCTGGCCTCTACCCAGGACATCGCCACCGACGGCCTCACCGTGCGCCTGCTGCCCGAGCGCTGGCGTGGCCTGGGCAACAGCCTGCAGGTCGGCGGCTACAAGGTCGGCATGCTCGTCAGCGGCAGCGGTCTGTTGCTGGTGATCGACCCACTGGGCTGGAACCTGGCGCTGGGTTTGCTGGCCGGTCTGATCCTGCTGATGACCGTGCCCATCTGGTTATTTCCGGAACGCCGCGTGCTGCCCTGCCAGCCCACCCTGGCAGAAACCGCCCTCGGCCCGCGCCTGCTGCTGAACCACTATCGTGGCCTGCTGGCGCAGCCCGGCATGCTGCTGTGGCTGGCGGTGGTGCTGACCTTCAAGCTCGGTGACTCGCTCGGCTCGCCGATGCTCAAGCCGATGCTGGTGGATCAGGGCTGGAGCACGGCAGCACTCGGCCAACTGACCCTGATCAGCAGCCTGGCCGGCATCGGCGGCGCCTTGCTCGGTGGCCTGCTCTACGCCCGCATCGGCGTGCTGCGCGCGCTGATCCTCTTTGGTGCCCTGCAGGCCATCGGCATCGCCGCCCTGGCCCTGCTGGTCGGCCATGGCGGCAACAGCGGCCTGGTGTATGCCGTGACCCTGTTCGAACAGGTGGCCGACGGCATGTCCACCGTTGCCCTGTTCGCCGCCATGATGCGCATGTGCCGCCCCGAACACGAAGGCGCCGACTTCACCCTGCAGGCCTCGGCGCAGGTGCTGTTATCCGGCTTCGTCGGCGCCAGCAGCGGAATGCTGGCCAAGGCACTGGGGTATGAAGGGTTATTCCTTGGCGCTGGAATGCTGGGGGTACTGGTACTGGGGCTGGTGGTGCTGCACGGCAGCCGCTGCAAGCGGCAAGCCTGAAGTCAGTAGCCCGGATGCAAGCCGGGGGCGGTGCTGAAAAAGCCCCCGGCTTGCATCCGGGCTACACGTCTATGCCCAGTGCCGGCCGTGACGCTCCAGCAGATGCTGCAGCTGCTCCGGGCCATCGCTGCCAGCCGGATAGGGACGCGGGCTCTGATAGTGCTGGTGCCAGCCTTGCAAAATCGGGTCGACCCATTGCCAGGCGGCCTCGACTTCGTCGCGGCGCATGAACAACGTCGAGTCGCCGTCGATCACGTCGAGCAACAGGCGCTCGTAGGCGTCCCAGCGGCGCTGCTGGCTGAAGGCATTGGCCAGGTTGAGATCCAGCTCCACGGGTTTGAGGTGCATACCCTTGCCGGGATTCTTGGCCATCAGTTGCAGGCTGATGCGCTCCTCCGGCTGCAGGCGAATCAGCAACTGGTTGGCCTGACCATCGTTGAACAGGCGGTGCGGCGCCGGCTTGAACTGGATGAGAATCTCCGACGTCTTCTTCGCCAGGCGCTTGCCGGTGCGCAGGTAGAACGGCACGCCGGCCCAGCGCCAGTTGTCGATTTCCACCTGCACGGCGACGAAGGTTTCGGTGTCGCTGTCGTTATCGACGTTCTTCTCGAAGTAATACGCAGGCACGTCATGGCCGCCGATCTTGCCGGCGGTGTACTGACCGCGCACGGTCTTGTCCTGTACATCGAGGCCGGAGATGGGTTTCAGCGCTTCGAGGATCTTCACCTTCTCGTTGCGTACCGCTTCGGCGTCGAAACGCACCGGCGCTTCCATCGCCACCAGGCACAGCAACTGCAGCAGGTGGTTCTGGATCATGTCGCGCATGGCGCCGGCCTTGTCGTAGTAGCCGCCGCGGTTTTCCACGCCGAGGGTTTCGCACACGCTGATTTGCACGTGATCGATATGCCCGGCACGCCAGACCGGCTCGAACAGGGCGTTGGCGAAACGCAGCGCCATCAGGTTCTGCACGGTTTCCTTGCCCAGGTAGTGATCAATGCGGAATACCCGTGCCTCGTCGAACACGGCGCCGATGGCAGCGTTGATCGCACGGGCCGACTCCAGCGAGTGGCCGATAGGTTTTTCCAGCACGATGCGCGCCGCCGGGCCAGCCAGGCCGGCGTTGGCCAGGTGCGCAGCGATGTCTTCGAACAGGCTCGGTGCGGTGGCCAGGTAGTACACCCGCACACGCTGCTCGTCACGTCCCAGGCGCTTGGCCAGGCGGCCGAAATCGGCGCTCTGCGCGGCGTCCATGGCGAAGTAGTCGAGGCGTGCGGCGAAGCTCGCCCAGGCCTCGTTGGTGAAGTCGGCACGGGCGACCTGGGCACGGCAGTGGCGCTCGGCCAGGGCCTGGTAGGCCTCGCGGGTGTGACTGCTGCGGGCCAGGGCAAGGATGCGCACATCGGCGTGCAGGCGCCCTTCTCGGTGCAGGTGATAGAGCGCCGGCAGCAGCTTGTGCAGGGCCAGATCGCCCGTGCCACCGAAGACCAGCATGTCGCAGGGAATACTCAAGGGAAACACTCCGACTCGTGTTAACAGACCATTGCAAACGACGTGTGCTCAGCGAAAGGAGGCCGTGAACGTCGCCTCGAAGATACCCGTTGTAAGCGACACATCCCGATGCCCGAAATATTCGTTCAGCTATTTGGCAGGTGCCTGGCTGTGCGCGAACTCGAGCTATGTAGTATAACTACAAAGTCACTACAACTGCCGCCCGCCGATCATAACCGAGCCATGACTCGCCGAGTGCCGCGGTAGACCCTTTTCTGCATAGAGCCTATTTCCGTGAATCTGTTGCAACACATCGCCCAGTCGCGCCACCTGCTGCGCAAGTCCGAGCTCAAGGTGGCCGATCACGTCTTGCTCGATCCTGCATCGGTGATGCACAGCTCCATGGCCGAGCTGGCGCATAGTGTCGGCATCAGCGAGCCGACCATCGTGCGCTTCTGTCGCGCCATCGGTTGCAGCGGCTTCCAGGACCTCAAGCTGAAGCTGGCGCAGAGCCTGGCTGCCGGCGCCAGCTTCGGCCAGTTCGCGATTCACGAGGATGACTCGGTCGCCGACTTCAGCCTGAAGATCTTCGACACCACCCTGCATACGCTGATGGAGGTGCGCGAGAAGCTCGACCCGCAAGCGCTGGAGCGTGCCATCGCCGCCTGTGCCAACGCGCAACGCGTCGAGTTTTATGGCTTCGGCGCGTCCGGCGCGGTGGCAGCCGATGCCCAGCACAAATTCTTCCGTCTGCTGCTCAACGCCGCCGCCTATTCCGATCCGCACATGCAGGCGATGAGCGCGGTGACCCTGCAGCCGGGCGACGTGGCGGTATGTATCTCACAGTCCGGGCGCTCCAAGGATCTGCTGATCACGGCCAACCTGGTGCGTGAATCCGGCGCCAGCCTGATTACCCTGTGCCCGAGCCAGACGCCATTGGCCGAGCTGTCGACCGTCAACCTGGCCATCGACGTGCAGGAAGACACCGAGATCTACACCCCGCTGACCTCGCGCATCGCCCACCTGGTGGTGATCGATGTGCTGGCCATGGGCGTGGCCATGGCGCGCGGGCCGAGCCTGGTCAACCACCTCAAGAGCGTCAAACGCAGCCTGCGCAGCTTGCGCCTGTCACCCAAATCGCTGCGTAACAACGAAGACTGAGGCGATTTAACCGGCTGTTCATGCCGTCGCCGTCAAAGCGTCATCTGCCCGGAGCAAGCTGAGGCCTCCAGTCCTCGTTCCGGGAGAACCGAGATGCCTCGTATCTTCGATGACGCGCAACTGCACGACCAACCTGACGCCAAGATCCGGCGCAAGCTGCAAGACCAGCGCCGCATGGCCTATCGCCGGGCCATCGAGCATTATGCCGAGCAGTGCCAGCTGCAACGCGAGCTTGCCGACTTCCCCGAGCTGGTTTCCGCCAGCTACCTTCAGCACGGCGAACCTGATTCGCGCCGCGCCGCCTGACTTTCTTGTTGCCCTGCCTGCGGGCAGGGCAGTTAGCTTGCCCGATTCTACTAACTTGTTGCCCGGTTCTGCTGATCTCTGCGGTCAGTGGCGACAGGCGCTTTTGTATCCACTACAGTGATGGTCTGGCCCCTTGTGTGCGGGGCTGACCGTGACCACCGGCAAGCCATGCCGGAACCATCAGACACCATTGGGCAGACCATGATTACCCTGAATCTCAATGGCAAGGACCATGAGCTGGACGTAGCCGACGACATGCCGCTGCTCTGGGCATTGCGCGATGTCGCCAATCTCACCGGCACCAAGTACGGCTGCGGCATGGCGCTGTGTGGCGCCTGCACGGTGAACGTCGAAGGCCAGCCGACGCGTTCCTGCGTCACCCCGGTATCGGCGGTGGTCGGCAAGCGTATCAGCACCATCGAGGCGGTCGGCGAAGATGCTGTAGGCAAGGTGGTTCAGCAGGCCTGGCGGCAACTCGACGTGGTCCAGTGCGGCTACTGCCAGTCCGGGCAGATCATGGCGGCGACAGCCTTGCTCAGCAGCAACAAGGCGCCAAGCGATGCTGATATCGATGCGGCCATGAGCGGTAATATCTGCCGTTGCGCTACCTATGTGCGGATTCGCGCTGCGATCCACGAAGCGGCTGGCCAACTGGCCTGAGGAGAATCGAATCATGGGCAAGATCGAAACCCCCGATAGCGCCACTCGCGGCATCCTCAATGTTAGCCGCCGCACTCTGCTCAAGGGCTCCGGTGGCCTGGCGCTGGGCATCTTCTTCGCGCCGCTGCTGCGCGGTATGGACGCGCTGGCCGCAGGCGGCCCGCTGGAGCCGAACGCCTTCGTGCGTATCGACCTCGATGGCACGGTGACTGTCCTGGCCAAACACCTGGAAATGGGCCAGGGCAGCTACACCGGCCTGGCCACATTGCTCGCCGAAGAACTGGATGCCGACTGGGACAAGGTGCGCGTCGAAGGCGCGCCGGCCGATGTGAAGCGCTACAACAACCTCGCCTTCGGCCCGATGCAGGGCACCGGCGGCAGCACCGCCATGGCCAACTCCTGGGAGCAGATGCGCAACGCCGGTGCCACCGCCAAGGCCATGCTGGTGGCGGCTGCCGCGCAGCGCTGGGGCGTGCCGGCCAGTGAAATCAGCGTCGACAAGGGTGTGGTCAGCCACGCAGGTTCTGGCCGCAGCGCCGGCTTCGGCGAGCTGGTCGAAGCGGCAGCCTCGCTACCGGTGCCCGAGCAGGTACAGCTCAAGGAACCGAAGGACTTCAAGCTGATCGGCAAACGCGAGCTGCGCCGCAAGGACAGCCTGGGCAAGACCGATGGCAGCGCCATCTTCACCCAGGACTTCAAGCTGCCCGGCATGCTGGTGGCCATGGTCGCCTATCCGCCGCGTTTTGGCGGCGTGCCACGCTCGGTCGATAGCAGCAAGGCCAAGGCCGTGCGTGATGTGGTCGAGGTGGTGGAGTTTCGCGATCTACCCCATGGTCGTTCGGGGGTCGCCGTGTTGGCGAAGAACACCTGGGCGGCGCGTCAGGGGCGTGATGCGCTGGTGATCGACTGGGATGAGAGCCAGGCCTTCACCCTCGGCAGCGAAGAAATTCTCGCGCAGTACCGCGACAGTGCGAGCAAGCCCGGTCTGCCTGCAACGAGCAAGGGCGACGCCGATGCGGCGCTGGCCAAGGCCGCCAAGGTGGTCGAAGCCGACTACGAGTTCCCCTACCTGGCCCATGCGGCGATGGAGCCGATGAACTGCCTGGTCAAGCTTTCCAGCGACCGCTGCGAAATCTGGAACGGCGAGCAGTTCCAGACCGTCGATCAGGCCATCATCAGCAGCTATCTGGGCCTCAAGCCCGAACAGGTCTCGCTGACCCAGCTATACGCCGGCGGCAGTTTCGGCCGTCGCGCCAGCTCGGTGTCGGATTATCTGCTGGAGGCGGTGGCGATTACCAAGGCCGCGCGCGACAAGGGCGTGGATGCGCCGGTGAAGATGGTCTGGACACGCGAGGACGACACCCGCGGTGGCTTCTTCCGTCCGCTGTACCTGCACCGCGTGCGCATCGGCCTGGACCAGGCCGGCAAGCTGCAGGCGTGGCACAACCGCATCGTCGGCCAATCGATCATGACCGGTACTTCGATGGAGCCCTTCATGATCAAGGAGGGCATCGACCACACTTCTGTCGAAGGTGCCTCCAATCTCTCCTACGCCGTGCCCAACCTGCAGGTGGAGTTGAGCACGCCGACCAATATCAAGGTGCCGGTGTTGTGGTGGCGCTCGGTGGGGCATACCCACACCGGTTACGTCGCCGAAACCATGATCGATGAGGCCGCTGTCGCGGCCGGGCAGGACCCTTATGCCTTCCGTCATGCGCTCTTGGACAGTCATCCGCGTCACCGCGGTGCGCTGGAGCTGGCCGCCAAGCAGGCCGGTTGGGACAAACCGCTGGCGGCGGGCGCTGAGGGCGAGAAGCGCGGGCGCGGTATCGCCGTGCACGAGTCGTTCGGCTCGTTCGTGGCACAGGTCGCCGAGGTCACGGTGAAGGCCGATGGCAGCTATCGCCTGGATCGTGTGGTGTGCGCCGTGGACTGCGGTATCGCGATCAACCCGGATGTGATCAAGGCGCAGATGGAAGGCGGCATCGGCTTCGCCCTGGCGGCTGCCCGGCATAGTGCGATCACCTTGAAGGAAGGGCGGGTCGAGCAGTCGAACTTCCACGACTTCCAGGTGCTGCGCATGAACGAGATGCCCAAGGTCGAGGTGTATATCGTGCCGTCCGCGGAGAACCCGACCGGCGTCGGTGAGCCCGGTGTGCCGCCGCTAGCTCCGGCGCTGGCCAACGCGCTGTTCGCAGCGACCGGCGTGCGCTTGCGCAAGCTGCCATTCCCGGCGCAGATCAAGGCCTGAGTTCAGGTGCGGTAGACACGACGCCCGGGCAGTTGCCCGGGCGTTTTTGTTTCAGCCGGTCGCGGCTAAAGCCCCTCCCACAAGAGGCGCGGCGGGCGGTAGATCGGATGGGGTTAGAGAAGGCGCTTTTTATGGGAGGTCCTTTCGGCTCTGGCATCCTGCATCCATGCATTGTGTAGGGTGGGCTTTAGCCCACCAGCTGTGGTGGGCTGAAGCCCACCCTACGAATCTGTGTCAGGCTGTAGCCCGGATGCAATCCGGAGCTTTGCTCAGGAGGCGGTCAGTATGGTCGCCGGCTCAATATCGCTGCGGTCCAGCGGTGTTGGCGTGTGGATCGCCGCCTGGCGATGCTTGAGCATGCCGCCTGTGCGCTGGTTAATGGCGGCTGTCATCTCGGCGAGGATCGCCGTGGCCACACTCTCCGGCGTATCGCCGCCGATATCCAGACCGATGGGGTAGTGCAGGCGCTCCAGGGCCGGCAAATGCTCGGTGTGCTGACGAATCTCGTCCAGTAGCCGTTCGGTGCGATCGCGTGGCCCCAGTTGGCCGATATAGGCCGGCGTGCCCTGCAGCACGCTGCCTAGCCAGTGGCGATCCTGGCTGTAGCTGTGGCTCATGATCGCCACCATGGCGCCGTCGGTGACTGCGTGCAGGTCATAGGGTGGGCGGGCATCGACCTGCAGTACCGTATCTGCGTCAGGAAAGCGCTCGGCGCGGGCGAAATGGGCGCGGCCATCGACCACGGTGACGTGCCAGTCCAGCAGTTTGGCCATATGCGTCAGCGGCTGCGCATCATGCCCGGCGCCGAAGATCACCAGGCGTCGCTGCGGCGCCAGGTATTCGCAGAATACCTCGATCTCGCCACGCGCATCACGGTAGTTGCGCAGTGAGGAGCGGCCATCGGTCAGGGTTCGTTGCAGATCGGCGCGAACCTCGGCGTCGAGTGCGGAATCGAGCAGGCGGCCGTTGTCGCTGAGCGATGGATGCAGGTACAGACGCTCACCCACGCGTACGCGGGCGTTGCGATAGCTACCTATCACCGTGGCGACTGCCCCGGCCTGGCCGCTTTCGCGCACCTGGCGCAATAGCCCAAGCACCGCCAGCGGCTTTTCCGCGCTATGGCGTTCGAGCAATACGTGCACGGTGCCGTTGCAGCCGAGGCCGAAGGTCAGTGCGGCGTCCTGATCGTCATCGTCGTCCTGGGTGGCGGTGCTGTAACGGCGGATCACCGCTTCGCCGCCATCGGTCAGCCACCAGGCCTTCTTCGCCACTTCGGATTCCAGGCAGCCGCCGCTGATGGTGCCCACGGTGCCGCCGTAGAGCGGGATCAGCATGCGCGCACCGGGGCGGCGGTAGGCCGAGCCTTCGACCTTGACCACGGTGGCGAGCACGGCCTGGCCGTTGTCGCGCTCGAGCGCGCGGATGGCGCCGAGCAAGGCGCTGATTCCCGACAGCATAGAATTCTCCCAGGCGGTTGTGGTGGTGTAATTCCAGGCTAGCAATGTCTCGCGAGTCGGCGGACAACTGTTAGGCCGATTCTGCGAGATTCTTGCCCGATCCTGCGTTGCCTCCCTCAAAGCGCTCGGCCAGCTTGACGATACGGGCGCGCTCGGTGCGGATGTAATCGACAAAAGCCTGCGCTACAGGAGACAGCCTGCGGCCGCGAATATTCACCACGCACCAGCTGCGCTGCAAGGGCAGCTCTACCACCGGTAGCTCGCGCAGCAGGCCGTACTGCAACTCCAGGCGTACGGCATGGCGCGGTAGCAGCGCGATGCCGAGCCCAGCCAGTGCCGCTTCGCGCTGCGATTCCAGCGAGCCGATCTCCAGGGTATGCGGGAAGTGCGCACGTTTCTGATGGCAGTACTCCTCGCAGGCGCGGCGGGTGCCCGAGCCGTTTTCGCGAGTCAGCAAGGGGTAGGCGGTCAGGTCCTGCAACTGCAGGCTGTCCACCTCGCTTAGGGGGTGATCCGGTGGTGCCACGGCGATGATCGGGTTGTTGAGGAAGGGCATGAAGTCCAGCGCCAGGTCCTGCGGCACCTGGCTCATGATCATCAGGTCGTCGCGGCTCTGGGTAAGGCGACGGACCACCAAGGCATGGTTGACCACCGTGAGGTTGAGAATGACTTCCGGGTAATGGCGGCGAAAATCGGCGAACAAGTGGGGAATGAAATACTTCGCGCTGGATTCCACACACAGATTGAGCTGCCCCTGCAGCGAGCCCTGCAGGTCGGACAGCTGCATGTCGAGGCTCTCCAGGCGGCCGAAGATATCGCTGCTGGCGCGGCGCAGGGCTTCGGCAGCTTCGGTGAGATAGAGCTTCTTGCCGACGTACTCGAATAGCGGCTGACCGACCAGGTCTTCCAGTTGGCGAATCTGCAGGCTCACCGCCGGCTGGGTCAGCGCCATCTCTTCGGCTGCGCGGCTGTACGAGCCGTGTTCGCACACTGCTCGGAACACCTGGAGCTGGCGCAAGGTCATGCGCAGCAGGGTTTTACGCACGTTTTCGTCCTCGTCCGATCAAGACATAAGTAATTACTTATACGCGATCAAATAATTATTCATTTTTGTTAATTCGTATAGCCGGATAGGGTTTCACCACGTTTTGCAACCATCTGTTGCAGCGTCCCTTGCAGCTCTGCGCTGAGGATTGGATCGTGATAAAAAAAATACTGATCGCCAACCGTGGTGAGATTGCCGTCCGCATTGTTCGGGCCTGCGCCGAGATGGGCATTCGCTCGGTGGCCATCTATTCCGAAGCCGACCGTCATGCATTGCACGTCAAGCGTGCCGACGAAGCGCACAGCATTGGCGAAGACCCGCTGGCCGGCTATCTGAACCCGCGCAAGCTGGTCAATCTGGCGGTGGAAACCGGCTGCGATGCGCTGCATCCCGGCTATGGCTTTCTTTCTGAGAACGCCGAACTGGCGGAAATCTGCGCCGAGCGCGGGGTCAAGTTCATCGGCCCGAGCGCCGAAGTGATCCGCCGCATGGGCGACAAGACCGAAGCCCGCCGCAGCATGATGGCCGCTGGCGTCCCCTGCACCCCGGGCACTGAAGGCAACGTCGCCGACCTGGCCGAAGCGCTGCGTGAAGCCGAGCGCATCGGTTATCCGGTGATGCTCAAGGCCACCTCCGGTGGTGGTGGACGCGGCATTCGTCGCTGTAACAGCCGCGAGGAACTGGAGCAGGCCTACCCGCGCGTCATTTCCGAGGCGACCAAGGCCTTCGGCAGCGCGGAAGTCTTCCTGGAAAAATGCATCGTCAACCCGAAGCACATCGAGGCGCAGATCCTCGCCGACAGCTTCGGCAACACCGTGCACCTGTACGAGCGCGATTGCTCGATCCAGCGCCGCAACCAGAAGCTGATCGAGATCGCCCCCAGCCCGCAGCTCACCCCCGAGCAGCGCGCCTATATCGGTGACCTCGCCGTGCGCGCGGCGCAGGCCGTGGGCTACGAGAACGCCGGTACCGTGGAGTTCCTGCTCGCCGAAGGCGAGGTGTACTTCATGGAGATGAACACCCGGGTGCAGGTGGAGCACACCATCACCGAGGAAATCACCGGCATTGACATCGTTCGCGAGCAGATTCGCATCGCCAGCGGCCTGCCGCTGTCGGTCAAGCAGGAAGACATTATCCACCGCGGTTATGCCCTGCAGTTCCGTATCAACGCCGAGGATCCGAAGAACAACTTCCTGCCCTCGTTCGGCAAGATCACCCGTTACTACGCGCCCGGCGGGCCCGGCGTGCGCACCGACACGGCGATCTACACCGGCTACACCATTCCACCCTATTACGACTCGATGTGCCTGAAGCTGATCGTCTGGGCGCTGACCTGGGAAGAGGCGATGGACCGCGGCCTGCGTGCGCTGGACGACATGCGCGTGCAGGGCGTGCGCACCACCGCGCCCTATTACCAGGAAATCCTGCGTAACCCGGAATTCCGTAGCGGCCAGTTCAACACCAGCTTCGTCGAAAGCCACCCGGAACTGACCCAGTACTCGATCAAGCGCAACCCGTCGCACCTGGCCATCGCCATCGCCACCGCCATCGCGGCCCACGCGGGACTCTAACGAATCGTAGCCCAGATGAAATCCGGGATGCTGCGGCCCCGGATGGCATCCGGGCTACAGGAGAGCAAGATGAACAAGAAGATCACCGTTACCGATACCGTCCTGCGCGATGCCCACCAGTCGCTGCTGGCCACGCGCATGCGCACCGAGGACATGCTGCCGATCTGCGACAAGCTCGACCGCGTCGGCTACTGGTCGCTGGAAGTCTGGGGTGGCGCCACCTTCGACGCCTGCGTGCGCTTTCTCAAGGAAGACCCGTGGGAGCGCCTGCGCCAACTCAAGGCCGCGCTGCCCAACACCCGCCTGCAGATGCTCCTGCGCGGACAGAACCTGCTCGGCTATCGCCATTACAGCGATGACGTGGTCAAGGCATTCGTGGCCAAGGCCGCGGTCAACGGCATCGACGTGTTCCGCATTTTCGACGCGATGAACGACGTGCGAAACCTGCGCGTGGCCATCGAGGCGGTCAAGGCTGCCGGCAAGCATGCCCAGGGCACCATCGCCTATACCACCAGCCCGGTGCACACCAACGAGGCCTTCGTCGCCCAGGCCAAGGCCATGCAGGCGATGGGCATCGACTCCATCGCCATCAAGGACATGGCCGGCCTGCTCACGCCCTATGCCACCTTCGAACTGGTCAAGGCGCTGAAGAGCGAAGTCGACCTGCCGGTGTTCATCCACAGCCATGACACCGCCGGCCTTGGCGCCATGTGCCAGCTCAAGGCCATCGAAGCCGGTGCCGACCATATCGACACGGCCATCTCCAGCCTGGCCTGGGGCACCAGCCATCCGGGTACCGAGTCGATGGTCGCCGCGCTCAAGGGCAGCCCTTATGACACCGGCCTGGATCTGCAGCTGATCCAGGAAATCGGCATGTACTTCCATGCCGTGCGCAAGAAGTACCACCAGTTCGAGAGCGAGTTCACCGGCGTGGACACCCGCGTGCAGGTCAACCAAGTGCCGGGCGGGATGATTTCCAACCTGGCCAACCAGCTCAAGGAACAGGGTGCGCTGAACCGCATGAACGAAGTGCTGGAAGAGATTCCGCGCGTGCGTGCCGACCTCGGCTTCCCGCCGCTGGTCACCCCGACCTCGCAGATCGTCGGCACCCAGGCGTTCTTCAACGTGCTGGCTGGCGAGCGCTACAAGACCATCACCAACGAGGTGAAGCTGTACCTGCAGGGCCGCTACGGCAAGGCGCCGGGCAAGGTCGACGAGCAACTGCGCAAGCAGGCCATCGGCAGCGAGGAAGTGATCGACGTGCGCCCGGCCGACCTGCTCAAGCCCGAGCTGGCGCGCCTGCGTGAAGAGATCGGCAGCCTGGCTAAGTCCGAAGAGGACGTGCTGACCTTCGCCATGTTCCCCGATATCGGGCGCAAGTTCCTCGAGGAGCGCGCGGCCGGCACCCTCAAGCCGGAAGAGCTGCTGCCCATGCCGAACGGCCAGGGCAAGGCGGCGCCGGTGGGCGGTGAAGGTGTGCCGACCGAGTTCGTGGTCGACGTACATGGCGAAAGCTACCGCGTCGACATCACCGGTGTTGGCGTCAAGGGCGACGGCAAACGCCACTTCTACCTGTCCATCGACGGCATGCCGGAAGAAGTGGTGTTCGAGCCGCTCAACGAGTTCGTCGCAGGCGCCGGCGGCAAGCGCAAGCAGGCCGGTGCACCGGGCGACGTGTCCACCACCATGCCGGGCAATATCGTCGATGTGCTGGTCAAGGAAGGTGACAAGGTCAAGGCCGGTCAGGCCGTGCTGATCACCGAAGCGATGAAGATGGAAACCGAAGTACAGGCGCCGATTGCCGGTACCGTCACGGCCGTTCACGTGGCCAAGGGCGACCGCGTCAATCCGGGCGAAGTGCTGGTGGAAATCGAAGGTTAACCTCTATGGAGCCCGGCCTGTTGGATGGGCAAGTTTGACGGGGCGTAACCCGGGCTCCTTTTTTATTCACAGGCGCCTCGCTTGAGGCGCCACAGGGCGAGCCGCGAGACTAATGACGCTCACGGCCTTTCGTAGGAGCCCCGCCCCGGGGCGAAGCTTGTCAGTCGAGCATTGCCCCGGTTCGCGGCGGGGCGCCGCTCCTACGCATGCACAGCGTCGACGTTTAACAGGCCGCGAGGCTAATGCCGATCAGATAAGATTGCCAAAGCGGCCTTTCGTAGGAGCCCCGCCTCGGGGCGAAGCTTGTCAGTCGAGCATTGCCCCGGTTCGCGGCGGGGCGCCGCTCCTACGCATGCACAGCGTCGACGTTTAACAGGCCGCCAGGCGCCTTTTCTTTGCAGGCAGGTGCCGGCGCGTTCTACGTTTTCCGGTCATGCTCCGGTGCTGCGCCGCCATGGCGAGGCAAAGCAGGTCGATCAGCACCGTCCTGTGCCGGGGCATGACCCTTTCCTTCGCGACATGAGTGGCCAAACGCCAGAATCGCGCGTCAATCTGAGCGTTCTATCTATCCAACGCAACAGATGGAGGTGAGTCCAAGTGGGCCTGGATCCGGTGGTGTTGTTCTTCGTCTTCGGCCTGGTTGCCGGCTTGCTCAAGAGTGAGCTGAAGCTACCGGCAGCGCTGTATGAAACCCTGTCGATCATTCTGCTGCTGGCCATCGGCCTGCACGGCGGCGTGGAGCTGGCCGAACAAGCCAGCGTGCAACTGCTCGGCCAGGCCGGGCTGGTGCTGGCACTGGGCATTGTCCTGCCGATTCTGGCTTTCGGTCTGCTGCGCGGCCTGCGCTTCGACCGCGTCAATGCCGCCGCGGTGGCGGCGCATTATGGTTCGGTCAGCGCCGGTACCTTCGCTGTGGTGGTGGCCTACATGCTGGCCAAGGGCATCGAGTTCGAAAGCTACATGCCGCTGTTCGTGGCCATCCTGGAGATTCCGGCGATTCTGGTCGGTATCGTCCTGGCCAAGGGCATTTCGCGTGAGACCCACTGGGGCGAACTGGGCCGCGAGATCTTCCTCGGCAAGAGCATCATGCTGCTGCTCGGCGGCCTGGTGATCGGCGCGATCGCCGGTAAGGAGGCAATCAAGCCGCTGGAGCCACTGTACACCAGCATGTTCAAGCCGGTGCTGGCGTTCTTCCTGCTGGAGATGGGCCTGATCGCCTCGGGTCAGCTCGGTGCGCTGAAGCAGTTCGGTGTACGCCTGGCGGCCTTTGCCCTGCTGATGCCGCTGCTCGGTGCGCTGATCGGCGCCTTGCTGGCGCGCTTCATGGGCCTGAGCCTGGGCGGCACGGCGATGCTTGCCACGCTCGCGGCCTCGGCGTCCTATATCGCCGTGCCGGCGGCGATGCGCCTGGCCTTGCCCGAGGCCAACCCGTCGCTGTCGCTGACCGCCTCGCTGGGCATCACCTTCCCATTCAATATCCTGATCGGCATTCCGCTGTACCTGGCGCTGGCCGAACGACTGATCGCCTGGGGGTTCTAAGATGAACGCACATAGCCGCAACCTGCTCACCGTGATCTGCGAGGCGGCGCTGGAGAAGCGCCTGCTGGCCGATCTGGAAACGCTCGGCGCGCCCGGTTGGACCATCTCCGACGCCCGTGGTCGCGGGCACCGTGGCGTGCGCAGCGCCGGCTGGGACACAGAGGGCAATATCCGCCTGGAAATCATCTGCAACCGCGAACTGGCCGAGCGCATCGCCGAACATCTGCAGGTGCGCTACTACGATCACTTCGCCATGGTCTGCTACCTGGCGCAGGTGGAAGTACTGCGTGGGGAGAAGTTCTGACTGGTCCCTGGCAGGGTGCGCTATGCGCACCAGCCCAGGTTAGCCGTGATCGGGGAGAGTCTGGTGCGCGCGGCGCACCCTACGGCCTAAAGCCCCTCCCACGTTCACGGTGCGTTTTGTGGACGGGGGCTTTAGCCGCGAGCCTGCGTATCAGCTCTGTGGAAAACGCGCGCGTGGCGTCGCCATTGGAATCTTGTCGCCATCGAGCGGTAGGAAGCTGCCCAGCTCGGCGTCGTAGGCCTTGATCTGGCTGGTTTCGATGTCATACACCCAGCCATGGATGAACAGTTGGCCGCGCGCCAGCTTGGCTGCCACCGACGGATGGGTGCAGAGGTGGTTGAGCTGCGCCACCACGTTCTCTTCGGTGAGCACGGCCAGGGCTTCCTTGTCGTCGCTGCAGTTGCAGTTCTCTGCCACCACGCTGCGCGCCACTTCGGCATGGCGCAGCCAGGCCTTGACCGTGGGCATGGTTTCCAGCGAAGCCGGATTGAGCACCGCCTTCATCGCGCCGCAGTCGGAGTGACCGCAGATGACGATGTGCTGCACACCAAGGGCCATCACCGCGTATTCGATGGCGGTGGAAACGCCGCCCATCATCTGCCCATAGGCCGGCACCACGTTGCCGACATTGCGGTTGACGAACAGGTCGCCCGGCGAGCTCTGGGTGATCAGCTCCGGCACCACGCGCGAGTCGGCGCAGGTGATGAACATGGCCCGTGGGTTCTGGGCGGTGGCGAGCTTCTTGAACAGCTCTTCCTGCTGCGGGAAGACCTCGTTGCGAAAGCGCTTGAAGCCATCGACGATGCTGTGCAGCGCCTGCTCGGCGGTTTCGTTGCCCTCGTGGGCCTGAAGCGGAATCGCCTGATGTTTGTAAGGCATGCTCTAAACCTCAATGAACCTGAAAAATGCTGCTAGAACGACTGTCGTCAGGCTATGCGAGTCACATGCCAATGTCTCGTGTTACGCAGATGACGCGACAACCGGTGCTAGTACGTACCGACTACGGACAATCATCACACGGCGGATGTTCACAACAGGCTCAATTGTCCACCTGGCGGGCAGAACTGCGAGCAGTCCAGCACCACGCGTTCGCGTTGATCCAGACCCAACCTGCGCCGGGCCAGGCGAAAACGCTGAGCCAGCAGCTCGGCGAACTGCCCCTCGCCACGCATGCGGCTGCCGAAGCGGCTGTCGTAGTGCTTGCCGCCCCGGCTCTGGCGAACCAGGCTCAGCACATGTTCGGCACGTTCGGGAAAGTGCACCCGCAGCCATTGCTCGAACAGCTCGGCAATCTCCAGCGGCAGACGCAACAGCACGTAACCGGCCGAGCGCGCCCCCGCATCGGCCGCTGCTTCGAGCAGCGCTTCCAGCTCCATGTCGTTGATCATCGGAATCATCGGCGCTCACATCACGCTGACCGGCACGCCAGCCTCATGCAGCGTGCGCATGGCTCGCAGACGCGCCGCTGGAGCAGCCGTGCGTGGCTCCATGATGCGCTTCAGCTCATCGTCCAGAGTGGTCAGGCTGAAGGCCACGCTGACCAGGTTATGTCTGGCCAGCTCGCTGAGCAGGTCGAGGTCACGCAGGATCAGCGAACCCTTGGTGATGATGCTCAGCGGGTGCCGGTAGCGCAGCAGGATCTCCAGCGCCTGGCGGGTCAGGCGCTGTTCGCGCTCGATCGGCTGGTAGGCATCGGTATTGATGCCCAGGGCGATGGGCTGGGGCACGTAGCCGGGTTTCTGCAATTGCTCTTCAAGACGCTCGGCCAGGTTGGTCTTGGCGATCAGGCGGGTTTCGAAGTCGATGCCTGGCGACATGTCCCAGTAGGCATGCGTGGGGCGGGCGAAGCAGTAGATGCAGCCATGCTCGCAGCCCCGGTAAGGGTTCACCGAGCGGTCGAAGCCGACATCCGGCGAGTGGTTGCGGGTGATCGCCGTCTTGGCCTGCTCCTTGCGCACTTCAGTGGCGCGGCTCGGCGGGGTTGCGTCCTGATACCAGCCGTCGTCTTCGCGCTCCGAACGGGTCGGCGCATAGCGGTTGTGTGGATTGCTGGCGGTGCCACGGCCACGTGGCGGCAGGCTGGCAGACATGCTCGGACTCCAAAATATACTGTATAAAAATACAGTTATTTATCGTCCGAGCAAGCCCCGTCTATCGCACGAAGGCGATCTGCGACGCGTCCTCACGCTTGGCATAACGCTGCGCCAGCACCGCGCACACCATCAGTTGAATCTGGTGAAACAGCATCAGCGGCAGGATCAGCATGCCGATGCTGCTACTGGCGAACAGCACCTGGGCCATGGGCACGCCGGTGGCCAGGCTCTTCTTCGAGCCGCAGAAGAGGATGGTGATGCGGTCTTCGAGACTGAAGCCCAGCCATTTCCCGAGCAGGTGAGTCAGCAGCAGAGCCAGAGCCAGCAACAGGCAGCAGGCGAAGGTCACGGCCAGCAGGGTGGTGAGCGGCACCTGCTGCCACAGCCCGCCGATTACCGCTGCGCTGAAGGCGGTGTAGACCACCAGCAGAATCGAGCTCTGGTCGACGTATTTCAGCCAGCTCTTGTTCTGGTTGACCCAGCCGCCGATCCAGCGCTGGGCGATCTGGCCGAGGACGAACGGCAGCAGCAGTTGCAGGCTGATCTTTCCGATGGCATCGAGGGTCGAGCCGTTGTCGCCCTGCACGCCCATCAGCAGCGCCACCAGCAAGGGGGTGACGAAGATGCCAAGCAGGCTGGACGCCGCCGCGCTGCAGATCGCCGCCGGGATATTGCCGCGCGCCAGCGAGGTGAAGGCAATGGCCGACTGCACGGTGGCCGGCAGGGCACACAGGTACAGCATGCCCATGAACAGCTCCGTCCCCAGCAACGGCTCCAGCAGCGGACGCAATGCCAGGCCGAGCAGCGGGAACAGCACGAAGGTGCAGGCGAACACCAGCAGGTGCAGGCGCCAGTGCCCGGCGCCGGCAAGAATCGCCTGGCGCGACAGCTTGGCGCCATGCATGAAGAACAGCAGGGCGATGGCCAGGTTGGTGATCCACTCGAAGATCGTCGCAGCCTGACCGCGGGCAGGCAGCAGCGTGGCGGCGAGTACCACGGCGAGCAAGGTCAGGGTGAAATTGTCGGGCAGCAGACGGCGCAGGAACATGGCGAATCTCGGGCTTGCGATACAGGATGCCGCCAGACTATCGTCGGTGAAAATTTCCGGCTAACGCCAAAGAGCCAGCTAGTGTCGACAAACAGACATCCTGCCACCGTCTACCGTAGCCTGCCCGAGCTACCCAGCCTGCCCCGGCCGCTCTATGGCCGGGTCGAGTCGCTGACCAACCGGGCGCTGACCTTTCGCCACACGCACCCCTGGGTGCAGCTGTCCTACGCCATCGCCGGCGTGCTCGAGGTGCAGACTGCCGGCGCCCGTTTCGTCGCCCCGCCGCAGCGTGCGGTATGGGTACCGGCGGGGGTCGAGCATCGGGTCTTCAGCTCACCGCGTACCGAAATGCGCAGCCTCTACATCGACAGCAGCGCCGTACCCTGGGGGCCGGGCGAATGCCGCGTGCTGGCAGTCAGCCCGCTGCTGCGCGAACTGATCCGCCGTTTCAGCGCCCTGCCGGCCGAGTATGACGAGCAGGCTGCGCCGGGCCGCCTGGCTGCGGTGTTGCTCGATGAGCTGCAGGCAGCACCGGAAGTGGCGTTGATGCTGCCACTGGCGCAGGATGCACGCCTACGCGAAGTCTGCCAGGGATTGGAGGATGCCAACCTGCGCCAGCTCGGCCTGAGTGCCTGGGGGGAACGCCTGGGTGTCTCGGAAAAGACCCTGAGTCGGCTGTTCCTGCGTGAAACCGGCCTGAGCTTTCGCGCCTGGCGCCAGCGCCAGCGCCTGCTCGATGCGCTGACCCCGCTGGAACAGGGCGAGCGCGTCACCGACGTAGCGCTGGCCTGCGGTTATGACTCGCTGTCGGCCTTTATCGCCGCCTTTCGCCATCAGTTCGGTGCAACACCCGGGGAGTTCTTTCGTCAGTAGCGCCAGCAGACCGCTGTCGCAGCCTGACTCACTCTTCGAACACGACCGGGCAGCGCTCGGCACCTTCCAGCTTGAGGATTTCCTCCACCACCTGCGGGCGCGCCTGGCGCAGCACCAGGCTACGCTTCAGCGCCTGCAGGCGGCGCGCCTCCTGATGCAGCATCTCCACGCCGGCATAGTCGATGAAGTTGATGTGCCGCGCGTCGATCACCAGGCGCTGTCCGCGGCTGCGCTGCAGCAACTGCTGGATGTACTGGCAGGCGCCGAAGAAGATCGAACCCTCGATGCGCAGCACCTCGTCGTCGCCGTCCTGCCACAGGCGCACGCGCGGCTGCGAGGTGCGCTTGAGATAGAAGAACAGCGAGGCCAACACGCCGGCGTAGATCGCCGTCTGCAGCTCCAGCACCAGGGTGGCGGCGAAGGTCAGCAGCATCACCATGAACTCGGAGCGGCTGACTCGACGTAGTGCACGGATCGCCGGCAGATCCACCAGGCCCCAGCAAATCAGCAGGATGCCGGCGGCCATCACCGGCAGCGGGATATGCGTCAGCAGCGCTGCGCCGAACACCGCGAACAGCGCCACCAGCAGCGCCGAGAACACCCCGGCCAACGGCGTACGCGCGCCAGCCTGCAGGTTCAGCGCCGAGCGGGTGAAGGAGCCGGCTGACAGCGAGGCAGAGAACCACGGCCCGAGCATGTTCGACAGGCCCTGGGCGCGCACCTCCTGGTTGGCGTCGAGGAACTGGTGCGATTTCACCGCCAGCGCACGAGCAATAGACAGGCTGGTGACCAGCCCGAGCATGCCGCAGGCCACCGCTGCCGGTAGCAGGCGCAGCACGTCGTCGAGGTCGAAACTCAGCATGGTCAAAGGTGGCAGGCCTCCTTCGAACGGTGCCACCAGGGCGATGTCAGCGGTGAAACGTGCCGGAAGTAGCCACGCCAGCAGACTGCCGCAGACCAGACCGATCAGCAGTGCGGGGGCCTTTGGCCAGAGTTTGCGCACGGCCACGCTGAGCAGCAGGGTGAAGGCCGCCAGGGCCAGACTCGGCCAGTGCGCTTCGGGCAGGTGCTGGCCGATCTGCAGCAGGCTGGTCAGGGCCGTGGGTTGGTTGGCGACCTCGACGCCGAGCAGATTGGGCATCTGCCCGATGGCGATCACCAGCGCCGCGCCGAGGGTGAAGCCGAGTACCACCGACTGCGAGACGAAGTTCACCAGGGCGCCGAAGCGCAGCATACCTAGCAGCCACTGGAACAGCCCGGCGAGAAAGGTCAGCAGCAGGATCAGGGCGATGAATTCGTCGCTGCCGATGCGCGCCATGGGGCTGGCGCTGGTGAACAGGACGATGGAGATCGCGGCGGTCGGCCCGCAGATCAGGTGCCAGGACGAGCCCCACAGACAGGCGATGATCACCGGCACGATGGCGGCGTACAGGCCGTATTCGGCGGGCAGGCCGGCAATCAGCGCGTAGGCCAGCGATTGCGGCAGGGCCAGGATGGCGCCAGTCAGGCCCACCAGCAGGTCGTTGCCGAGGGTCTTGCGGCTGATGCCAGGCAACCAGCGGAGAAACGGCAGCAGGCTCTGAAGCTCGGGTAAGTGCATGGCAGGCGTGTTTGACTCGTCCGTATTGATGAAGTGCAAGCGCGCAGGCCCGCGCCTGGAGCGCTACCCGGCTCGGATGAACGCTGCACAGGACTATAACCCTCTCTGCGCGCAATAACCGTCCGAGCGCGCCATACTGCAATAGCCAGACGTGACCCTTATACTGAGCGTCGTTGTTCAGGTCGTCATCGCTGCATGCCTGACAGCACCCCACACTCCAACCGGTGAAGTGAACCGTGAAACTCCGTCATTCGATTTTGGGCCTGCTGCTATGCGGTAGCCTTGTTGTTTCGAACCTCCAGGCCGCGCCGGCCCAGCCCAAGCAGGAGCTGGCCGCTGGTAGCGCATTGCTAATCGACCTGAAGACTGGCCAGGAGCTCTATTCCAGCAATCCGGACCTGCGCCTGCCGGTGGCCTCGGTGACCAAGCTGATGACCGCCATGGTGGTGCTCGACGCCAAGCTGCCGCTGGATGAGAGGCTGCCCATCACCATCCGCGACACCCAGGAAATGCAGGGTGTGTTCTCCCGCGTGCGCATCGGCAGCGAAATCACCCGCCGCGAGATGCTGCACCTGGCGCTGATGTCCTCGGAAAACCGCGCCGCTGCCAGCCTCGCGCACCATTACCCGGGCGGCCATGGCGCCTTCGTCGCGGCGATGAATGCCAAGGCCAGGGCGCTGGGCATGCGCAATAGCCACTTCGTCGAGCCCACCGGCCTGTCCGAGCGGAACGTCGCCACGGCGCGTGATCTGGCGCTGATGGTCAAAGCCGCCAACCAGTATCCGCTGATTCACCAGTTCAGTACCGACTCCGAAGCCACCATTGCCTTCCGCAAACCCAACTACACCCTGGGCTTTCGTAATACTAACGCCCTGGTGCGCAAGCCCGACTGGAGCATCGACCTGAGCAAGACCGGCTTCACCAATGCCGCCGGTCGCTGCCTGGTGATGGCCACCACCATCGCCAACCGCCCGGTGGCCTTCGTGGTACTCGGCGCCTTTGGCAAGTACACCCACATGGCCGACGCCAACCGTCTTAAGCGTTGGATGGAGACTGGCAAGGTCACTCCGGTGCCGGCTGCGGCGCTTAGCTACAAGCAGCAGAAGCTGGCCGAGTGGAATCTGCAGGCCAGGCAGTGACCCGGCGCTGATGTAGAAAAGGGCGACTCGATGAGTCGCCCTTTTTCGTCGTGCTGTCGTGTAGCCCGGATGCAATCCGGGGAAACAGTCACAAGGCCCCGGATTGCATCCGGACTACGGTCAATCTTCCTCAGTCGTGGTGCGTCAACGCGGGCAGCCCAGTCGCTCGCTGAGGAAATCGAGAAAACAGGTAATGCGCGACGCCAGCGCGGTGTTGCGGTAGTACACCGCGTTGATTGGCTGGCGCACCTCCACCCGTTGCTCGGCCAGCACCTCCACCAGTGCGCCGCTTGCGCGAGCGGTATCGGTCATGAAATCCGACAGGCACACCACACCCTCGCCGGCCAGGGCCAGCGCGAGAACGGTATCGCCGCTGGAGGCGCGCAGGCTTGGAGTGATGCGCCAGCGCTCGCCGAGGGCATGGCGCAGAGGCCATTCATTGAGGCTGTCGGGCTCGGTGAAACCGATCAGGCTGTGTCCCGGCAGGTCTTCGGTGCGTGCCGGCGTGCCATGCCGGCGCAGGTACTCGGGGCTGGCCAGCACGCGACGATAGCTGTGACACAGGGGCCGCGCGTGCAGGCTGGAGTCCGGCAGATGACCGATACGGATGGCCAGGTCTGTGCGGCGTTCCAGCAGGTCGATGATGCGGTCGTCACTGTTCAGTTCCAGCTCGATCTGCGGATAAAGCGCGCGAAATTCGCCGATCAGCGGCACGATCGCATGCAGCATGAAGGGCGAGGCGGTGTTTATGCGCAAGCGCCCTGCCGGTGCCTGGCGACGCAGGGTCATCTGCTCCTCGGCTTCCTCGACGCTGGCCAGGATGCGCCGCGCCTGAGCCAGGAACACCTCGCCCTCTTCGGTCAGTTCCAAGCGTCGCGTGGTGCGACGCAGCAGGGTAACGCCAAGCTTTTCCTCCAGGCGACTCAGCGCGCGGCTGACACCCGAGGCGGTTTGTTCCAGCTGCTCGGCCGCGGCGCTGATCGAACCGCTGTCGACCACGCTGACGAAGGCGAGCATTTCTTCCAGGCTGGTCTTCATTGTTGATCTTCAGTCAAAGGTGTTTGCGGAGTTTCCGGCTTTTTCCGCAGGAGTCTGGCGCGGATACTGCGCCACCTCAACCCCGTTCGCCGCCGGGCAAGGTTCTGCAACTTTTTCCTGATCGATGGTGCCGAATCTTTCGATACCCGTTGCGCCCCGATGCTCGGCCAGCGTTTCCCGACCTATGAGGAGCTTCTCATGAAATTCATTCCCCCCTTCGGCCTCGGCACCTTCCGTCTCAAGGATCAGGTCGCCGTCGACTCGGTACGCACCGGTCTTGAATTGGGCTACCGGCATATCGACACGGCGCAGATCTACGGCAACGAGGTCGAGGTCGGCCAGGCCATTGCCGACAGCGGCGTGGCGCGTGACGAGCTGTTCGTCACTACCAAGGTGTGGACCGAGAACCTCGGCAGTGGCCGGGTGATTCCCAGCCTGCGCGAGAGCCTGCAGCGCCTGGGCCTGGAGCGGGTCGACCTGACGCTGATCCACTGGCCGTCGCCGAACGATGAGATTCCCGTGGCGCAGTATCTGGGCGAGTTGCTGGAAGCCAAGCGTCAGGGTCTGACCGCGGCCATCGGTGTGTCCAACTTCACCATCGCCCATTTGCGCCAGGCCATCGAAGCCGTGGGCGTGGACGAGATCGCCACCAACCAGGTGGAAATCCATCCGCTGCTGCAGAACCGCAAGTTGGTGGAATTCGCTCGGCAGCAGGGTATCCATCTGACCGCCTACATGCCGCTGGCCTACGGCAAGGTGCTGGCCGAGCCGGTGATCCAGCGCATCGCCGCCGCCCATGGCGCCAGCCCGGCACAGGTCGCCCTGGCCTGGTCGCTGCAGCAGGGCTATACGGTGATCCCCTCCTCGACCAAGCGCGAGAACCTGGCCGCCAACCTGGCCGCTGCCGAGCTGCGCCTGAGCACCGAAGACATGGCGGCCATAGAGGCGCTGGATCGTGGTGAGCGCGTTGCCAACCCAGGCTTTGCGCCGCGCTGGGATTGAGCCGTCCGTGGGGGTGTGCATGGCGCACCTGACCACGAATGTGTGAGAGAGGCTTTAGCCGCGACTCTGGTTTCTATCTGCCGCCAGCTATATCGATCAGCGCCCCGGTGGTGTAGCTGGCTTTATCACCGAGCAGCCAGACGATCGCCTCGGCGACTTCCTCGGCCCGCCCGGCGCGCCCCAACGGTGTCGCCTTGCCCAAACGCTCGGCGCGATCCGGCTGGCCGCCGCTGGCGTGGATCTCGGTATCGATAAGCCCCGGACGCACGGCATTGACCCTCACGCCTTCGCCACCGAGCTCCTTGGCCAGGCCGCGGGTCAGCACGTCGATGGCGCCTTTCGCCCCGGCGTAGTCGACGTATTCGAAGGGCGAACCGAGACTGGCGGCGATGGATGACACCAGCACCATCGAACCGCCCTCGCCGCCGCGGCTGCGCGCCATGCGCCGGGCGCCTTCGCGAGCGGTCAGGTAGCTGCCCAGCACGTTGACATCGAACATACGGCGCAGGCGCTCGCCGCTCATCTCCAGTAGCGGCATGGGCGGCGCGACGATCCCGGCATTGACCACCAGACCGTGCAGCGGGCCGAACTTGTCCATGGCCGCGAACAGGCGCTGCACATCCTCTTCAACCGCCACATCGCCCGGTAAGGCGACGGCAGTGCCGCCCATGGCTTCGATCTGCGCCACCACCTTATTGGCGGCGTCACGGTCACGGCGATAGTTGATGCCGACCGTCCAGCCGCCAGCGGCGGCCAGCAGGGCAGTGGCGCGGCCGATGCCGCGGCTGGCGCCGGTAATCAGCAGGTTCTTGCGCATTGGGCCTGGCTCCCTGTAGTCGTGCCTGCTAAGGCTGCCCGCTTTTCGTCGTCTGCGCTACATCCACCCCAGCCAACGCCACCAGGTCAGGGCAAACACCAACATCAGCCCGTAGCCAATCAGCGTCAGCCAGATCCCGGTACGCAGAAATTGCCGGGCGTCGAAGGTTTCAGTGCCGATGCAGACCATGTTCTGCGGTGCGTTGATTGGCAACAGGAAGCCGAAGCTGACCACGTAGCCGAGCAGCATGCTCATGCCCAGCGGATTGATGTCGCCGCCAAGTTGCAGTAGCAGGGCAATCATGATCGGTAGCATGGCCGAGGTCAGCGCCGTGGCGCTGGCGAAGCCCAGGTGAATGATGATCAGAAAGGCACCGAGCACGGCGAACACCCAGAACGGTGACAGCGCTTCCATGCCCAGATTCGCCACCAGCAGCTTGGCCAGCCAGGTGCCCGCACCGGTAGCCAGCACCGCGCCGCCGAGGCTGATGCCAACGCCGAAGACGATCACCGTACCCCATGGAATACGTGGCTGCGCCTGCTTCCAGCTCATCACACCAAGCCCAGGCATCAGCAAGGCCGCCAGGCCGACCAGCGTCGTGGAGGCCGTGTCGAAGGCGTGCAGCTTGCCCTCGGTGGCCCAGAAGCCCAGCAGCGTCAGGACGATGGCCAGCAGCTTGCGTTCGTTGCCGGTCATTGGCCCAAGCTCGCTCAGCGCCTTGCGCACCGCCTCCTTGCCGCCCTCGATGTGCTCGGTTTCCGGCGGCATCACACGCAGGATCACCCAGTACAGCACTGCCGACATCAGCAGACTCCAGGGCGCCCCGGCGATCAGCCAATCGGTCCAGGTCACCGACTGGCCGAGCAGTTTCTGCATGAAACCGGCGGTGAGCAGGTTCTGCGCCGCCGAGGTCTGGATGCCGACGTTCCAGATACTGGTGGCCTGGGCGACCAGAATCATGATGCCGCCGGCGAAGGACGAGCGCTTGCCGACACCGAAGGCGGCGATCACGCCCATCATGATTGGCATCACGCAGGCCACTCGCGCCGTGGCGCTGGGCACGATGAAGCTGAGCAGGATAGTCACCACGATGGCACCCAGGAGTACGCGATGGGTGCTGGCGCCGACCTTCGACAGGGTCAGCAGGGCGATGCGCTTGTCCAGTCCGGTCTGGGTCATCGCCGCAGCGATGAACAGCGCCGCCGCCACCAGGGCCAGTGCCGAGTTGGCGAAGCCGCCGAGCGCCATGCCCAACGCATCCTTGGTACCGATCAGCTTGTCCGGGTCGGCCAGGGTCGGCGCACTGCCGAGCAGGAAAGCCATCAACGCCAGGATCATGATGGCGCTGACCTCGTAACTCACCGTCTCGCTGATCCACACGATCACGGCGAAGGCGAGGATCGCCAGCATGCGCTGGCCGGCAATCGGGAGCCCGGCCTGCGCCGGCAGAAGTACGATGCTCAGCCCGACGAGCACGGCCAGAAGCAGTCCCCAGGGCAAGCGAAAGGGTGATTGGGACACAGTGGTTGCAGACATGAGCGCAAGACTCCGGCAAATGACTCAGGCGCACTATGAGCCTCTAGCACGGGCCATACATTGCTTCGTGTCAGTGTTGCGCAGAACTTGAGGACACCTGACGAGACAGCCTGCGCAACACCGTTATCTACTTCGGGTTCGTCGTCGAGATGAAGGCGTGCACAAGCGCGTGGCATCGGTTACGCAAGCCTCGGATTTCGCACGGTCACTCGGTCGATGGCTACCAAGCAGCCCCTGCGCATGACGGCAAATACCTTAGGGGTTACCATGCGCGCCCTTTCGCTTGACCACACATTGCTGCTCATGAAACCTGCACGCCTGCGCGCCGACCTGCTGGCCGGCCTCACCTCCTCCTTCGCCCTGGTGCCCGAGTGCATCGCCTTCGCCCTGGTGGCCCAGGTCAACCCACTGATGGGCCTGTACGGCGCCTTCATCATCTGCACCCTCACCGCGCTGTTCGGCGGCCGGCCGGGCATGATCTCCGGCGCGGCCGGCTCGATGGCGGTGGTGATCGTCGCCCTGGTGGTGCAGCACGGCGTGCAGTACCTGCTGGCCACGGTATTGCTCGGCGGCCTGATCATGCTCGCGTTCGGCCTGCTGCGCCTGGGCAAGCTGATCCGTATGGTGCCGCACCCGGTGATGCTGGGTTTCGTCAACGGCCTGGCGATCATCATCGCCCTGGCCCAGTTCGAGCATTTCCAGCACGACGGCCACTGGCTGCAGGGCAAGGCGTTGTACCTGATGCTCGGTCTGGTGGCGCTGACCATGCTCATCGTCTACCTGCTGCCGCGCCTGACCCGCGCGGTGCCTCCAGCGCTGGTGGCGATTCTTGGCATCGGTGCGCTGGTTTATCTGCTGGATCTGCCCACACACACCCTGGGCGACATGGCGCAGATCGCCGGCGGCCTGCCGAGCCTGATGTTGCCGGACATTCCCTGGAACCTGGACACCCTCGCCATCATCGCCCCCTACGCCATCCTGATGGCCCTGGTCGGCCTGCTGGAAACCCTGCTGACCCTGAATCTCACCGACGAGATCACCGCCACCCGTGGTCATCCTGATCGTGAATGCGTGGCGCTCGGCGTGGCCAACATGACCTCCGGCCTGTTCGGCGGCATGGGCGGTTGCGCGATGATCGGCCAGACCGTGATCAACCTCAGCTCCGGCGGGCGCGGGCGGCTGTCCGGGGTGGTCGCCGGGATGATGATCCTGCTCTTCGTGCTGTTCCTCTCGCCGCTGATCGAGCGCATCCCACTGGCCGCGCTGGTGGGCGTGATGTTCGTGGTGGCGCAGCAGACCTTTGCCTGGGGCTCGCTGCGCGTCGCCGGCAAGGTGCCGGCCAACGACGTGCTGGTGATCATTGCGGTGACCGCCATCACCGTCGCCACCGACCTGGCCACAGCGGTGCTCTGCGGTATCGTCATCGCCGCACTCAACTTCGCCTGGCAGCACGCCCGCGAACTGTACGCCGACAGCGATATGCAGGCCGACGGCAGCAAGCTGTACCGCGTGCACGGCACGCTGTTCTTCGCCTCCTGCACCGCCTTTCTGGCGCAGTTCGAGCCGGCCGACGACCCGCAGCAGGTGACCCTGGACTGCCGCCACCTGAGCTTCGTCGACTACTCGGCCATTGCCGCGCTGAAGACTCTGCGTGAGCGCTACGAACGCGCCGGCAAGCACCTGCGCGTGGTGCACCTGTCCGAGCGTTGCAAGCAGTTGCTCAAGCGGGCGGGCTCAGAACACTGATCGCGTAGGGTGGGTAGCACAACGCGAAATCCAGACGATAAACCATGAAAAAGCCGCTGACGGATCGCTCCGCCAGCGGCTTTTTCGTATGCCAGAGCGGGTATCAGCGGCGCGCGCCACGCACCCCTTCGGCCAGTTCGCGGCACAGGCCGAGCACGCCGTCGATGGCCTGTTGCGGGCTCTTTGCCTCGGCGATCTTGTCGATCAGCGCCGAGCCGACCACTGCGCCCTCTGCACGCTTGGCCACTTCGGCGGCGTGCTCCGGGGTGCGGATGCCGAAGCCGATGCACAGCGGCAGGTCGGTGTGGCGACGCAGGCGCGCCACGGCTTCTTCGACGTGATCCATGGTCGCCGCACCGGCGCCGGTGACGCCGGCCACCGACACGTAGTAGACGAAGCCGGAGCTGCCGGCCAGCACGGTGGGCAGGCGGTCGTCGTCGGTGGTCGGCGTGGTCAGGCGGATGAAGTCGATGCCTGCGCTCTGCGCCGGCTCGCACAGCTCGTCGTTATGCTCCGGCGGCAGGTCGACCACGATCAGACCGTCGACACCGGCCTCTTTGGCGTCGCTGATGAAGCGCTCGACGCCGTAGACGAAGATCGGGTTGTAGTAGCCCATCAACACCAGCGGCGTGCTCTGGTTGCCAGCGCGGAATTCGCGAACCATCTGCAGCGTCTGGCGCATGCCCTGCTTGCCGGTCAGCGCGCGGATATTGGCGAGCTGGATGGCCGGGCCGTCGGCCATCGGATCGGTGAACGGCATGCCCAGTTCGATCACGTCGGCGCCAGCGTCCGGCAGGCCCTTGAGGATGCTCAGCGAGGTGGCGTAGTCCGGGTCACCGGCGGTGATGAAGGTCACCAGCGCGGCGCGGTTTTCCGCTTTCAGTTCGGCGAAACGGTTCTGCAGGCGGCTCATGCGTGTTTCTCCTGTTCGCCCATGTGGTGCATCACGGTTTGCATGTCCTTGTCGCCACGACCGGACAGGTTGATCACCATCAGGTGATCCTTGGGCAGCTTCGGTGCGCGCTTGAAGGCTTCGGCCAGCGCGTGGGCGCTTTCCAGGGCCGGGATGATGCCTTCCAGGCGGCAGCACTGGTGGAAGGCGGTGAGCGCTTCGTCATCGCTGATCGGCACGTATTCGACGCGCTTGATCTCGTGCAACCAGGCGTGTTCCGGGCCGACGCCGGGGTAGTCAAGGCCGGCGGAAATCGAGTGGGCGTCGGTGATCTGGCCGTCCTCGTCCTGCAGCAGGAAGGTGCGGTTGCCGTGCAGCACGCCCGGCGCACCGCCCGCCATGCTCGCCGCATGCTTGCCGGTGTCGACGCCGTGGCCAGCCGCTTCGACGCCGATGATCTGTACGCTCTGGTCATCGAGGAAGGGGTGGAACAGGCCAATGGCGTTGGAGCCACCGCCAATGCAGGCCACCAGGGAGTCGGGCAGGCGCCCTTCCTTCTCGAGGATCTGCTCACGCACTTCGTTGCCGATTACCGACTGGAAGTCGCGCACCATGGCCGGGTACGGGTGCGGGCCAGCGGCAGTACCGATCAGGTAGAAGGTGTTGTGGACGTTGGTCACCCAGTCGCGCAGCGCTTCGTTCATGGCGTCCTTGAGGGTACCGGTGCCGGCGGTGACCGGGATCACCTCGGCGCCGAGCAGCTTCATGCGGAAGACGTTGGCCTGCTGGCGGTCGATGTCGGTGGTGCCCATGTACACCACGCACTGCATGCCGAAGCGCGCGGCCACGGTGGCGGTGGCCACACCATGCATGCCGGCGCCGGTCTCGGCGATGATGCGCTGCTTGCCCATGCGCTTGGCCAGGAGGATCTGGCCGATGCAGTTGTTGATCTTGTGTGCGCCGGTGTGGTTCAGGTCTTCACGCTTGAAGTAGATCTTCGCTCCACCGAAGTGCTCGCTCAGGCGCTCGGCGTAATAAAGAGGGGTAGCGCGACCAATGAAGTCGCGGTGGAAATAAGTGAGCTCTTCGAAGAAAGCCGGATCAGTCTTGGCCTTCTCGTATTCGGCGGCCAGCGAGTTGATCAGCGGCATCAGGGTTTCGGCGACGAACTGGCCGCCGAAGCGACCGAACAGGCCGCGAGCGTCTGGGCCGGTGCGAAATGAGGTCATGGTGTGCTCCTTGTCGACAGCGTTTGGCTGGCAGGGCGAGTGAGTGATGAGGTCATTCTACCGCTGGCCGACGCGGAGAAAAGCGATTAGATTGCACTAAAACGTCAGAAAAAGTCACATAACTATGAGCCGAGAACTGCCCCCGCTCAACGCCTTGCGCGCCTTCGAGGCCGCTGCCCGCCTGCAAAGCATCAGCAAAGCCGGGGAAGAGCTGCATGTTACCCACGGCGCGATCAGCCGGCAGATTCGTGCACTGGAAGAACAGCTTGGCGTTAGCTTGTTCGACAAGGACGGGCGTGGCGTGAAACTCACCGATGCCGGGTTGCGTCTGCGTGATGTCAGCACCGAGTGCTTCGAGCGCCTGAGTAGCGTCTGCGCCACCCTGCGCCGTGAAACCGAAGATCGCCCCTTCGTGCTCGGCTGCTCGGGTAGCCTGCTGGCGCGCTGGTTCATTCCGCGCCTGGATCGCCTGCAGCGCGAGCTACCGGAACTGCGCCTGCAACTGTCGGCCAGCCAGGGCGAGCTGGATCCGCGCAGCGCCGAGGTGGACGCCACCCTGCTGTTCGCCGACCCGCCGTGGCCTGCGGATATGCAGGTGTTCGAGCTGGCGCAAGAGCGCATCGGCCCGGTGCTCAGCCCGCGTTATGTCAATCATGCACAACTGAGCGCCGCCAGCGCCGACGCGCTGTATGCCGAGCCGCTGCTGCACACCACCTCGCGTCCGCAGGCCTGGCCGCAGTGGGCACAGGCGCAGGGACTGGCAGCTGAACGGCTGCAACTGGGACAGGGTTTCGAACACCTCTATTACCTGCTGGAGGCAGCCGCTGCGGGTCTCGGCGTGGCCATCGCGCCACAGACATTGGTTGCCGACGACCTGCGCGCTGGCCGCCTGGTCGCGCCCTGGGGCTTCGTCGAAACCACGGGCAGTCTGGCGCTGTGGACACGCCGCACCGATCCGCGCAGCGAGCGCCTGGCGCAGTGGCTGCGTAAGGAGTTGGCAGACAGCGCGGCGCAGGTGCGTTAGCACGCGCTTATGAAACCCGTGCACGGCGGGCTAGTCTTAACAGGACCTTTCACACCACAGGAGCTTCATCATGTCCGACCACCACACCTACAAGAAGATCGAAATCGTCGGCTCGTCGCGCACCAGCATCGAGGAAGCCATCGAAAATGCCCTGGCCGAATGCGCCAAGAGCGTGCGCAACATGGACTGGTTCGAGGTGATCGACACCCGAGGCCACATCGAGAACGGCAAGGTGGGGCACTACCAGGTCACGCTCAAGGTCGGCTTTCGCCTGAGCGGTAGCTGACAGCCACTCAGACGCAAGGCTGTGCCGCCGCGCACAGCGACGAGGGCTGTCGCTGGCGAGGTGTGCTCGATTCGGGCAAGCTGCGCGGGCCAATTCAGGGAGGAATGCCATGTTCAGACTCGTGCTGCTGCTCAGCCTGCTCGCGCTCGCGGGCTGCGTCGACAACGAACCACCTCTCGCCGAGGAGCGCCGACTGCTGCTCAGTGGTGAGGATTTCGCCGCTTACGAGGCCCCGGATGAGGGGCGCTACGAGAAGTTGGTGACCTACGCTGCGCGCAGCATCGACCTCAGTTTCGAGAGCGAGGGCAGCGACTGGTTCTACCTTTACAGCGGTGTCTCTCTCTACCCGCGCGCCGGTGATGCCTTGATGACCAGCTACGCCGAGACGTTCGGCGCCTCGTTCGGCCTGCGTGACAGCGGGCTGGCCAGCCGTGCCAGCCTCAAGCTGCTGACTCAGGACGGTGAGCCGGTGGGCAACCTGTTCTATGCCACGGTCGGCAACAAATCGATGTTCACCATTTTCACCGGCGTGTACTTCGAACAGGCCGAGGACTTCGAGGCATTCATCGCGCCCAAGCTGCTGGCGTTGCGCGAATACCAGCACAGCGATCCGTTGCTGAGTTGGACGAGCGACAAACTGGGGTTTGGCGCCGACTGAACGGCCCTGACTTCGCGGCGATCAGCCGAAGAACCAGTAGCACACGCCGATGGCGGCGATGATCCCGGCAGCATCGGCGACCAGGGCGCAGCCCACGGCGTGGCGGGCGCGCTGCAGGCCGACCGCACCGAAGTACACCGCCAGCACGTAGAACGTCGTTTCGGTACTGCCCTGCACCGTCGCCGCAACCAGCGCCGGGAAGCTGTCGACGCCGAAGTTCTCCATGGTTTCGATCAGCATGGCGCGCGCGGCACCGCCGGAGAAGGGTTTTATCAGCGCAGTGGGCAGGGCGTCGACGAAGCGGGTATCCCAGCCCAGCGCTTCGATCAACCAGCGAATGCCGTCGAGGCCGAAATCCAGCGCGCCGGATGCGCGTAGAACGCCGATGGCGCAGAGCATGGCGACCAGATACGGCAGCAGGCTCTTGGCCACGTCGAAGCCTTCCTTGGCACCGTCGATGAAGCTCTCGTACACCGCCACCTTGCGCAGCGCGCCGACCACCAGAAACATCAGGATCAAGCCGAACAGGGTGAGGTTACCGAGCAGCGATGACAGCGCCGCCAGCGCCGTGGCGCTCATGCCGGCGAGCAGGGCCATGAAACCGCCGAGTAGCAGCGCGGTGGGAATCAGGTAGGCCAGCACCACTGGGTCCCACAAACGCAGGCGCTGCATCACCGATACCGCCAGCAGGCCTGCCAGGGTCGACGCGCTGGTCGCCAGCAGGATCGGCAGAAATACCAGGGTGGGATCTGCAGCACCTTGCTGCACGCGGTACATGAAGATCGATACCGGCAGTAGGGTCAGCGAGGAGGTGTTGAGTACTAGGAACAGGATCTGTGCATTGCTCGCCGTGGTGGCGCTGGGGTTGAGATCCTGCAAGGCGCGCATGGCCTTGAGGCCGATGGGCGTGGCAGCGTTGTCCAGACCCAAGCCGTTGGCGGCGAAGTTCATGCTGATCAGCCCCAACGCTGGATGGCCGCGTGGCACTTCCGGCATCAGGCGGGCGAACAATGGGCCCAGCATGCGTGCGAGCAGATCCACCAGCCCGGCCTTCTCGGCGATGCGCAGTAGCCCCAGCCAGAGTGTCAGGGTGCCGAACAGCACCACCATCAGCTCCACCGAGAGCTTGGCCATGGCGAACAGGCTTTCGACCATTGCGCCGAACACGGCTGCATCACCGCCAATCAGCCAGCGTGCCAGAGCGGCAGCGGCTCCCAGCAGAAAAAAGCTCAGCCACAGGCCATTGAGCATTGCGATCCCCCTAGATTGGCAGGCAACGCCTTCCCTGATCGCCTTCTCCCTGAGGAAGAAGATGGCGCGAAGCGCCAGATGAAGGAGGGCATGCCGTTATGGCGGGGGATGATAACGTGCCGGCGGTGTCTGTGGGACAGCCGGCAAACTGCCGTCACTCAATACCAGTTCGGATCGTTTCGCAGCTGCTCCATGAGCATCTGCCGAATTTCCTCATCCGGGCCGCCCAGCCAGCGCAAGGTGACGTGCTCACTGGGTACGCGATCTTCCGGCAGGCCATCCGGCACCTGCACATACAGCGCATAGGCGTCATCGCTCTCCCACTCGAAAGCGACATAGAGGCGCTGGCTGAAGCAACGCTGCGCTTCGCAGACCTGGCCGACCAGGTAGCGATCACTGTCGGCTTCCACGGCCTGCATCGGGGTGGACAGGCCACTGAGGTTGATCAGCCAGTCCGGCAGGCGCTCTTCGTCTTGCACCAAATCCTGCCAGGCCTGGCGATACTCGGCGTTGCCGGCCAGCAACTCGCCCGGCTGGAAACTGGCGTCGCGGTCGGCGGCCTGAGCCGCCAGGGCGCCGCCCAGCAGCAGGGCGGCGGCGATGGGGTAAATCGACTTCATCAATGACACCTCCCTACAGGCGCGGGCGACGGCCCATGACGAACGAGACGATGAACAGCACCAGGAACACCACGAAAAGAATCTTGGCGATGCCTGCGGCGGTGCCGGCGATACCACCGAAGCCCAGTACGGCGGCGATGATGGCGATGATCAGGAATGTGACTGCCCAACTCAGCATGGTCGTTCTCCTCGATGGATCAGTGGTCAATGGCCCTGGCAGGCCATGACCTTGCGCATTACTCGGGTTCATAGGCGGATGGCTGAAAGTCCGGCTATCCGTACCGGTCGCTCCTGACCGGCTGCCTGAGGACAATGTTGCAGAGCCCGTGCCAGGCCTGAAATTTAGATAAATTCCTTTTAAATCATCGAGTTGAAAATTATCGAGAAGAGGTAAGGGCGGGCATCCTGCCCGAATGGCACTGGCCTGATCGTGCGTTTTGCCCGATCAGTCACCGGCCACGGCTCGCCAGAGTGGTCGCCCGCCGACTGCACAGTCGGTATACTCGTCGCGCCCGCGTGTCATGCGGGTTCCGCGCTCAGAACAACAACCGCGCCACGAGCCTCGAAAGCATGAACGACTACGAACAGGAAGACCCTATTCCCCAGGGCGACCTTGCCCTGCAGATCACCGCGCTGCCGCGTGAGACCAATGGTTTCGGGGATATCTATGGCGGTTGGCTGGTATCGCAGATGGACCTGGCCGGCACGGCCATGGCCAGCAAGATCGCCGGTGGCCGCGTCGCCACTGTCGCCATCGACCGCATGGCCTTCCTCGTGCCGGTGGCCGTGGGAGCGCAGCTGTCCTTCTACACCCAGGCGCTGGAGATTGGCCGCAGCTCGATCCAGATGATGGTCGAGGTGTGGAGCGACGATCCGCTGTCCAATGAATGGCGCAAGGTCACCGAAGCGGTATTCGTCTTCGTCGCCATCGACGGCAGCGGCCGCACCCGCCCGGTGCCGCCGCGGCGCGGCTGAGCCGAGCAGATAGCTTTCGGCAATATCCTGTAACGAAAGCGCCGACCCTGAGGCTAATGCCAGTCAGTTAAGCCGTTGCACTCGATCTTTGTAGGAGCCGGCTTGCCGGCGATCCGCCATAAAAAGCATCGCCAGCAAGCTGGCTCCTACGAAAAGCGCCCCCTCTACTGCAAGTAGGAGGGGGTGGTGACGAACTTATCTGATCAGCACTAGCCCTGAGGCCGGCGTTTTTCCGTGTGCCTGAAACCCGTTGGGGATCAGCCGCGGATGTTGTAGATGTCTTTCTCGTTGCTTTCCGCGTAGTCGTACAGGCGTTGCAGGTAGGCCTTCTGCTGTTCCCAGACCTTCTTCGCGACCGGGTCGGCGTTGGCCGAGGCCTCGACCACTTCGGCCGCCACTTCCTTCAAGCGGGCCAGCACTTCATCCGGCAGGCGGCGTACTTCCACACCGTCGGCCTTGAGTTGCTCCATGGCTTCCATGTTCTTGGCGTTGTAGTCATCGAGCATGTCGCCGTTGACGTCGCGGGCAGCGGCGCGAACGATGGCCTGCAGATCCGGCGGCAGGGTTTCCCAGGCCTTCAGATTGACGTCCAGCTCGAACAGTACGCTGGGCTCCTGCCAGCCCGGGGTGTAGTAGTACTTGGCTGCCTTGTGCAGACCCAGGGCCAGGTCGTTGTATGGGCCGATCCATTCAGTGGCGTCGATGGCACCGGTCTGCATGGCGGTGAAGATCTCACCGGCCGGCATGTTGACCACGGTACCGCCCATCTTGGTCAGCACTTCGCCGCCCAGGCCAGGGGTACGCATCTTCAGGCCCTTGAAGTCATCGACCGAGTTCATTTCCTTGTTGAACCAGCCTGCGGTTTGCACACCGGTGTTGCCGCAGGCCATCGGCAGCACGCCGAACGGCTTGTACACCTCTTCCCACAGCTGCTGACCGCCACCGCGATGCAGCCAGGCGTTCATTTCCTGAGCATTGGGGCCGAATGGCGAGGCGCAGAAGAACTGGGCGGCCGGCACCTTGCCTTTCCAGTAGTACGGCGCGCCGTGACCCATTTCGGCGGTACCGCGGGAGACTGCATCGAACACTTCCAGTGCCGGCACCAGCTCGCCTGCTGCATACACCTTGACCTTCAGGCGGCCGTTGCTCATTTCATCGACCAGCTTGGCGAAGCGCTCGGCTCCCACGCCGACGCCCGGGAAGTTTTTCGGCCAGGAGGTGACCATCTTCCAGTTGAAGGTTTGGGAACTCGAACCCTCTTGAGGTGCTGCGGCGCTCTTGGCATCTTCCTTACAGCCGGCCAGGGCGGTTGCGGCAAGGCCTACGCCCGCGGCGGCGAGTATGTCGCGACGTTTCATGCAATGCTCCTTCTTGTTGTATTGGTCTTGCCACGGGATCGCCGAAGGTAGACCGGACGTGAATAACATAGGGGGTCGTGACCTACAAGCCTAGCTACTACGACTAAAGTTTTACGGGCATTGCTGCATGACCGCAGGCCTGCCTAGAATCGCCGGCCTGCGCCCCACAAGGACACGGGTGGCGTGATATGCAGCCAACAGGTTCGCTGTCCTGTCTCCTACTCATAACGATAAAGGACTCACTATGTCCGACAAGCCTTCATTTCCCCTCGCTCTTGCATACCTGATCGATGCCCTCAACAGCTGGTTTGGCAAGGCCTGCGCCTGGCTGACGGTTTTTCTGGTAATCGGCACCGCTGTCGTCGTGGTGCTGCGCTACGGCTTCGGCATCGGCGCCACGGCCCTGCAAGAGGCGGTGCTCTACGCGCATGCACTGGTGTTCATGGGTGCAGCGGCCTGGGTGCTGCAACGCAACGGACACGTGCGTGTGGACATCTTCTACCAGAAGTTCAGCGGCCGCCGTCAGGCGCTGGTCGAGATCTTCGGTAATCTGCTGTTCCTGCTGCCGGTCGCGCTGTTCCTCGGTTGGGCCAGTTGGGATTACGTCAGCAACGCCTGGTCGACTTTCGAAGCGTCCAGCGAATCTGGCGGCCTCAAGTTCGTCTACCTGCAGAAAAGCATCATCCTGGTGCTGGTCATCAGCCTGGTTCTGCAAGGTGTCTCCAATCTGATCAAGGCGCTCTACGTCATCACTGGCCGCCTGCCTGCTCCGGAGGTGAAACATGGCTGAGTTGATGTCGATTCTGCTGTTCATCGGTATTTGTATGGCCTTGATGGCCGGTTATCCGGTGGCGTTCACCCTGGCGGGCGTATCTCTGCTGTTCGCGGGTGTAGGTGTACTGACCGGCACCTTCGATGCGGGTTATCTCAGCGCACTGCCCAACCGCCTGTTCGGCATCATGAACAACCAGACCATGCTGGCCGTGCCGCTGTTCGTGTTCATGGGGGTGATGCTGGAACGATCACGGGTAGCCGAGGATCTGCTCGAGTCCATGTCGCGCCTGTTCGGCACGCTGCGTGGTGGCCTGGCGATCTCGGTGTGCGTGGTCGGCGCCCTGCTGGCAGCGAGCACCGGTATCGTTGGTGCCACCGTGGTAACCATGGGTCTGCTGGCGCTGCCAACCATGCTCCGTCGCGGCTATGACCCAGCCATCTCCACCGGCACCCTGGCCGCCACCGGCACCCTGGGACAGATTATTCCGCCGTCGATCGTACTGGTGCTGCTGGGTGACGTGATGTCCAGCGCCTATCAGCAGGCGCAGCTGAAGATGGGTATCTTCTCGCCCAAGACCGTGTCGGTCGGTGACCTGTTCGTCGGTGCGCTGCTGCCGGGCCTGCTGCTGGTTGGCCTGTACATCGTGTACATCATCGTGGTTGCCGTCGTGCAGCCGAAGAAGCTGCCGGCCATGTCCAAGGAAGAACTGGGCGATGTCGAGTGGGGCCGCCTGCTCAAGGCACTGGTGCCGCCGATGCTGCTGATTGGCGCCGTGCTCGGTTCGATCCTCGCCGGTTACGCCACGCCGACCGAAGCCGCTGCCCTGGGCGCTGTCGGCGCCATGCTGCTGGCTTTCAGCAAAGGCAAGCTGAACTTCGGCCAGCTCAAGGAAGTGGCCTACGGCACCACCGAAATCAGTGCCATGGTCTTCATGATCCTGATCGGCGCGTCGCTGTTCTCCCTGGTGTTCCGCGGCTTCGGCGGTGAGGCGCTGATCGAGGATGTGTTCGCCCAGCTGCCAGGTGGTGTGCTCGGCGCGTTCTTCCTGGTGATGGTGGTGATCTTCCTGCTCGGCTTCATCCTCGACTTCATCGAGATCACCTTCGTGGTGGTGCCGATCGTCGGGCCGGTGCTGCTGGCCATGGGGCTCGATCCGATCTGGCTGGGCGTGATGATCGCACTCAACCTGCAAACCTCCTTCCTCACTCCGCCATTCGGCTTCGCGCTGTTCTATCTGCGTGGAGTGACACCGGCGAGCATTCCCACCAGTACCATCTACAAAGGTGTGGTGCCGTTTATCCTGATCCAGATTCTGCTGCTGGTGATCGCCTATATCTTCCCAGGGCTGATCACCTGGCTGCCGGAGCAGGTCTACGGCAAGTAAGTCTCGCTGGCTGGTTTGGCAAAACGCCCGTCCTCGTGATGGGCGTTTTGCTTTTTGCGTTGTCACACTATTGGTCATCTATCTCAACGAGAGGTCGTCATGAGCACCGCCCAAGTCGAACGCGTGGAACTGGATCAACTGGTCTGCTGGCGCATTCGTGCTGCCGGCAGCGAATTGCTGGTAGCCCAGCAGGGCGCGCAGATTCTCAGTTACCAGCAGGGTGAGCAGCCGCCGCTGATCTGGCTAAGCCCGGATGCGGCCTATCAGCGTGGTCAAAGCGTGCGCGGTGGTGTGCCGGTGTGCTGGCCCTGGTTCGGAGATCTGCGCCGCAATCCGCAGGCCGTGCAGGCGCACTATCACCTCGAGCAGGCGCCGGCCCATGGCCTGGTGCGTGCATTGGACTGGGAGTTGCTGGGCATCGACGAGGGGGGCGACGCCGTCACCCTGCGCTTTGCCTACGACACGCGCACTCAGCCGCTGGAGGGCTGGCCCAGAGATGTCGGCCTGACCTTCGTCGTGCGCCTGGCAGACGATCTCGGCATGAGCCTGGAAACCCACAATCGCGGTACGGAGCCGCTGACCCTGAGCCAGGCGCTGCACAGCTACTTCGCCGTCAGCGACGTGCGCCAGGTCAGCGTCGAGGGGCTGCAGGGCTGCCGCTATATCGACACCTTGCAGGACTGGCAGGAGCTGCGTCAGCAGGAAGCGCTGGTGTTCGATGCTGAGACCGATCGCATCTACTTCGACACCGCCGCGCGGCTGAGCATCGTCGATCCGGGTTGGGGCCGGCGCATCCACCTGGATGCTCGTGGATCACGTTCGGCTGTGCTGTGGAATCCCTGGGTCGACAAGGCCAAGCGCCTGTCGCAGTTCCCCGATGACGCCTGGCAGAACATGCTGTGCATCGAAATGGCCAATGTGCTGGAGGACGTCGTACAACTGAACGCTGGCGAACGGCATCGTCTGGAGCTGCGCCTTTCGAGCGAGCTGATCGGCTAAACATCGCATCCGCAATGGCGCGGCGAATCGCAAGCACGCCGCAAACCGGACGCCTACGCAAGGCGGTTGGTGGCCTGCCAGTTCTTCATGGCGCCTGCCCCTCCAGGGCTTGCCGCAGATCGTCTGCGCGAGTGAAGACCTGCTGCGCGACGATCTGCAGACCATCGAGTTGCAACCACAACACCTCCCCCTCGCCTGCCGGGTAGCGCGGCGCGATACGTGCGTCGCGGTCGAGGAGGATGCGGTAGTTGTAGTCGCGCATCTTCGGCAGGGCGAAGAGGGTGGCGATGACGCTGGGCATGCGGCTGATGTCGGCGAGGAAGACCGCCTGGTGCTCGTCCAGATAGCCCTTGGGCTTGCCTTCCAGGGCAGCGTCGACCAGTTTGGCGCCGTCCATGTCGCGGGCGACCAGGAGGATGCGGGTCTCGTCATTCAGGGTGTAGGGCGCGTCATGCTGATCGAGCAGCGTCCAGGACGCCAGGCGCTCGCCTGGCTCGAGAGCCAGCACAGCGGTGGACAGCAGGCAGAGCAATAACAGGGCTGCAGCTTTCATGCGTGCACTCCGGGGCGATCAGTAAAGGTCTTCGTCAGTTACCAGGCGTACTTCGCCCGCGTCCATGGCATAGGCGGCGTCGGCCAGGTCATTGCTGACCTGCTCCACCTTCAGTTCGCCACTGACCCACAGCGGGGCATAGATATCGTCAAGGACGATGCCCTTGGGGTAGCGCACCAGCACCAACTGATTGGGCGGCGGTGGCGGCACGTGGATGCAGGCGCCCGGATAGGGCACCAGGAAGAACAGGGTGCTGTTGCCTTTCTCGTCGTTTTCCAGCGGCACCGGATAGCCGCCCAGGCGGATGGCCTTGCCGTCGAGTTCGGCCACGGTCTTGGCGGAATACATCACGGCCGGCAGGTCCTGATCCTGCTGGCGCAGGCCGCCCTCGCCGTAGAAGGTGCTGTCGCCTTCCGGGCTGTCGTGGCTGATCTCGGGCATTTCCTCGAGGGCCTTGCGGTCTTCGGGTGGCATCAGGTCGAGCCAGTCGGTTTCCGGCAGTTCGGCGTGGGCCAGGCCGGTACAAAACAGTAGGGCGAGCAGCAGGTGGCGCATGGGCTATGGCATCTCGTGGCGGCGTTAACGAGGAGCCGACAAGTCGGCTCCTGACCTGGGCTTGTCAGCCCTTCTTGATCGCGCCGTAGATTACCAGCAGGACGATGGCGCCGATCACTGCGCCGATGAAGCCGGCGGCCTGTCCGGCTTCGTAGATGCCCAGGGCCTGGCCACCGTAAGTGGCCGCGATGGAGCCCCCGATGCCGAGCAGGATGGTCATGATCCAGCCCATGCTGTCATCGCCGGGTTTGAGAAAACGTGCGATCAACCCGACGATCAGGCCGATGAAGATGGTGCCGATAATGCCCATTGGCGTGTCTCCTTGATAAGTGCCGCTCGTGCGGCAGGCCCGTCATGGGACAAGTCAATGGGGCTATCAGTTCGCCTCGTCTGGCGGCAGAACGCCATAACGGTGGTAGATCAGGGCAACTTCGCCCTCTTCACGCATGCGTTGCAGCTCAGCGCCAAGGCGGTCGTAGAGGTCACGTCGGTCGTTCTGGTAGCGCTTCAGCGATGCGCCGAAGTGGTTGCCCAGTACCTGCTGGTGGGCGTAGTGCGCGTAGCTGTAGTCGCGAAAGTTCATGGCCTGGAATTGCGCCTCCATCGGTGCAGCGTCGATCACCGCGATGGTATCCAGGCGCCCAGCCCGGAACATCGCAGCCAGTTGCGCATCGTCGCTGACATAGGCGCGATCGAGCAGGTCATCGCTGTCGAAAGGTTCGAAATAGGCCGTACCACGCTTGCCCCCCAGGGCCAGCTCGTACAAATCCTCGTAACGGCTCAGGCGCGCTTCCTGCCCGGGGCGCACGACGAAGCGCACATGCAGCGGCTGGTTGCCGATGCTGGGCAGGTAGTGGATATAGGCGCGGCGCGCCTCGGTCATGAGCACGCGCGGCACCAGGTCGATGCGCCCGGTGCGCAGATCGTCGAGGCTGCGCAGGAAGGGCGCCTGGCGCCAGTGCAGTTCGACACCGACACGCTGGGCAGCGGTTTCCAGCACGCTGACCAGTGGGCCGCTGGGTAGGCCGTCAACCACGCGCATCTCTGGTGTGCGCTCACGGAAATCGACGCGTAGTACGTCGTCCGCCGCATTGCAGGTCAGCGCGGATATCAGGGGCAGCAGGGCAGACAGGTACTTCATGCGGGACGCTCTTGAATGACTGCCATCATTCAAGAGCGTAGTCGCAACATGCCGGCTCAGCCTTTTGCGATCAATGCCTGTACGGCCTTGATCGCGACATCCAGAGCGGCGCGATCAGCGCTGCGAAGCGTGGCATGCCCGACCTTGCGCCCGGCCTTGAAGGCCTTGCCATAGTGGTGCAGGTGGCAGTCGGCGATGCTGATCACCTGCTCCACCGGCGGTACTGCACCAATGAAGTTGAGCATCGCGCTCTCGCCCAGCTTGGCGGTGGAACCCAGCGGCAGGCCGGCGACGGCGCGCAGGTGGTTCTCGAACTGGCTGCACTCGGCGCCTTCGATGGTCCAGTGCCCGGAGTTGTGCACGCGCGGGGCGATCTCGTTGGCCTTGAGACCGCCGTCGACTTCGAAGAACTCGAAGGCCAGCACGCCAACGTAATCGAGCTTGTCCAGCACGCGGCCGACGTAATCCTCGGCCAGCGCCTGCAGCGGATGATCGGTGCTGGCGACGGACAGGGCGAGAATGCCGCTGTCGTGGGTGTTGTGCACCAGCGGGTAGAAGCGGGTTTCGCCATCACGGGCGCGCACGGCGATCAGCGACACTTCGCCGGTAAAGGGCACGAAGCCTTCGAGGATGCACGGCACGCTGCCCAGCTCGGCGAAGGCACCGCTGACGTCTTCCGGCTTGCGCAGGACTTTCTGGCCCTTGCCGTCATAGCCCAGGGTGCGGGTCTTCATCACCGCCGGCAGGCCAATGCTGGCCACGGCGGCGTCTAGGTCGGCCTGCGACTGGATGTCGGCGAACTCCGGTGTGGGAATGCCCAGCTCGCGGAACATGGACTTCTCGAACCAGCGATCACGGGCGATGCGCAGGGCGTCGGCGCTCGGGTAGACCGGCACGAACTGCGAGAGGAAGGCCACGGTTTCGGCCGGCACGCTCTCGAACTCGAAGGTGACCAGGTCGACCTCGTCGGCCAGCTGGCGCAGGTGATCCTGATCGCCATAGTCCGCACGGATATGCTCGCCGAGCGCCTGGGCGCAGGCATCCGGCGCCGGGTCGAGGAAGGCGAACTGCATGCCCAGCGGGGTACCCGCCAGGGCCATCATGCGGCCCAGCTGGCCGCCACCGATCACACCGATTTTCATAACAAAGCCCCTTTTCAGCAGGTGGCGAGACCAAGCAGTTGAGCGCTGCCCGCAGCGCAGGAAGCGGAGTTTACGCCGGTAAATGCGCATCCCGGGCAGCGCACAGCGTTCACATGCGCCGTGTCGCTGCCCCTGATGGAATGGCTTCAGGCCTCGCGCGGGTCCGGGTTGCTCAGCACGGTATCGGTCTGTTCCTGACGGAACAGCTTCAGCGCCGCATGGAACTGCGGATGCTGGTGACCGAGGATGCTGGCGGCCAGCAGCGCTGCGTTGACCGCGCCGGCCTTGCCGATGGCCAGGGTGGCGACCGGAATGCCGGCCGGCATCTGCACGATCGACAACAGCGAGTCGACACCCGACAGCATGGACGACTGCACCGGCACGCCGAGTACCGGCAGGTGCGTCTTGGCCGCACACATGCCCGGCAGGTGAGCGGCGCCACCGGCGCCAGCGATGATCACCTGAATGCCACGCGCCTCAGCCTCTTCGGCGTACTGGAACAGCAGATCCGGGGTGCGGTGGGCGGAAACCACCTTGACCTCGTGGGGGATGCCCAGCTTGTCCAGCATCTCGGCGGTGTGGCTAAGGGTGGACCAATCGGACTTGGAGCCCATGATCACGCCAACCAGTGCGCTCATCAAAGTGCCTCTTCTCTCGGGCGCCTCGCGGCGCGTCAAAAACCAACAAGCCACGCGGGCGGGCCAGCGTGGCTTGTCATGATTCGTTGGCCGGGTGCGGCCGGCCGAAGGCCGCGCAGTATAACGCAAAGCCAGGGCAGGCGCGCACTGCACATGACCGTTTGTCATACAGGGTGTGGCAGAGCGGGAAAACCAGCTAAACCTTGCTCTGGAGCAATGCCGGCACGGGCTGCGCGCGCAAACTGACGCTCCACTCGCATGCAAGAGGAACCGCACATGAACCAGACCATGAAAGCCGCCGTCGTCCACGCCTTCGGGCAGCCGTTGCGTATCGAGGAGGTGAACACCCCACTGCCCGGCCCCGGGCAGATTCTGGTGAAAATCGAGGCCTCGGGCGTCTGTCACACCGACCTGCACGCCGCCGAGGGTGACTGGCCGGTGAAACCGAGTCTGCCGTTCATTCCCGGCCACGAGGGCGTTGGCTACGTGGCGGCGGTCGGCAGCGGCGTCACGCGGGTCAAGGAAGGCGACCGTGTCGGCGTGCCCTGGCTCTACACCGCCTGCGGCTGCTGCGAACACTGCCTGACCGGCTGGGAAACCCTGTGCGAGAGCCAGCAGAACACCGGCTATTCGATCAACGGCGGTTACGCCGAATACGTGCTGGCTGATCCGAACTACGTCGGCATCCTGCCGAAAAGCGTCGATTTTCTGGAAATTGCGCCGATCCTTTGCGCCGGCGTGACGGTATACAAGGGGCTAAAGGAAACCGGGGCGCGCCCCGGCCAGTGGGTGGCGATCTCCGGTATCGGCGGCCTCGGCCACGTTGCAGTGCAGTATGCCCGCGCCATGGGCCTGCACGTCATCGCGGTGGATGTCGACGACGCCAAGCTGGAGTTGGCGCGCAAGCTCGGCGCCAGCCTGACCATCAATGCGCGTAAGGAAAATCCGGCCGAGGTGGTGCAGCGCGATATCGGTGGCGCCCATGGCGTACTGGTCACAGCGGTGTCCAACGCCGCCTTTGGCCAGGCCATCGGCATGGCACGCCGGCGCGGTACGGTGGCCCTGGTCGGCCTGCCGCCAGGTGACTTCCCCACGCCGATTTTCGACGTGGTGCTCAAGGCCATCACGATCACCGGCTCGATCGTCGGCACCCGCGCCGATTTGCAGGAGGCACTGGATTTCGCTGGCGAGGGCCTGGTCAAGGCCACAGTGCACAGCGACACGCTCGACAACATCAATGGCATCTTCGAGCAGATGCGCGGCGGGCAGATCGAGGGGCGGGTGGTGCTGCAGTTCTGATTCGAGCAAGGCCACGCACTGGCAACTTTCCTACAGAACGGACGCGGACGGGCGCACAGATCGCCGCCAGGCGGCGGGCTATACTGTGCGCTCTTCATCCGAACAAGGACGTGTCGTCATGAAACAGTACGTTTCGCTCGTTGCCCTCTCCCTGCTTTCCCTTCAAGCCGCTGCGCTGGATCTGGCCAAGCATCCGCAGGTATTCGAGCCGGCCAGGGCGTGAGCTTGGCGCTCGCTCCTTCCGCCGACACCAAGGCGCTGAAGCCGAAGGTCCTCCTGGCGATTTACCAGAAGCAGGAGATCGACGGCGAAGCCTCCAAGGCCTGCGCCATCCCGCTGAGCGCCCAGGTGGACTGGAGCGCGATGTCCGATGAGCAGCTGATCGGCCTCAGCGTGCCGAGTTTCTGCGGTGAAGTGGTCAGCCAGATGGCCTACCTGTGTGGCAAGGACGACCGCTACAAGGCCGAGGCCAAGACCCTCAAGGGCATCGACTGCCGCTTCGGCGAAAGCATGAAGTTGCGCGAGCAGGACGGCCAACTGCAGTTCACCACGCACAAGGATGAACCGAATCAGGGCGACTTCATCAACGCCATTCTGCGTAATCGCTGATCCTCTCGGGCGGGCTACGGCCCGCCGTCTCGCGGCATATTTCTTGCGTTCCTTTGCCTAATAACGCTTACGGAACGCATCATGCTGCACGCCCCACTGACCACCCTGCATGTGGTTTCCCTGATCCTCCAGCGCTTCGCCGAGCAGCCCGAACGACGCCCGCAATTGCTGGCTGGGAGCGGCATTGGTGCGGCTGATCTGGACAATGCCGACGCGCGCATCACCCGGGTGCAGGAGCTGCAGGTGTGTGCCAATGCCCTGGCCCTGCGTGCTGATCTGGGGCTCGACCTGGGGCGCAGCCTGCATGTTTCCTCCTATGGGCTGCTGGGTTACGCCGCCCTCTCGGCTGCCACCTTTGGTGACGCCTGGCGTCTGTTGCTGCAGTACCCGGCGCTACTCGGCACCTATTTTCGCCTCGACATGCAGGTGGAAGGCGAGCGGGCCTGGATCTGCGCCAGCGGTTACCGCGATGCCGAGGCGCTGGAAGTGTTCAACGTGGAGATGTGCCTGGCCTCGCTGAAGCTGATCGGTGATGAACTGCTGCGCCAGCCGCTGTCATTGGCAGGCGCCGAGTTCACCTACGCTCGGCCAGACTACGTTGCGCGCTATGCACAGAGTTTTCCCTGCCCGCTGCGTTTCTCGGCACAGCGCAATGCCTTCGCCTTTCCCGCCGCGTTGCTGGAACGCCGGCTGCCGCTGGCCGACAGCGTGACCCACGGCGACATGGTGGAACGCTGCCGCCGTCTGAACGCCGAGTTCAGCAGCCGCCAGGCCTGGCTGGAGCGGGTGCGCCAGTTGCTCGCCGCGCAGTTGGCCGAGCCGCCGGGGCTGGAGAACCTGGCGCAGCAGATGCATTGCTCGCCGCGCACCCTGCGCCGTCACCTGCAGGAACTGGGCACCAGCTACCAGGGCCTGCTCGACGAGCTGCGCTTCGAGCGCGCCAAGGCGCTGCTCGGCGAGGAGCAATGGCCGGTGTACCGCATCGCCGAAGTGCTCGGCTTCAGCGAGACCGCCAGCTTCCGCCATGCCTTCCAGCGCTGGAGCGGCGTGCCGCCGAGTCGCTTTCGCGCGTAGCCGTATGCAATCCCGGGCACTGGCGCGGGCCTGTGGGGTACGAATCGCCGGCAAGCCGGCTCCTACGAAATGCCCGATTCCCCTGTAGGAGCCCGCTTGCGGGCGATGTGTGATTACCGGGCGATCACCGAAACCGTGGGAGCGGCTTCAGCCGCGATAAAGCTCGCCGCTGAAGCGCCTCCCACAGGCATCGCTCATTCCTGCGCCTGCACGTTGCGATACATCTGCAAGCGCGCTGCTTC